>CBRG010000197.1 GCA_000470535.1 Streptomyces sp. AW19M42
CCCGCCTCTGGGACTCCCTCGGCACCCTGCCGAGCGTGCCGCTGGCCGCCCCCATCGTGCTCGCGGTGATCGCCGTCGTCCTGCTGGCGACGGCGCTCTCCATCCGCTCCCGGCTGCGCGCCCAGCGTGAGCGCCGGCCGGGCGCGAAGGGCGTCGAGCCCCTGATGGCGGCCCGCGCCGTGGTCTTCGGCCAGGCCAGCGCCCTGGTCGTCGCCCTGGTCGCCGGGATGTACGGCGGCGTCGGCGTCTTCCTGCTGGGCTCGCTCGACATGCCGCCCCGGCGCGACCAGGCGATCTACGCCGGCATCGCGGTCCTGGCCGGCATCGCGGTGATCGCGGCCGCCCTCTTCCTGGAACGCGTCTGCAAGCTCCCGGACGACGAGGACGACAACAAGAACGCGGCGGGGGCATAGCCCACCGCCGCACTCCCGGAACCCGCCCTGCGGGGTCAGCGGGCCATGATCAGGCTCATCGCCTCGGCCCGCGTCGCGGGGTCACGGAGCTGTCCGCGCACCGCGGAGGTCAGTGTCTTCGCACCGGGCTTACGAATACCCCGGACAGACATGCACATGTGCTCGGCCTCTATGACCACGATCGCGCCACGCGCCTCCAGGATGCGCATCAGCGAGTCCGCGACCTGTGTGGTCAGCCGCTCCTGAACCTGCGGACGGCGTGCGAAGACATCGACCAGGCGCGCGAGCTTGGACAGCCCGGTGATCTTGCCGCTCTCCGCCGGGATGTACCCGACGTGCGCCACTCCGTGGAAGGGGAGCAGATGGTGCTCGCAGAGGCTGACGATCTCGATGTCCTTCACCAGGACCATCTCGTCGTGCCCCAGGTCGAACGTGGTCGTGAGGACATCCTCCGGCTCCTGCCACAAACCGGCCAGGATCTCCTTGTACGCCCGTGCCACCCGCCCCGGGGTCTCCCGCAGCCCCTCCCGGTCCGGGTCCTCGCCCACGGCGAGGAGGAGCTCACGCACGGCGGCCGCCGCCCGCTTCTCGTCGAACTCACCGATCGGATCCTGGCCGTCCAGCGTCACCGGGTCGGTCATCTGTGCCTCGTTCCTCTGAGCTGTCAGCTGCGTGGACATTCGCGCAGGTAAACGAAAGCCGCGCCCCCACAGGCTAAAACCTGGAGGACGCGGCTTCCATTCCGGGCCCGGCGAACCCTGTGACGGGGGTCGCACGGATCCGGTACCTAGCTCTCGGGGCGATCCTCGGGGATCGACTCGGTGGCCGGGACGATGTCCGCGACCGGGGAGCCGTTCGCCGTGGTGGCTCCGTTGGTGAGGGCGAGCTCCTTCGGGGAGAGCACCGGCGGCCGGGTGGACGGCGTGCGCCGGGCGGACCCGGTCCACGCCGGACGGGCCGGACGCCTGACGATCGGAGCGAAGATCTCAGCGATCTCCGCCTTGCCGAGGGTCTCCTTCTCAAGGAGCTGGAGAACCAGTGCGTCCAGAACGTCTCGGTTCTCGACCAGGATCTCCCACGCGTCGTTGTGCGCGCTCTCGATGAGCTTCTTGACCTCTTCGTCGACCAGCGCGGCGACCTCTTCCGAGTAGTCGCGCTGGTGGCCCATCTCGCGGCCCACGAAGGGTTCGGTGTTGTCGCCGCCGAACTTGATCGCGCCGAGCCGCTCCGTCATGCCGTACTGCGTGACCATCGCGCGGGCCGTTGCGGTGGCCTTCTCGATGTCGTTCGCAGCGCCGGTGGTCGGATCGTGGAAGACCAGCTCCTCGGCCGCGCGCCCGCCCAGCATGTAAGCCAGCTGGTCGAGCATCTCGTTGCGCGTCGTGGAGTACTTGTCCTCCTCCGGGAGCACCATCGTGTAACCGAGGGCGCGGCCGCGGGAGAGGATCGTGATCTTGTGGACCGGGTCCGACTGAGGTGAGGCCGCCGCGACCAGGGCGTGTCCGCCCTCGTGGTACGCGGTGATCTTCTTCTCCTTCTCGGACATGATCCGGGTCCGCTTCTGCGGACCCGCCACGACGCGGTCGATGGCCTCGTCGAGCATGTTGTTGTCGATCAGCTTCAGATTGCCGCGCGCCGTGAGGAGCGCCGCTTCGTTCAGCACGTTCGACAGGTCGGCACCGGTGAAGCCGGGCGTACGACGGGCAACGGCGCCGAGATCGACGTCCGGTGCGACCGGCTTGCCCTTCTGGTGGACCTTGAGGATCTCCAGCCGGCCGATCATGTCCGGCCGGTCGACCGCGATCTGCCGGTCGAAGCGTCCCGGACGCAGCAGCGCCGGGTCGAGGATGTCCGGCCGGTTCGTGGCGGCGATCAGGATCACGCCGCCCTTCACGTCGAAGCCGTCCATCTCGACGAGCAGCTGGTTCAGCGTCTGCTCGCGCTCGTCGTGACCGCCGCCCATACCGGCACCGCGGTGCCGGCCGACGGCGTCGATCTCGTCGACGAAGACGATCGCCGGAGCGTTCGCCTTGGCCTGCTCGAAGAGGTCGCGCACCCGGGAGGCACCGACACCGACGAACATCTCGACGAAGTCGGAACCGGAGATCGAGTAGAACGGGACGCCCGCTTCGCCGGCGACGGCGCGTGCGAGCAGCGTCTTGCCCGTACCGGGAGGCCCGTACAGCAGGACACCCTTGGGGATCTTGGCGCCGACGGCCTGGAACTTCGCCGGCTCCTGGAGGAACTCCTTGATCTCGTAGAGCTCCTCGACCGCCTCGTCCGAGCCCGCCACATCGGCGAACGTCGTCTTGGGGGTGTCCTTGGTGATCAGCTTGGCCTTGGACTTGCCGAACTGCATGACCTTGGAGCCGCCACCCTGCATCTGGTTCATCAGAAACAGGAAGACGACCACGATGAGGACGAAGGGCAGCAGCGAGAAGAGGATCGAGACGAACGGGGACTGCTTCGACGGCGAGACGGTGTAACCCTTCTCGATGTCACCGCTCTCGAACTTCTTCTGCAACGTGGCGGCCAGCTCGACGCCCTGGTTGCCGATGTAGCTCGCCTGGAACTTGCTGCCGGACTCGCCGGAGAGTTTCTGGCCGTCCTTCATCTCGATCTTGAGAATTTGATCGTCACCGGTGGTGAGCTTGGCCTGCTCCACCTGGTTCTTACTGATCGCCTGGATCACCTTGCCGGTGTCCACCGTCTTGTAGCCGCCGGACGAGCCGACGACCTGCATCAACACGACCACGGCGAGGACGGCCAGCACGATCCACATGACCGGCCCACGGAAGTATCGCTTCACGTCCATCCATACGGAGCGAAGTCGCCCCGTCCCTCCTGCCCGTAGGTAAATGCTGCGTGTGAGTAAAGACTGTTCTTCGGACGGTACCCCAGCATTGTCACCGACGACCGCCGGTGACGTCTGTCAAACCCGCCTTCGAAGGCTCAACGGCGGGAAATCCGTGAGGGTTCCCCGGAGTCGGTGCGGGTTGCGCGGGTCCTGGTCAGCCGCCGTAGACGTGCGGGGCGAGCGTGCCGACGAAGGGGAGGTTGCGGTACTTCTCCGCGTAGTCCAGCCCGTAGCCGACGACGAACTCGTTGGGGATGTCGAACCCGACCCACTTGCAGTCGAGCGCGACCTTCGCCGCGTCGGGCTTGCGCAGCAGGGTGCAGATCTCCAGCGAGGCGGGCTCGCGCGAGCCCAGGTTCGACATCAGCCAGGACAGGGTGAGACCGGAGTCGATGATGTCCTCGACGATCAGGACGTGCTTGCCCTTGATGTCGGTGTCCAGGTCCTTGAGGATCCGGACGACACCGGAGGACTGGGTGCCCGCTCCGTACGAGGAGACGGCCATCCAGTCCATGGTGACGGGGGTGGACAGGGCGCGCGCCAGGTCCGCCATGACCATCACCGCGCCCTTGAGGACACCGACGAGGAGCAGGTCCTTGCCCGCGTACTCCGCGTCGATCTTCGCGGCCAGCTCGACGAGCTTCGCGTCGATCTCTTCCTTGGTGAGGAGCACCGACTGAAGGTCGGTACCCATGTCCTTCTCGTTCACCCGCGTCTCTTTCTTTGCCTGCCGGGTCCGGGTGGTGTCCCGAGACCTGCGCGGCCGCTCGCCTGCATGTCAGCCGCTTGTGCTTCAGCTCTGCCGAATCACCAGTCTGCCACCCTGGCGCAGGGCTTCGACGCGGCCGGGCAGGTTGATGGCCTGCTGGCCGCGCCAGCCGGTGATGAGGCGGTCGACTTCCTCGATGTGCCGGGCGAACAGCGAACCGGCCGGGGAACCCGCCTCTATGGCCGCCCGGCGCAGTACCCGGCGGCGGACGGCGGGTGGCAGGACGCAGAGCTTGGCGCACTCCAGCCGGCCCGCTTCGTCGCGTACGTCACGGTCGGCCTCCGCGGCCCAGGTGTCCAGGGCGTCGGCGTCGTCGCGGGAGAGCTGTGCCGTACGGGCGAGGGCTTCGACGACTCCTTTGCCCAGCGCCTTCTCCAGGGCGGGCAGGCCCTCGTGACGCAGCCGGGAGCGGGTGTAGGCGGGGTCGATGTTGTGCGGGTCGTCCCAGACCGTCAGGGACTGGACCAGGCAGGCCTTGCGGGCGGTCTGCCGGTCGAGCTGGAGGAAGGGGCGGCGGTAGCGGCCGGCCGGGCCGGACGCGGCGGCCATGCCGGAGAGGGAGCGGATGCCGGAGCCGCGGGCGAGCCCCAGCAGCACCGTCTCCGCCTGGTCGTCGCGGGTGTGGCCGAGCAGGACGGCGGCCGCGCCGTGGCGTTCGGCCGCCGCGTCCAGTGCGGCGTAGCGGGCGTCGCGGGCGGCTGCCTCGGGTCCGCCGTCGTGGCCGACCCGCACCGCGACGGACTCGACCGGGTCGAGGTCCATGGCGGTGAGGCGGTCGACGACCTCGGTCGCCCGGGTGTCGGAGCCGTCCTGGAGGCCGTGGTCGACGGTGATGCCGCCGGCCCGGACGGGGAGTTTGCGGGCCTCGAAGGCGAGGGCGGAGGCGAGCGCCATGGAATCGGCGCCACCGGAGCATGCCACCAGTACCAGAGGGGTATCGGGTCGTTCGGGAAGTGCGGCGCGCCGCCGGCCGGCGCCGGCTTCGGCGAGCTCGGGGTGCGGGGCGCGTCCGGCGTGCGGAGCTCGTTCGGTCTGTTCGGCGAAATCGGCGATGACGTCGTGGAGTACGCGGCGGACCGCCAGGCGTATCGCCGCGACCGCAGGATGGGGACCCATGTCCGGTGCCCTTCGTGAAGTTTCGGAGAGGAGCCTCGGAGTGCCGGGACAGGAGAAAGTGCCGTCACTCAGAGTGCGTCGATGGTGACAGAGCAATGCCGTTCATCGAGCATTGCACGCCTTCCCATGCCCCTACGGTCCCTCGGATGGGTGATTACCGGCGCGTTCGACTGTGGCCGCGAGCCCCTGTGCACGCCGTGATCATGACTCTGCCTTACGGTGCACCCTCGCGATCCAGTCCGCCGGCTTGGCGATCTCCGCCTTGGTCGGGAGGGTGTTGGGCGAGGTCCAGACCCGGTTGAAGCCGTCCATGCCGACCTCGTCGACCACGGCGCGCACGAACCGCTCGCCGTCCCGGTACTGGCGCAGCTTCGCGTCGAGGCCCAGGAGCTTGCGCAGCGCCTGGTCGAGCCGGCCGGCGCCGCTCGCCCTGCGCTGCTGGAACTTCTCCCGGATCTCCTCGACGGACGACACCACTTCGGGGCCGACGCCGTCCATCACGTAGTCCGCGTGCCCCTCCAGCAGGGACATCACCGCGGTGAGCCGGCCGAGGATCTCGCGCTGGGCGGGGGTCTGCACGACCTCGACGAGGCTGCGTCCGCCGTCCTCGCCCTCCTCGCCCTCCGGCCGGCCGCCGGCCAGCGACTGGGCGGCCTCGCGGAGCCGTTCCAGCACGGTCATCGGGTCGACATCGGTCTCGTCCAGGAATGACTGGATCTCGCCCTGCAGATGGTCGCGGAGCCAGGGCACCGCGGTGAACTGGGTGCGGTGCGTCTCCTCGTGGAGGGCGACCCAGAGGCGGAAGTCGTGCGGGTCGACCTCCAGTTCCCGTTCGACGTGGACGATGTTCGGGGCGACGAGCAGGAGCCTGCCGCCGCCTTCGGCCGAGGCGGGGAGGTCACGGGTGGCGGGGGCGAACGTCTCGTACTGGCCGAGGACCCGGGAGGCCAGGAAGGAAAGCAGCATCCCCACCTCCACCCCGGTCACCTTGGAGCCGACCGCGCCGAGCACGGCGCCGCCCGCACCGCCCCCGCGGCGTTCCTCCATCTTGTCCAGGAGGGGGCGCAGCAGTTCGCGGAAGCCCGCGACGTTCGCCTTGATCCAGCCGGCCCGGTCGACGACCAGCACCGGAGTGTCCTCCGGTTCGGTCCCCTCCGGAATCATCCGGGTGAAGGCGCGGACGTGTGCCTCCGCGGCCTTGGCATGCCTGCGCAGCTCCGCGACGACCTCGCGGGCCTCCTCGCGGCTGATCTCCGGCCCCGGCCGCACAAATCGGGTCGCGGTCGCAACCGCGAGCTTCCAGTCGACCATCCCCGCACCACCGATGCTCGTCATGCGTCAACCGTACGTGCTCGGTCCTTGATGCGGTGAGGTGTTGACGGTGTAGCCGTCGTCAGCGCTTCCCGGCGGCCAGTGCGGTGGCGAGCGAGTCGAGGGCGGACTGGGCCGCGGCCGGGTCGGTGGTGCCCGAGGCCAGGAAGGCGAACGCGAGCAGCCTGCCGTGCGCGTCCACGACGGTGCCGGCGAGGGTGTTCACGCCGGTGAGGGTGCCCGTCTTGGCGCGGATCAGACCGGTGCCGCCGGACTTCGTCGTGTAGCGGCCGCTCAGCGTGCCGCTGAAGCCGGCCACGGGGAGCCCGGAGAGGACGGAGCGCAGTTCGGGGTGGTCCGGATCGGCCGTACGGGCGAGCAGACCGGCGAGCAGCGCGGCGGTGACCTTGTCGTGGCGGTCGAGTCCGCTGCCGTCGGTGAGGGCCACGCCCTTCAGCGGCAGTTTCAGCTTCTTCAGCTGGGCGGTGACCGCCCGTCGGCCACCGGCGAAGTCCGCCGGTTCGCCCGTGGCCAGCGCGGTCTGCCGGGCGAGCGCCTCCGCGATGTCGTTGTCGCTGTTGGTCAGTGCCCGCTCGATGAGCCCGGACAGCGGGGCGGAGAGGTGCTTGGCGACGGGACGGGACTTCGCGGCCGCCCGGCCCGCCGCCGGTCCGGACCTGGTGTCGACGCCGGCCTGGTCCAGCAGTTCACCGAAGGCGTCGGCGGCGTCCCGGGCGGGGTCAGTGCTGCGCTGGGCGGGCCCGCTCGCGGTGTCGTCGAGGCGCCCCTCGTTGACCATCAGGGCGCTCAGCGGGGCGATGTTCTCGTTGGGGCCGATCGGGTGGAGTGCTGGCCCGGAGTAGCCGGAGGTGTCGTACCGGAGCCGGACCTCGTGGACACCGGCGGCCTTGACGGCGCGCGCGGTGTCGGCGGCCAGGGTGCGCAGCGCCGCCCGGTCGAGGGTGGGGTCGCCGCCGCCGACCAGGGTGACGGTGCGGGAGTCCGCGGAGGCCAGCACGGTGGTGGGGACGCGGTGGTCGGGGCCGAGCGCGGTCAGGGCCGCGACGGTGGTGGCGATCTTGACCGTGGAGGCCGGTGTCATGGGGACGTCGGCCCCCTTCCCGTACAGCCGCCCGCCGGTGGCTGTGTCGATGACGACGGCGCTGCGCCGGGTGCCGAGCGCGGAGTCCTCCAGCAGGGGGTCCAGTACGGAACCGAGTTCGGCCGCCGCGGCGGCCTGGGTGTCCGGAGCGGACCGGTCCGCGGCGGTGCCGAGCGCGGCGAGCACGGCCGGGGCGCTGGGTGCGGGGGCCGGTCCGGCGGGCGCGTCGGGGTCGTGATGTGCGCCACCCGTGCCGTCCCGGGCGGCGGCCCAGTCCTGCTCGGCCTTACGCTGACCCGAGTCCCAGGGACCGGCGGCAAGGACGACGCCGGCTGCGAGCGCCAGGCCGAGGGCGGCGGAGACGGCCGTGAACTGCCAGTTGCTCAGCCCGTTTTGCAGGTCGAGGTGGTCCTTCAGGGCCGCCCCGCTCAGCTTGCCGAACGGATTGACCGACGGTCTTTTCGCCGGATCGCTCACCGTTGACCAGCCCCTTTCGCGAGCACACATCTCCGTGAGGGACACTTAACCATCAGTCGTATGTGTTGATCATGGAGGAGCCACCCGTGGAGTTCGACGTCGTTATCGAGATTCCGAAGGGTTCGCGGAACAAGTACGAGGTGGACCACGAGACCGGCCGGATCCGTCTGGACCGTCGGCTCTTCACCTCGACCAGTTACCCGGCGGACTACGGTTTCGTCGAGAACACCCTCGGCGAGGACGGCGACCCGCTGGACGCGCTGGTCATCCTGGAGGAGCCGACCTTCCCCGGCTGCCTCATCAAGTGCCGCGCCATCGGCATGTTCCGGATGACGGACGAGGCCGGCGGCGACGACAAGCTGCTGTGCGTGCCGGCCTCCGACCCCCGGGTGGAGCACCTGCGCGACATCCACCACGTGTCGGAGTTCGACCGCCTGGAGATCCAGCACTTCTTCGAGGTCTACAAGGACCTGGAGCCCGGCAAGTCCGTCGAGGGCGCCGACTGGGTCGGCCGCACCGAGGCCGAGGCCGAGATCGAGAACTCGTACAAGCGCCTTGAGGCGCAGGGCGGCGCGCACTGACGTTCCGCTCGCGGTTCCACCCGGCGGTTCCGTTCGCGTTCCGTTCGCGGTTCCGCTTGTGCGCCTGCTCCAGCGACGGGCGGCACACCTTCACCGGTGTGCCGCCCGTTTCGCGTGGCCGCCCATCTCCGCGGCCATACTGGGCAGAAGCGCTACCGAAGACGCGCAGCCCGATGATGAGTGAGGTCAGTGGTGGCGGAACCGGGCGGTCCGGAGGACCAGAAGCCCCAGTCCGACGAGGTACGCAGCGCATTCTCCCAGCCCGCCGGGGTGGGGAGGTCGGCGTCGACGTCCGAGGAGGACCACCCGACGTCGGAGTTCGCCCTTCCGGCCGGTCTGACGCCTGAGCCGCAGGGTCCGGGCGGCGCCTCGGGGGCGGGTTCCGCTTCCGGTTCCGGAACGGGCCCGGGTTCGGCATCGGGTTCGGGCTCGGCATCGGACACGACCGGCTCGGCGTTCGCCCCGCCGCGTACCTACAGCGCCCGGGACTCCCCCGCCTTCACGCCCGCGCACGGCATCCCGATGATCCGGCTGACCAAGGAAGCGCCCTGGCAGGACCGGATGCGCACGATGCTGCGGATGCCGGTGGCCGAGCGCCCGGCGCCCGAGCCGGTCCAGAAGCACGACGACGCGGGCCCCGCGGTGCCGCGCGTACTCGACCTGACGCTGCGTATCGGGGAGCTGCTGCTGGCCGGCGGCGAAGGCGCGGAGGACGTCGAGGCGGCCATGTTCGCCGTGACCCGCAGCTACGGGCTCGACCGGTGCGAGCCGACCGTCACCTTCACGCTGCTGTCGATCTCGCACCAGCCCTCGCTGGTCGACGACCCGGTGACGGCGAGCCGTACCGTACGCCGGCGCGGCACCGACTACACCCGGCTGGCCGCGGTCTTCCGGCTCATCGACGACATCACCACCGAGGAGGGCGAGGTCTCCCTTGAGGAGGCCTACCGGCGCCTCGCGGAGATCCGCAGGAACCGGCACCCGTACCCCGGCTGGGTGCTCACGCTGGCCGCCGGCGGACTGGCGGGCGCGGCATCGGTGCTGGTCGGCGGTGGCCCCCTGGTCTTCCTGATCGCGGCACTCGGCGCGATGCTCGGGGACCGGCTGGCCTGGCTGTGTGCCGGGCGCGGGCTTCCGGAGTTCTACCAGTTCGTGGTGGCGGCGATGCCGCCCGCCGCGCTGGGGGTGGCACTGACGCTGACCCACTGGTCGGACGTACGGCCGTCGGCGGTCATCACCGGTGGGCTGTTCGCACTGCTGCCGGGGCGGGCCCTGGTGGCGGGGGTGCAGGACGGTCTGACCGGCTACTACATCACCGCGGCCGCGCGGCTCCTGGAAGTCATGTACTTCTTCATCGGGATCGTCGCCGGGGTACTGCTGGTGCTCTACGGGGGCCTTCAGCTGGGGGCCCAGCTGAACCCGGAGGAACGGCTGATCTCGCACGACCAGCCGTGGCTCCAGATCCTGGCGTCGATGCTGCTGAGCCTGGCCTTCGCGATCCTGCTCCAGCAGGACCGGTCCACGGTGCTGGCGGTGACCCTCAACGGCGGAGTGGCCTGGGTGATCTTCGGGGCGATGGCCCGGACTGGCAATATCTCGCCGGTGGCGGCCACGGCGGTGGCGGCCGGCCTGGTGGGGCTGTTCGGGCAACTGTTCTCCCGGTACCGCTACACGTCGTCGCTGCCGTTCATCACGGCCGCGATCGGCCCACTGCTGCCCGGTTCCGCGACGTACTTCGGTCTGCTGGGCATCGCGCAGGACGAGCTGGACCGGGGCATCGCCTCACTGTCGACCGCGGTGGCGACGGCCGGGGCCATCGCCATCGGGGTGAACCTGGGAAGCGAGATCTCCCGGCTGTTCATGCGGGTACCGGGCGCGGTCGGCGGCGCGAACCGCCGCGCGGCCAAGCGGACGCGCGGCTTCTGATCCGGCGGTCCCGGCCGGGGGCCGGGTCAGCGCTTGGCGTGACGGCCGCGGCGCCCGGTGGCGGTGCCGCCACCGGCGGCCGGGTCCTGGCCCTCGTCGTCCTGCGCGGCCGCTTCCTTCTTCGACTTGCTGCGGGCGCGCAGGAACTCGATGCCGATCGGCACCACCGAGATCAGCACGATCAGGATGAGCATCGCCTCGATGTTCTTGTGCACGAATTCGATCTTGCCCAGGACCGCGCCCAGGACCGTCACCCCGACGCCCCAGATGACGCCGCCGATGACGTTGAACGTGATGAACGAGCGGTAGTTCATCCGGCTCACACCGGCGATGATCGGGGTGAACGTGCGCACGATGGGCACGAAGCGGGCCAGGATCAGCGACTTCGGCCCGTACTTCTCGAAGAACTCGTGGGCCTTCTCGGCGTTCTCCTGCTTGAAGAGGCGGGAGTCCGGACGGTTGAAGAGCGCGGGGCCGACCTTGCGGCCGAAGAGATAGCCCACCTGGTCGCCGATGATCGCCGCCAGGGCGACCAGGACGCAGACCAGCCACAGCGGATTGTGCAGTTTGCCCGTCGTCACCAGCAGACCCGTGGTGAACAGCAGGGCGTCGCCGGGCAGGAAGAACCCGATCAGCAGCCCGGACTCGGCGAAGACGATGGCCAGCACACCGATCAGCCCGAACTCACCGATGAGGTAGTCCGGGTCCAGCCAGCTCGGTCCGAGCGCAAGCGTATTCAAGGGTCCGGGCTCCAGGAGGTGGTGGATGACGGCTGCGTGGCCGCCCAAAGCTATCAACGCAGCGGAGCTCCTCCGGGTTCCACTTGCCCCCGTGGAGATGCACACCGGGCGAACCGGGGCAAAACTCGGCCCCAGGAGGTGCTGTGCACACCGTGGGCATTGAGGATTACGGCGGCGGCCAGACGGCACAGGCCGATGTGCTGGTCGTCACCACCAACGACGTGCCGGGCCACCAGGTGACCCAGGTCATCGGTGAGGTGTTCGGCCTGACCGTGCGGTCCAGGCACCTCGGCAGCCAGATCGGTGCCGGGCTGAAGTCCATGATCGGCGGCGAGCTGAAGGGGCTGACCAAGACGCTCGTCGAGACCCGCAACCAGGCCATGGACCGGCTGGTGGAGCAGGCGAGGGCCCGGGGCGCCAACGCGGTGCTGATGATGCGCTTCGACGTGTCCGAGGCCGCCGACGTGGGCACCGAGATCTGCGCGTACGGTACGGCCGCGGTGACCAGCAGGCTCTGAGCCCGACGGATCACGGGGGCGGGGCGCCCCGCCCCCGTAACCGCGCGTCCGGGCTACTCCCGGCGGTCCGCGTTGGCGTTGATCGCGTCGCGCAGGTGCCCGGCCAGGCCCGGCCGCATCGACTCGTGGAACGCCTTGAACTGCGGATCGGCGACGTACATCTCGCCGAGCCCCGCCGGTGGATCTCCGTCGTGCAGTCGTAGAACCAGGTCGTGATGTGGAGCCGGTGCTCCTCCGCGAGGGCCGTCGCGCGCTCGCCGGTGGCCGGCTCACCGGCCGCCATCAGCGCGTCGTAGCGCTCACCCCAGGAGGCGACCTCCGCCTGCATCCGCTTCCAGTCCTCCTTGGTGTAGCGGGCGGCCCGGCGCTGCGACTCGGCGTAGGTGTCGGTGTGGCCCCAGCGGCGCTCCGCCTCCTCCGCGTGACGCTCCGGGTCCTTGCCCCCGAAGACCTCGAACTTCTCCTCGGGCGTGAGATCGATGCCCATCTTCCGTGCCTCCATGGCTGTCTCGACCGCTGCGGCCATCCGCTGCAGTTCGGTGATCCGCCCGGACAGCAGCGCGTGCTGACGGCGCAGGTGCTCCTGCGGCTCCGCTTCCGGGTCGTCGAGCAGGGCCGCGATCTCGTCGAGCGGGAAGCCGAGCTCCCGGTAGAACAGGATCTGCTGGAGCCGGTCGAGGTCGGCGTCGTCGTAACGCCGGTGCCCGGCGTGGCTGCGTCCGCTGGGCGAGAGCAGCCCGATGCCGTCGTAGTGGTGCAGCGTGCGGACCGTGGTCCTGGCGAATCCGGCGACCTGTCCCACGGAGTGCTCCATGGCCCCGCGCCCCTTTCCGTGTGCTGGATACGTGACAGAGCCTGCGCCCTGACGTGACGTGAGGTGCAACTCCGAAAGGGACCCGCGCTCTAACCTTTTGGAGGGTTATAAAGCTTTTGCCTGGCTATGGTGAGCCGATGTCCACCGATTCCGCTGTCTCCGCCGAACCGGCCCGCGCGCGCAGGCTGCTGCCGCTCCTCGTCCCCGCGCTCGCCGTCGGAGTGGCCTCGGCCCTCGTGCTGCTCGGGGTCAGTCTGCTCGCGGACCGGTTGCAGGACGTGCTCTGGGAGACACTGCCCGACGCGCTGTCGGTCGGCCGGTACTCCTCGCTGTGGATGATCGTGATGCTCACGGCGACCGGTCTGGTGGCGGGGCTGGTCATCCGGGCGGTGCCCGGCCGGGCCGGTCCCGATCCGGCGACCATGGGCCTGGTCGATGCGCCGCTGCCGCCCGGAGTGGTGCCCGGTCTGCTGCTGGTGACGGTCGTGGCGCTGGCGGGCGGGGTCAGCCTGGGCCCGGAGAACCCGATCACGGCGGCGAACATCGCGCTGGCCTTCTCGGCGGGCCGCCGGTTCGCACCGGGCGCCCCGGCCGAGCTGTGGGTATCCCTCGCCGCGGCGGGCACCATCGGCGCGCTGTTCGGCACACCGATCGCCGCCGCGCTGATCCTCACCGAGACGCTGGCCTCACGGCCCGGACCCGGCGCGCTCTGGGACCGGCTCTTCGGGCCGCTCGCGGCCGGCGCGGCGGGGTCCCTCACCATGACGCTGGCCGCCCACCCCAGCTTCGACCTCTCGCTGCCCGACTACACCCACACGCACTGGGGCGACCTGCTCTCCGCCGTCGTGATCGCCTCCGCAGGGGCGGTGCTGGGGCTGGCGGCGGTGTACGCCCTCCCGTACGCGCACCGCGCCTTCCGCGCCCTGCCCCACCCTGTCCTGGCGCTGACCCTGGGCGGGCTGCTGCTCGGCCTGCTCGGCGCCCTGGGCGGGCATCTCACCCTGTTCAAGGGGCTGGACGAGGTGAAAGCTGGCCGCGGACCCGGACGGCTGGTCGGCGGGGCGGTTCGCCCTCATGGCCGTGGTGAAGACCGCGGCCCTGCTGATCGCGGCGACCTGCGGCTTCCGGGGCGGGCGGATCTTCCCGGCCGTGTTCTCCGGCGTCGCGCTGGGCCTGTGCGCCCATGCCCTGGTCAACGGGGTGCCGGTGGCCGTCGCGGTGACGTGCGGGGTGCTCGGGGTGCTGCTGGCCGTCACCCGGCAGGGCTGGCTCAGCCTGTTCACGGCCGCGGTGCTGGCCTCCGACATGAACCTGCTCCCGCTGCTCTGCGTCGCCTCGCTGCCGGCCTGGCTGCTGGTGACGGGGCGTCCGCAGATGCAGCTGAAGGAGGACGGCACACCGCTGCGGTGACCCGGGCGGGCTCACCCGGCGCGCCGGACGCCCGGACTGTCCGTATGGTCGGATTCGCACGGCCTCACGGCCAGGAACCGATGAAGGGCAGGCCGGCGATGCCGCTCCACAAGGGCTCCACGCCCCGCAGTGAACCGTCCGCGGAGCAGCGCAGGCTGGCCCTCAACCCGTTCTTCGGGGAAGCCGATCCGACAGCCGGGATGGAGTCGGCGCCGCCCCGGCACAAGCTGCCGGACAGCGCGCTGCCGCCCGCTACGGCGTACCGCCTGGTCCACGACGAGCTGATGCTCGACGGGAACTCGCGGCTCAACCTCGCCACCTTCGTCACCACCTGGATGGAACCCCAGGCCGGGGTGCTGATGGGCGAGTGCCGCGACAAGAACATGATCGACAAGGACGAGTACCCGCGCACCGCCGAGCTGGAACGGCGCTGCGTGGCGATGCTCGCGGACCTGTGGAACGCCCCCGACCCCGCGACGGCGGTGGGCTGTTCGACGACCGGGTCCAGCGAGGCCTGCATGCTGGCCGCCCTCGCGCTGAAGCGCCGCTGGGCCATCCGGAACGCCGACCGCTACCCGGCGACCGCCAGGCCCAATCTGGTCATGGGCGTGAACGTGCAGGTCTGCTGGGACAAGTTCTGCACGTTCTGGGAGGTCGAACCGCGCCTGGTCCCGATGGAGGGCGACCGCTTCCATCTCGACCCGCAGGCCGCCGCCGACCTCTGCGACGAGAACACCATCGGCGTGGTCGGCATCCTCGGCTCCACCTTCGACGGCTCGTACGAGCCCATCGAGGAACTCTGCGCCGCCCTGGACGCCCTCCAGGAACGCACCGGCCTGGACATCCCCGTCCATGTGGACGGCGCGTCCGGAGCGATGGTGGCGCCGTTCCTGGACGAGGACCTGGTCTGGGACTTCCGGCTCCCCCGGGTCTCCTCGATCAACACCTCGGGGCACAAGTACGGGCTGGTCTACCCGGGCGTCGGCTGGGCGCTGTGGCGCTCGCCCGCCGAGCTCCCGGAGGAGCTGGTCTTCCGGGTCAACTACCTGGGCGGCGACATGCCGACGTTCGCGCTGAACTTCTCCCGGCCCGGCGCGCAGGTGGTCGCGCAGTACTACACCTTCCTGAGGCTGGGCCGGGAGGGCTACCGGGCCGTGCAGCAGGCATCCCGGGACGTGGCCCGCGGACTTGCCGAACGGATCGAGGCCCTGGGCGACTTCCGCCTCCTCACCCGGGGGGACCAGCTGCCCGTGTTCGCGCTGACTACCGCGCCGGAGGTGACGGCGTACGACGTCTTCGACGTGTCCCGGCGGCTGCGCGAGCGGGGCTGGCTGGTGCCGGCGTACACGTTTCCGGCCAACCGGGAGGATCTGTCGGTGCTGCGGATCGTGTGCCGCAACGGCTTCTCCTCCGACCTCGCGGAGCTGCTGCTGGAGGACCTGCGGCTGCTGCTGCCCGAACTGCGTTCGCAGGATCGTCCGTTGAGCCGGGACCACGGGGCGGCCACGTCGTTCCACCACTGAGCCCGGCGCCGGTGCCGTCCCCTACGCGACGGCACCGGTCCCGGCCGGGCGCCGGTTCCGTCCCGAGGCGCCGGACGGACTGGATGTGCTGAATGTGCCCGGGAACTCAGTGGCTGAGCCTCGCGAACCGTCGCACCGCCAGCGGGAAGAACGCCGCCAGCAGCGCCAACGGCCAGAGCACCGCCAGGAGTCCGGCATGGGCGGCGGCCCAGGAGTCCCCACCGCCGCCCGGGTTGCCGAACAGGCCGCGTACCGCCGTGGCCGTCGCCGACATCGGGTTCCACTCGACGACCGCACCCAGCCACCCCGGCATCGACTCCGGCACCGCGAAGACGTTGGAGAGGAAGCCGACCGGCCAGACCAGGATCTGCACCGCCTGCACCATTTCCGGCCGCCCCGCCACCAGCGCCAGCAGGATGCCGAGCCACAGCATCGCGAACCGCAGCAGCAGGAGCAGCCCCACCGCCCCCAGCGCCGCGACCGCCCCGTCGTGCCAACGCCAGCCCACCGCATACCCCACCGCGGTCATCACCGCGAGCGCGGCCACCGACTGGAGCATGTCCGCGACGGACCGGCCGACCAGCACCGCGCCGGAGGCCATCGGCATCGAGCGGAACCGGTCGACGACCCCCTTGTTCAGGTCCTGGGTGACCGCGAGCATCGTCGACTCCAGACCGAAGGCCATGGTGAGCGCGAGCATGCCGGGCACCAGGTACTCGGCCGTGTCGCCCTCGACGCCCCGGCCGCCGCCGACCAGGTAGTTGAACATCAGCAGGAGCATCACGGGGAAGACCAGACCCACGACGACCTGCACCGGCTGCCGTGCCCAGCGCGCCAGTTCGCGCCGGGTCATGGTCCAGGAGTCGGATACCGCCCAGCCCACCGCGCTCATGCCGCCACCTCCACGTCGTCCGGCTCGTGTCCGGTCAGGGACAGGAACACCTCGTCCAGCGTCGGACGGCGCACCGCGATGTCCTCCGCCTCGATGCCCGCCTCCGCCAGCGCCCGTACGGTCCGGGTGAGCGTCGCCATCCGGTCCCCGGCCGGGGCTCCGGCCAGCCGCCGGTCCCGGTCCAGCACCGCGCCGCCGGCCAGCAGCCCGGCCGCCCGGTCGAGGTCCGCCGCGTCCCGGACGACGACGTCGATCCGGTCGCCGGCCACCCTCGCCTTCAGCTCGTCGGCCGTGCCCTCGGCAGCCACCCGTCCGCCGTCGATCAGCGAGATCCGGTCCGCGAGCTGATCGGCCTCCTCCAGATACTGGGTGGTCAGCAGTACGGTCGTGCCGCCGCCGACCAGGGAGCGCACGGCCGACCACACCTCGGCCCGGCCGCGCGGGTCGAGTCCGGTCGTCGGCTCGTCCAGGAAGAGCACCTCCGGGTCCGTGATCAGCGAGGCGGCCAGGTCGAGCCGCCGCCGCATGCCGCCGCTGTACTCCGCGACGGCCTTGCGGCCGGTGTCCGCGAGCCCGAACCGCTCCAGCAGTTCGTCCGCCCGGACGCCCGCCCGGCGTGCGCCCAGGTGGTACAGCCGCCCGAACATCTCCAGGTTCTGCCGGCCGCCGAGCCGCTCGTCGACCGCCGCGTGCTGCCCGAGCAGCCCGATCCGGCGCCGGACCCCGTCCGCCTGCCGCCGTACGTCGAACCCCGCCACCTCAGCCCGGCCCCCGTCGGGCCGCAGCAGCGTGGACAGGATGCGGATCACGGTGGTCTTTCCCGCGCCGTTGGGGCCGAGCACCGCGTGCACGGTGGAGCGGGCGACCGCGAGGTCGAGGCCGTCCAGGGCCCGCTTCGCGCCGTATCGCTTGTGCACTCCCTCGACGACGATCGCGTCGGTCAAAATCGTCACACCCTTCCGTAGTCAAACTTGACTAGCGAGGGAAAGGTAACCGCTCGCACCGCATTCGTCAAACTTGATTAGTGAGCGTCCCCGGGATCGGCCACACCGGTCGCGTACGGGTTCTCCTCGCCCTCGGCCAGTACGCCGACGAAGGGCTCTCCCTCACCCGCGAAGGTGTACGCGCCGCCCTCGATCCGGGCGATCAGCCCGCGCGTCCACTCGGCGCCCGCGTCCGCCGAGTGCACCCACATGTTCATGATCTCCCCGATGTGGCCGATCGACTCGGGGCCCGCCTCCGGCGTGTAGTACTCGGTGACCGACGTCCGCCACCTGCCCAGTCCCGCCACCCGCTCCTTGAGCAGGGACACCGCCTCCGACCGCTCCAGGTCGACGATGCCGCCCAGCCCCGCCGAGAGCACGTCCAGCTTCTGGTCGTACGAGGTGAGCGCCGCGCGCAGCAGCGCGAAGTACTCCGTGTCGCCCTGTTCGGTGATCTCGTACTCGGTGCGCGGCGGGCCGCCGGCCGTGCTCGGGGCGACCTCGTGGGCGATCAGGACGCCCTGCTTCGCCATCTGCTTCAGTGCGTGGTAGATCGAGCCCGGCTTGGCACTCGACCACTCGTGGGCGCCCCAGTACTCCAGGTCGTTGCGGATCTGATAGCCGTGTGCCCGGCCGTGCTGCCGCACGGCACACAGGACCAGCAGCCGGATCGCGGACATACCCACACCTCTCTACTCAACTTTGATGAGAGTATCGGTGTGTGATTCAGAGCGGGAAAACGCTCCGCCCGTGCTGGATCGATATCCACTTCTGGGTGGTGAAGGCGTCCACCGTCGCCTCGCCGTTCAGCCGGCCCGTCCCGGAGGCCTTCTCGCCGCCGAACGCGGCCAGCGGGTCCTCCTGGACGGTGGAGTCGTTGACGTGGAACATCCCGCTGCGGATCCGCCGGGCGAACCGCACCCCACGCTCCACGTCCGCCGTGTGCACGGCGCCGCTGAGCCCGTACGGGCTGTCGTTGGTGATCCTCACGGCCTCCGCCTCACCGTCGAAGGTGACCAGCAGCGCGATCGGGCCGAAGATCTCCTGGGAGAGCAGCGGGGAGTCCTCCGCGAGTCCGGCGAGCACGGTCGGCTCCACGAGGTTGCCCCGGGTGCGGCCCCGGACCAGCGCCGTGGCGCCCTCGGCGACCGCCTGGTCGACCAGTGCCGTCAGGGCGTCGGCCTGGGAGGTGTTGATGACCGGGCCGATCTGGGTGTCGGGGTCACGCGGATCGCCGGTCCGCAGCGCCGCCACCCGGGCGGTGAACTTCTCGGTGAACTCGGGGGCGACGGCCCGGTCCACCAGAATGCGGTTGGCGGCCATGCCGACCTGACCCTGGTAGAAGAAACGGCTGAAGACTGCGGCGTCGACCGCGTAGTCGATGTCCGCGTCGTCGAGCACCACCAGGGCGCTGTTGCCGCTGAGTTCGAGGATGGTGCGCTTGAAGAGCCCGCCCGCCGTCGCGCCGACATGGCGGCCGACCCGGTCCGATCCGGCGAAGGAGATCACCTTGGGGACGGGGTGCTCTATGAACGCGTCGCCTATCTCGGCTATGTCGGTGACCAGGACGTTGAGCAGCCCGGCCGGGAGTCCCGCGTCGTGGAAGATCTTGGCGACCAGTCCGCCGCCGACCACCGGGGCGTTCTGGTTGGGCTTGACGACGACCGCGTTGCCGAGCGCCAGGGCCGGTGCGACCGACTTCATCGTCACCAGGAAGGGGAAGTTGAAGGGGCTGATGACGCCGACGACCCCGACGGGCTGCCGGCAGAGCCGGTTCTCCTTGCCGTCCACCGGGGAGGCCAGGACCCGGCCGCCGGGAAGCAGCGCCTGGTGGGCGGCCTCGCGCAGGAACTCCTGGGCTGTGCGCAGTTCGTACCGGGCCTTGGACCGGGTGCCACCCAGCTCGTCGATGACGGCCTCGATGATCTCGTCGGCCAGTTCCTCGGTGACGCGCAGGGCCCGTTCCATCACCCGGGCGCGCTCGTACGGGCTTCTGGTGACCCAGGTCCGCTGGGCCCGCTCGGCGGCGCGGTAGGCGAGGTCGACCTCTTCCGCGGTGGCGACGGTGATGGCCGCGAGCTTTTCCCCGTTGTAGGGATTGAAATCGATGATGTCCCATGAGCCGGTCCCGGTGCGCCATTCACCGTCGATGTACTGGTCGGCCAGCTCGTGGAAGAAGGACATGCGATCCCTTACTGCAGGTGCAGACTCCTGTGGGGGTGTCATGGTACTGAAATATCAGGTGAGTTGGAGTAGACCGCGGAGCAGATTACGGCTCTCCTCAGGACCCGGACTGTCCGCGTGGAGCCGCACCATCGCCTTTTCGTACTGGGCGACTTCTTCGGCCTTGTCCAGATAGAGCGCACTTGTCAGCTGCTCCAAATAGACAATGTCCGACAGATCGGATTCCGGGAATCGCAGCATCGTGAAGGAACCGCTCTCCCCCGCGTGCCCGCCGAAACTGAAGGGCATCACCTGAAGAGTCACGTTCGGCTGTTCCGACATTTCGATCAGATGCCGCAATTGATCGCGCATCACCTCACGCCCGCCGTACGGACGGCGCAACGCCGCCTCGTCCAGCACCGCGTGGAAGCGCGGGGCCCGCTCCGCGACGAGCGCCTTCTGGCGCTCCAGCCGCAGCGCGACCCGGCGTTCGATCTCGGCGGCGGGGGCGCCGCGCATGCCCCGGGAGACGACCGCGTGGGCGTAGCCCTCGGTCTGCAACAGACCGTGGACGAACTGGACTTCATAGATCCGGATGAGCGAGGCCGCCCCTTCCAGACCGATATACGTCTGGAACCAGCCGGGCAGCACATCACCGAAACTGTGCCACCAGCCCGCCACGTTGGCCTCACGGGCCAGGCCGAGCAGGGAGTCGCGCTCCACCTCGTCCGTGACGCCGTAGAGCGTGAGCAGGTCCTCGACGTCCCTGGCCTTGAAGCTCACCCGTCCCAACTCCATGCGGCTGATCTTCGATTCGGAAGCCCGGATGGAGTAGCCGGCCGCCTCACGGGTGATACCGCGCGAGTCACGCAGCCGTCTGAGCTGTGAGCCCAGCAGGATGCGCCGCACCACGGATCCACTCGACTCGCCTGCCGCCACTGGTCCAACCCTCCCCATCGCTTCCCTGGCATCGGGGCTCCCCCTGAAACCCCAGGGGCGGATTCTGCCATCAAAACGCTTCAGCCCGTACTCATTCGATTACGGAAATGGGAAGACTTGCCCAAGACTCCAAAACTGCCCCCGGGAAGAAATGAGCCAGAACCGGCACGGGGTCGGACAGGTCAGGCGCGTGCACGTGCATCTGCCCTTGCATCTGCCCTGCGCATTCGGAACCATGGGCGTCGCGCACCTGCGTGCTCGTTCGTGTTGTGCCGCTGTACCCGAGTACCCGTAGTACCGAGACAGCCGCGAATCCCGGGAGTGCCTCGCATGGGGACGAATGGATCGACGATGCTCGATTTCGAGCCGTTACGGCAGGGACTTCCCCCCATCGATCCCTCCGCCGTCTCCGGATCGGCCACCTGCACCCTGCCCGCCCGTTACGAGGCCGTCGGCGGGGCCAGGCAGTTCACCAGGTCGACCCTGACCGGGTGGGGTCTGAGCGAGCGGTTGGACGACGTCGCCCTCGTGGTCTCCGAGTTGGTCACCAACGCCCTGCGGCACGCGCTGCCCGCCGACGTCCCGCGCGAATCACAGGACCCGCCCGTGCGGCTGCACCTGATGCGCTGGACCTCGCGGCTGGTGTGCGCGGTACGGGACCCGAGCCACGCGAGCCCGGTGGCGTCGGAGGCCGCCGACTCCGCGGAGTCGGGCCGCGGGCTGTTCCTGGTGGAGTCCTTCAGCGACTCCTGGGGCTGGCACCCCTCACCGGCGCTGGGTGCGGACAGCGCCGCCGGCGCGGCCCTGCGCGGAAAGGTCGTCTGGGCGCTCTTCCGGCTGTCGGAGCCGGTGTGACACCCCGTCGGCCCTGACCGGACGCCGTCGCCCGCGACGGCGGAGCACGGATTGGCGGAGCACGGATTGGCGTGACCGGGCGGAGCTCAGCCCTCCGCCACGAGGTGGTCGAACTCCCCGTCCTTGACGCCGAGAAGCAGCGCCGCTATCTCGGCCGGCGTGTAGACCAGCGCCGGCCCGTCGGGGTGGCGTGAATTACGCATCGCCACATCCCCGTCGGGCAGTTTCGCGAACTCCACGCAGGATCCCTGCGAGTTGCTGTGTCTGCTCTTCTGCCAGGCGACTCCGCGAAGCTCTGTCGCCGCCATGCCGTTGTACACGTGGTGCACAGGACGCTCCCCGAGTTGCAAAGTGCAAGTGTCAACTGTCTCGGATCATAGCTGTGTTCAAATTCCTATGCATGAGCGGATGCATGCGCAGATGCACGTGCACGCGCGGTGTTCCCTTGATTACAGATTCTCGTAGAAGAGAGACGGACGACGGGGCTGTTCCGCTCCCGATTCCCCGAGTCGACCACCCGAAGCCCGTTGCGACCCACTGGTAGCTTGGATGGTCTTTCGTCATCCAGGGGGAATTCCAGATGCGCAAACTCGTACGTACCGGTGCAGTTGTCGCCACCGGCCTGCTGACCGCGCTCGCGCTCACCGGCTGCGGCAGTGACAACGACAAGCCCGACGCGGACAAGGGTTCCGCCTCCGCGCCGGCGCCGGACCACAGCGACGGCTCCTCGACGGGCGACGGGGACGGCGCGTCCGGCGGCGACGCGTCCACCGGCGGGCTCAAGGCGCTGGAGGGCGCCTGGGCCGGGCAGACCGACGGCAAGGCCGTGGTGCTGTCCGTCGCGCACGGCAAGGCCGTCGTCGTCGCCGACTCCCATGTCTGCTCGGGCAGCGCGAAGGGCGCGGACAAGGTGACGCTGGAACTCAGGTGCGCCGACGGCGACACCGACCGGACCGCCGGGACCGTCGAATCCAACGACGGCAAGACGGTCGTCGTCGCGTGGGACGGCGGGACCAAGGACTCCCTCGGCAAGACCGACGCCGACTCGCTCGAAGGACTGCCCGGCCTGCCGACCCCGTAACACCGGGCTCGTGACACGGGACTCCGCGACTCCCCCGGGCCGCGCCCTCAGTCCCCCGCCCCGTCGGCCGCGCCGGACGCCTCGGGCCGTGGGCCGCCGTCCAGGCCCCGGGAGAACTCCTCCAGCGCATCGAGCAGGAGACCGGCCCCGTTGCGCACGACCGGATCCGCCACTCCTTCGCGCAGCCGCTCCCGCTCGTCCCACTCCGCCAGCGCGTCCCGCACGTGCCCCCAGTCCGGCACCCGCCGCTCCCGCACCGCTCT
>CBRG010000198.1 GCA_000470535.1 Streptomyces sp. AW19M42
CCCCCCCGGGGGGCGCCGCCGAGCCAGGACTCCGCGCCGAGATCGAGGCGCTGCGGGGGCAGGACTTCCCGAGCCGGCGGCTCCAGGGCGCCTATCTGCGCTGGGTGTACGAGCAGTCCGTGACGGCCCTCCCGTCCTCGGTCACCGTCCACGAACACCGGGGCCGTGCCCTGAGCGTCACCGGTCCGCCCGACGGCCGCCAGCGCGTCCGGCTGGAGGGCCGCGCCGAACCGCTGCTCGCGGACCTGGTGGTCCTCACCATCGGCCACCTGGACGCCGAACCGGACGCCGGACAGCAGGCTCTCTCCGCCTTCGCCGACCGGCACGGCCTCGTCCATCTGCCGCCCGACTTCACCGCCGACAGCGATCTCACCGCCCTGCGCGCGGGCGAACCCGTCATCGTCCGGGGCTTCGGACTCGCCTTCATCGACCTGATGGTCCTGCTCACCGAGGGCCGCGGCGGGCGGTACGAGAACGGCGCCTACGTGCCCTCGGGCCTGGAGCCCGTCCTGCACGTCGGATCGCGGCGCGGAGTCCCGTACCACTCCAAGATCGGATACGGCTGGCAGGGCGAGCGGCCACCGCTGCCCCGGTTCCTCGGCCCCGACCGCACCGAGGAACTGCTCAGCCGGACGGAACCGCCCGACTTCCGCCGCGATATCTGGCCACATGTCGACAAAGAGCTCGGGTACGCCCACTACCACCGGCTCTTCACCGCCCACCCCGAACGCACCTCCGCCGACCGGACCGCCTTCGAGGAGAAGTACGCGGCCGCGGAGCCGGACAGCGACGATCTGCGGGCCCTGATCGCCGCCGCCGTCCCCGACCCGGCCGACCGGCTCGACATCCAGGCGCTCGACCACCCGCTGGACGGCGTACGGCACTCCTCGTACGACGCCCTCCAGGAGGTGACCCGCGACCACATCACCGCCGACCTCGACCGCCGGCACGACCCCGAGCACAGCGAGGACCTCGCCGTCTTCCTCGGACTGCTCTCGGCCTACGGCCAGCTGATCCGGTTCGGCGACATCGGGGACTGGTGGCACGGCTTCTTCAGCTACCTCGCCTCCGGGCCGCCCGGCCCCCGGCTGCGGCAACTGCTGGCGCTCTCCCGGGCCGGCGTCGTCCGCTTCCTCGGCGCCGGGATGACCGTCGAGACCGACGAACAGCACGGCGTCTTCCGGGCCGGCAGCGCCACCGTGCCCGGCGAACGGATCGAGGCCCGCGCCCTCGTCGAGGCCCGGCTGCCCGACCCCTCGCCGGAACGCACCCGCAGCACCCTGCTGCGGACCCTGCACCGGGACGGGGCCGCCGCCACCGCCACCGGACTGCTCGCCGTCGACCCCGACGACGGCCGGATCCTGGACCGCGAAGGCCTCCCGCACCCGCGCCGCTTCGCACTCGGCCCGCACACCGCCGCCCGCACCAGCGGCGCGTTCACCCGGCCGCGCACCGGCGGCCCGGCCTTCCGGCAGAACGACGCCACCGCGCGCGCCGCCCTCACTCTCCTGAGCGAACTCACCGGCGGCGATGGCTGAACCGATGACCGACCGGCCCGCGCACCTCCGCTCCGAACCGCCAGAGGAACCCATGACGACGACCAGCCGCCCACCGAAGACCGACCCGCCCGCCGACCGCGCCCGGGGCCGGGCCGAAGCCATGGTGGAGATCCGAGGCGTGCACAAGAGCTTCGGCTCCCTGCACGTGCTGCGCGGAATCGACCTGTCCGTGCGCCCCGGCGAGGTGACCGTGATCCTCGGCCCCTCCGGTTCCGGGAAGTCCACCCTGCTGCGCACCGTCAACCACCTGGAGAAGGCGGACCGCGGCTCGATCACCGTCGACGGCGACCACGTCGGCTACCGCCGCAAGGGCGACAAGCTGTACGAACTCCCCGAGCGCGAGGTGCTGCGCCGCCGCACCCGGATCGGCTTCGTCTTCCAGGACTTCCACCTCTTCCCGCACCTCACCGTCCTGGAGAACATCACAGAGGCCCCGGTCGCCGCGCTCGGCCGCCCGAAGGAGCGGGCCGCCGCCACCGCGCACGAGCTCCTGGACCGGGTCGGCCTCGCCGACAAGGCGCACGCCTATCCCCGGCAGCTCTCCGGCGGCCAGCAGCAGCGCGTCGCCATCGCCCGCGCGCTCGCCCTGGAACCGAAGCTGCTGCTCTTCGACGAACCCACCTCCGCGCTCGACCCCGAACTGGTCGGTGAGGTCCTCGACGTCATCAAGGACCTGGCGGACCGGGGCACCACGATGATCGTCGTCACCCACGAGATCGGGTTCGCGCGCGAGGCCGCCGACACCGTGGTCTTCATGGACGAGGGGCGCATCGTCGAACAGGGCCCGCCCGCCGACGTGCTCGACCGCCCCCGGCACGAGCGCACCCGCGCCTTCCTCTCCAAGGTCCTGTGACCCGGAACCCGACCGGTGCCGCGTCAGCCGGCTCCGGAACCTGACCCGACCGTGCCGAAAGGGCCCGTACATGCCTCCGATCCGCCCCCTCCACCTCGCTGCCGAAATCGGTGGTCCGCCCCGCTACGAGGCGGAGCACTACACCGCCCTGGCCCGGCTAGCCGAGCAGGGCGCGCTCGACTTCGTCACCCTCGGCGACTCGTTCGCCCGGCCCGGCCCCGACGCCCTCGCCGTGCTGTCCCGGGTGGCGCCGGCCACCCGCCGGATCGGGCTCGTGCCGACGGTCACCACCACCCACACCGAGCCGTTCCACGTGTCGTCCGCCGTGGCCACCCTGGACTGGGTGAGCCGGGGCCGGGCGGGCTGGCAGGTGGACGTCTCGACGACCGGCGCCGAGGCCCGGCTGTTCGGCCGCCGTCCGGCCGCGCCCGCCGCTGAACTGTGGCGCGAGGCCGGTGAGGTGGCGGACGTGGGCGCGCGGCTCTGGGACAGCTGGGAGGACGACGCCGAGATCAGGGACACCGCCACCGGGCGGTTCATCGACCGGGGCAAGCTGCACTACGTCGACTTCGAGGGGGCCACGTTCGGCGTCCGCGGACCGGGCATCGTGCCCCGGCCGCCGCAGGGCCGCCCGGTCGTCGTCGTCGACGGCACGGCGGAACCGGCCAGGGAGACCGCGGCGCGCCACGCCGATGTCGTGCTCGTCCGGGCCACCACACCCGAGCGGACCGCCCAAATCCGCGACGACGTGCGCCGCCGTGCCGGGGCCCACGGCCGCGACCCCGACACTCTCCGGGTGCTCGCCGCGCTCACCGTGGACCTCGGGGACGCCGAATCCGCCCCGGAACCCGGGCTGGCGAGCGGCCCGCCGCTCGCCGCGCACGGCACGTACTACCGGGGCGGCCCGGTGGACCTCGCCGACCTGATCGGCCGGTGGCACCGCGCCGGGGCCGTGGACGGTTTCCACCTCACCCCGATCACCCCCGGACGCGATCTCGAACGGATCGTCAACGGCACGGTGGCCCTGCTCCAGCACCGCAGCCTCTTCCGCACCTTCCACCCCGGCGGAACCCTCCGCGAGCACCTGGGTCTGGCCCGCCCGGCCGGCCGGTACACCCGGGGCCGCGTCCTTCGAGGAGAACGGGCATGACGACCGCACCGAAACAGCTGCATCTCGCCGCACACTTCCCGGGCGTGAACAGCACCACCGTCTGGGCGGACCCCCGTTCCCGCAGCCAGATCGACTTCTCCTCCTTCGAACACCTGGCGCGTACGGCGGAACGCGGCCTGTTCGACTTCTTCTTCCTGGCCGAGGGGCTGCGGCTGCGCGAGCACAACGGGCTGATCCACGACCTGGACGTCGTCGGCCGCCCCGAGTCCCTCACCGTGCTGAACGCGCTGGCCGCCGTCACCGACCGGCTGGGCCTCGCCGCCACCGTCAACGCCACCTTCAACGAGCCCTTCGAGCTGGCCCGCAGACTCGCCACCCTCGACCACCTCAGCGCCGGCCGGGCCGGGTGGAACGTCGTCACCTCGTCGGACGCCTTCACCGGGGAGAACTTCCGCCGGGGCGGCTACCTGGACCGGGCCGAGAGATACACCCGCGCCGCCGAGTTCGTCGCCACCGCCCGGGAGCTGTGGGACTCCTGGACCCCGGACGGGACCCCGCGCACCTTCGCCCACCACGGCGAGCACTTCTCCATCGAGGGCGAGTTCACCCTCCCGCGCCCCCCGCAGGGCCACCCCGTGGTCATCCAGGCCGGGGATTCCCCCGAGTGCTGCGAGTTCGCCGCGTCCGCCGCCGACGTCATCTTCACCCGGCACGGCACCCTGGAGGCGGGCCGCGCCTTCTACGCGGACGTCAAGGGACGACTGGCGAAGTACGGCCGGGAGCCCGACGAGCTGAAGATCATGCCCGGCGTCGGCTTCGTGCTCGGGGACACCGACGCAGAGGCGCGGGAGAAGGCCGCCGAGATCCGCCTTCAGCAGGTCTCCCCGCAGAACGCGATGCTGGCCCTGGAGCAGGTCTGGGGCCGGGACCTCTCCTCCTACGACCCGGACGGGCCGCTCCCAGAGACCGATCCGGTCCCCGACTCGGAGCTGGTCCAGGGCCGGGTGCGGCACGGTGACCCGCTCGCCGTCGCGACCCGCTGGCGCGCCCTGTCCCGGGAGAAGGGGTTCTCCATCCGGCAGACGGTCATTGAGGCGACCACCCGGCAGTCGTTCATCGGCAGCCCGCGGACCGTCGCGGCGGAGCTGGCCGAATTCGTCGCCGCCGGAGCGGCCGACGGCTTCGTCCTCGTACCGCATCTCACCCCGGGCGGACTCGACGACTTCGTCGACGAGGTCGTCCCGCTCCTCCAGGAACGCGGGGTCTTCCGGGCGGCGTACACCGGTTCCACACTCCGGTCGCACCTCGGGCTCGCGGAGCCCGTATGGAAAGGTTGAGCCCATGAGCACGGATGCACAGCAGCAGGCAGCGCAGGACTGGGACCGCTGGCACGAGGAGCGCACCGGCACGGTCTCGGCACCGTACGGACCGCTCTCCCTCACCGGCACGCACTGGCTCTCCGACTACCCGGAAGGCCGAATTCCGGCCATTGAGGGGCAGTGGCGGGAGGACGGTGACGAGCTGGAGCTCACCGCCGGGCCGGAGGACGGGCTGACCGTGGACGGCAAGCCGTTCGCCGGGCAGGTCAGGCTCGGTGCCGACCGAGGTCCGATCCACGGGTCACGGGTCGCCCACGGGGAGCGGCGGCTGTTCGTGCTGAGCCGCGAAGGGCTTTGGGCCGTACGGGACTTCGACCCGGACTCGGCGGCGCGGCAAGCCTTCCGTGCGATCGAGGCCACGCCGTACGACCCGCGCTGGTCGCTGTCCGGCACCTTCCGCCCGTACGGCACCGCCCGCACCGTCCGGGTCGAGAACGCCGACGGGGTCGAGCGCGGGCTCGGCCTCGGCGGGGAGATCGCCTTCGAGCTGGACGGTGCCGAGCACACGCTCCAGGTCGCCGTGGAGCCGGACGGTTCGCTCTGGGCGGTCTTCGCCGACGCCACCAGCGGACACGGCAGCTACCGCTTCCGGTTCCTGCGGCCCGCCGCCCCGGCCGCCGACGGCAGCGTGACGGTCGACCTGAACCGTGCTCTGCTGCCGCCCTGCGCCTTCGCGGACCACTTCATCTGCCCCTTCCCGCCACCCGGCAACACCCTCCCGTTCGCCGTCGAGGCGGGGGAGCGCAACCGGACCGACGGCTGAACCGCCGCTTCCGCTCCCTCGGCGTCCGGCCCCGGCACCTGTCATCCGCCGGGGCCGGACGCATGGGCGTGGCGCGATGGCCCGGCGGAAGCTCAGGCCAAGAGGCCCTCTTGCGCTGGAAGTTGACGCCTTGAATACTCCCGAGCAGCGCTTGTCAGGAGCACGGCAGGTTCGCAATGCGGACGCTCTGCCGTGCTCCTGACTGCGCCTCACGGGCCCGGCCACCCCACGGGCGGGCCCTCAACCCCCCTCGGGAGGAATGACAAGTGAGGATCAAGCGCACCACCCCCCTCAGCGGCACCGCGAGACGCAGCAGGGTCGTCGCCATTGCCGCAGGACTCGTAGCGGTCGCCGCGCTCGCCGCCCCCAGCGCACAGGCCAGCTCCACCGGAACGTACAGCGCGAACCAGCTCTCCGCCGCGAGCGACGCCGTCCTCGGCGCCGACGTGGCCGGCACCGCCTGGACCGTCGACCCCGCGACCAAGAAGGTCGTGGTCACGGCGGACAGCACGGTCTCCGCCGCGCAGATCCAGCAGATCAAGGACTCCGCCGGCACCAACGCGGGCGCCCTCAAGATCGAACGCACCTCCGGACAGATCCGCAAGCTGCTCTCCGGCGGTGACGCCGTCTACGGGCCCGGATTCCGCTGCTCCCTGGGCTTCAACGTCCGTAGCGGCAGCACCTACTACTTCCTGACGGCCGGCCACTGCACCGAAGGCAGCCCGCCATTCTACACCAACTCGTCGAACACGACGAGCATCGGCCCCACGGTCGGGACCAGCTTCCCGACCAACGACTACGGCCTGGTGCGCTACGACAACGCCTCGATCTCCCATGAGGGCACCGTCGGCAGCGTGGACATCACCGGCGCGGCCAATGCCACGGTCGGCATGCGCGTCACCCGCCGGGGCTCCACCACCGGCATCCACAGCGGCACCGTCTCCGCGCTCAACGCCACGGTCAACTACGGCAACGGTGACGTCGTGTACGGCATGATCCAGACCAACGTGTGCGCGGAGCCCGGCGACTCGGGCGGCCCGCTCTACTCCGGCTCCAACGCGATCGGCCTCACCTCGGGCGGCAGCGGCAACTGCTCCTCGGGCGGCACGACGTTCTTCCAGCCGGTCACCGAAGCGCTCAGCGCGTACGGCGTCAGCGTCTACTGACAGCCGGGCGGCCGGTTCCGTACGCCGGGACCGGCCGCTGTCTCGAAAGCTCAGCTCGAACACGCCGAGCCCCCGCCCGGAATCCGGGCGGGGGCTCCCGCTGTCCCCGCGGCTTTTGAGAGGATGTGGCACAGGATGGTCGCGCAGGAACAAACGGGCGCGGACGCTGTGCCTCCTGGAGGGATGCCCTCAGGGACCCCCGGCTCAGACCTCAGGGGATCCAGGTCCGTGAATCGCACGGTCGTAGGTGATCAGCTGGGTCTTGCGCTGGTACAGCACCATGCCGCGCGGAGCCGGACCGAGCCTGCTGCCGGGCCTTCCGTGCAGCGGAAAGACCGGCCTTCCGCGGGGATCCCCCAGACGCTCCACCACCAGTTGCCGTCCGTCGGTTGCGCGCACGCGACTGCGCACTCCGCGCCCCCTTGTGTCCGTGCGGGCACGACGTGCCCGACTGCCCTGCTGTGATTCGATGATGGGCGCCATCAAGGTGCATATGGGGACCGCGCGTTGACTGAATGCGGGGCGCGGGGAGGGGGCACGCGGGCCGAGGGCTCGCCGGACGCGTCGAGAGCCGGACGCGCGGGGATGCATACCGGACAGCAGGGGGTGACCGCCGGTACGTGAACACGGTGAAACCGAAGGGGTGTTGTCGTGTGTGCGTCCTGAGGTCGGCCTTGTGTGCTAACTACTCCGTCGGAATAGTGGGCGCCCCATCCTCCGTGTACGGGCGACCCCACATCACCCGTGCGCGGCCCCACAGGAGGTCGAAGTTGAAGCATCGACGCATATCCAGGAAGCGTGCAGTGCTGGCGGGTTCGGCGGTGGTCGCCCTGGTCGCAGCGGGAGCGACGTTCCAGAGCGCGAACGCCAGTGAAGGGACGCCGGAGGTCACCGCGCGGACGCTGACGGCCGACGCGGCAGGGAAGCTGGCGACCGGTCTGGGCAAGGACCTGGGCGGTGACGCGGCCGGTTCGTACTACGACGCCAAGTCCAGGAACCTGGTGATGAACGTGGTCGACCAGGCCGCCGCGGACCAGGTCGAGCAGGCGGGCGGCCGGGCCAGAGTCGTACCGAACTCGCTCGCCGAGCTGAAGTCGGCCCGGCAGACCCTGGCCGGCAAGGCGACCATCCCCGGCACCTCGTGGGCCGTCGACCCGGTCAGCAACAAGGTCGTCGTCACGGCCGACCGTACGGTCAAGGGCGCGGCCCTGCAGAAGCTCAACTCGGTGGTCGAGTCGCTCGGCGGCAAGGCCCAGCTCAAGAAGTCCGCCGGGGAGTTCAAGCCCCTCATCGCGGGCGGCGACGCGATCTGGGGCGACGGCGGGCGCTGCTCGCTCGGGTTCAACGTGGTCAAGGGCGGCGAACCGTACTTCCTGACCGCCGGGCACTGCACGGAGGCGATCTCCAGCTGGTCGGACTCGCAGGGCGGCGGGGAGATCGGCACCAACGCGGGCTCGGAGTTCCCGGACAACGACTTCGGTCTGGTGAAGTACACCTCGGGCACCGCGCACCCGAGCGAGGTCGACCTCTACGACGGCTCCACCCAGCCGATCACCAAGGCGGGCGAGGCGACCGTCGGGATGACGGTGTCGCGCAGCGGTTCCACCACCCAGGTGCACGACGGCCAGGTGACGGGGCTGGACGCCACGGTCAACTACGGCAACGGCGACATCGTCAACGGGCTGATCCAGACGACGGTCTGCGCCGAGCCCGGCGACAGCGGCGGCTCGCTCTTCGCCGGTGACGCGGCGATCGGTCTGACCTCGGGCGGCAGCGGTGACTGCTCCTCGGGCGGCGAGACGTTCTTCCAGCCGGTGCCGGAGGCGCTGGCGGCCTTCGGGGCGGAGATCGGCTGACCGTTTCGACCGTTTCCGTGCGGTGACGAATGGCTCCCGGTGCGTTTTCGCGCCGGGGGCCTTTTCGTGTGTCGCCCGCAGCCCGGTCGCACGCCGTCTCCGTCAGTTCGTCAGCCCTCCTGCCGCCGGACGGTCGCGGTCGCCGCTGACGACACGACCTGACGTCGCGCAGGACATGGACGCGGGAATGCCGAGGAGACACGGGAGGCCCGTGCCCGCGGTGCAGCGGCTCGGGCCTCCGTGCGTTGGGTCCGGGTCAGGCGGACTGAGGCAGTCTGGTGACGCCCGCCTTCGCGGGTGCGACGCCGAAGATGTCCACCGCGTGGTAGTACGTCCAGGCCGTGGCGTTGCACGAGGTCAGAGTCGCGCCGGAGTAGGCGGCGCAGACGCGCTTGAGATCCGCGTAGAGGGCGGAGTCGATACGGGCTTTGTTGGCGGAGAACGTACCGGCAGCCTTGTAGTTGCGGTAGCCGAAGTCGTGGCGGGCACAGGCAGTTTGGAACGGGAAGCCAAAGGGGTTGTCGGGGGAGGTGCTGCAGTAGTCCGTGGACCAGTCGAAGCCGTACGAGGACCATGCGCCCTTGTTGTTGCTGGCAGCTTTCCAGGCGTTGTAGCTGGATGCGCTCGTCTGGGTCCAGGAGCTGAGGACCTGGGGCTTGTCCGCAGGGGCGGCGGAAGCGGATGCGGCGGGGAGCAGGGCGAGCGGGAGCGAGAGGGCGGCCGTGACGAGCAAGGTGGCGAAGCGGCGACGCATTGAACAACCTCCATAGAATCAAGGGTAGTTGAAGCGGCTGTACACCTCGTGGGTCGTAGAGGCAGCTCCAGGATGACGTCATGTCCATGACATGTCTGGCGGTTTCGTTAATTGGACCTTCACTATTTTCGAAGGTCTCGCGCGGAGTGGTCGGTGTGATGAACGGGTCCGGCTGCGCAGACTGTCGTACGGCCCCTTCGCCGTACACCTGCTCAACCTCTCGGGCCTGCTGTATTTGCACCTGGAGTTCCGTGAATTCCCTTTTGAGTTGTACTTCAACGGACATCCCCGATAGACACAATGCCGACGTCGGTGACGAATCCGACCGGGAGGCAGTGGAGCATGAGCGGGACGAGCTGAAGGAGTTCATCAAGGGGTTGAGCCCGCACGACATCAAGTCGGGTGGCTGTTCGCCGAGCTCGGCGCTCCCCCGAGGGCATGTGGAAGCTCCTTCGGGTCGCTTTCACGATCAGGGGCGGGGATCTGGCGCGTCGAAGAGCTGACCATCGGTTATCGCGTACCTGCCGAGATCATGGAGCTCGTCGCCCCAGTGGCCCGCGCGGTCGCTCCCTCTCTGCCCTGGAGGTGCTCGGCGCAGGCCTCAGGAGGACTGGTCGGCCGCCACGGTCCATGACGTCTTCGGTGTCGACGTCCTGTGTGTCGACGTCCTGTGGGGCACTGTGCAGCAGGGATGGGGCGGCCATGACGTCGGCAGCGCCCTGGGCGGCGACTGGGCGTGACGGGCGGGGCAGAGCCGCCATCCTCCGGGTAAACCGGCACAATGCCTGGTGTGAACGGACGCGAAGTGGATCTGGCCGACACCCTCGGTACCTGTGAGACGCCCACGCTGGTTCAAGCGAACTGCCAAGCGGGAGGGCAAGTGAGGGGACGCCATCGGCTGCGCCGTCTGCGCCATGGCCAATGATCTGGCGGGCAAAGGGGGCGGCGACATCCTCGTGGGTGTGGCCGACGACGGTACCCCGGTCGAGGATGTGGACGTAAGCGACCGGGCGTTGCTGGCCCTGACCGATCTCCGAGACGACGGCCGCATCCTGGACCGGCCTTGCTTCACCGTGCAGGCTGCTACCTATCGGGGAAAGCCTGTGGTCCACATTCATGTCGAGGCGTCGGCGGCGCTGCCCGTGCGCTTCGAAGGAGTCGTGTGGGTCCGTCCCGGTCCCACGACGCGGAAGGCGTCCCGGGAGGACGAACGCGTCCTCGCCGAGAGACGGCGGGCCGGCGACGGCCCGTTCGATACCCGCCCCGTGCCCGGCACCACGCTCGACGACCTGGACCTCGACCTGTTTCGGCAGGCATACCTGCCCTCCATGGTGGGCCCCGAGGTCATCGAGGAGAATGGACGGCCGACAGAACTGCAGCTTTCCTCGCTGCACCTGGCGACGCCCGACGGGCGGCCGACGGCTCTCGGACTTCTTACGGTCGGGCTCGATCCGAGCAGCCGGATTCCTGGGGCGTATCTACAGTTCGTGCGGTATCAGGGCCTGGATCTCGACGCGCCGGTCGTCGACGATCAGGAACTGCGTCAGAACCTCGTAGGCATGGCCGCCAGGCTCGAGCCACTTCTGCGGAGCAATCTGCGCACCCGACTGGTCGAGGAGGGCTTCCGGGAGACTCCGCAGCCCGACTATCCGCTGGAGGCCCTGCGGGAGATTTCCATGAATGCGTTGATGCACCGGAACTACGAGACGTCGTACGTCCCGGTACGGATCGCCTGGTTCGACGACCGGATCGAGCTGACCAATCCTGGTGGACCCTATGGCCAGGTGCGGGATGACAACTTCGACCGTGTGACCGACTATCGCAATCCGTCCTTCGCAGCCGCGATGAAGGGGCTCGGTTACGTGAACCGGTTCGGGCGGGGAATCGGGAGGGTCCAGGCCTCGCTCGCACGCAACGGGAATCCTCCGGCCGAGTTTCAGGTCGACGACTCGTCGTGGGCCGTCACCCACTGGAGGGCTTCATGACCCGCACGTCGATCGCGCTTTTCAACAACAAGGGTGGTGTGGGGAAGACGACTCTCACCTACCACCTCGCTCACATGTTCTGCCGGATGGGCCTCACTGTGCTGGCCGTCGATCTCGACCCTCAGGCGAATCTCACCTCCATGTGCCTGGACGAGACCGAGATCGAGGAACTCTGGGACAACCAGTCCGAGCTCATCGCTCAGGGTGCGGCGTGGTCCGCACTCCCCGGTACCGGACGAGTGCGCAGCGGGCAGACGATCGCGGACGCGGTACGGCCGATTCTGGAGGGCACGGGTGATATCGCATCCATCGAGCCGGCCCGCCTCCAGCCAGGGCTGTGGTTGCTGGCGGGCAGCCTGGACCTCAGCCGCTTCGAGGACAAGCTGTCCAACGAGTGGTTCAAGACGTTCGCGGGGGACATTGCGGCCATTCGTACGACCACGGCCTTTCACCGTGTGGTGGAGCGGGCTGCCGCAGGGGTCGAAGCCGACATCGTGCTGGTCGATGTCGGGCCCAACCTCGGGGCGATCAACCGGTCCGCGCTCATCGCGGCGGACACGGTGCTGATGCCTCTCGCGGCCGATCTCTTCTCGCTGAAGGGGCTCAGCAACCTCGGACCCACCTTGCGCGACTGGCGCAGGAACTGGCAGCAGGTCGTGCTGCCCCAGGTGCCGGTGGGATTCTCCGCCCCGCGTGCCGATATGCGGCCGCTCGGGTACGTGATCATGCAGCCGGAGATGCGTCTGGACCGGCCGGTGAAGGCGTACGTGCGGTGGTTGCAGCGCATTCCGTGGGTGTACGCGGCGGCTGTGCTGGACGAGGAAGATCCTGCGCGCGGCGACGACCGGCACCGCATCGCGACTCTCCGGAATTACCGCAGTCTCATGCCACTTGCGCACGATGCCCGGAAGCCGATGTTCGATCTCAAGGCCGCCGATGGTGCTCTCGGCAGCACACAGAAATACGTGCAGACCTGCTATCGGGAGTTCCGGGGGCTGGCCGAGGGCGTGCTGGCCCGTACGGAGGAATTGGCCTAAGGGCTTGCGGGGAAGCAACACTTTGATTCCCCGCAAGCCCTTAGCCGTGAGAAGGCGGCCTTGTGCGCGGGGACTGCCACCGTCCCCGCGCACAGGGGTCGTGGAGCTCAGCCTCGCCGGGCCAGATCCAGCGCCGCCGTGAGGACGAACCAGTCCAGCACCTCGCGGATCTCCTCGCGGTGCTCGGTGAAGAGCCTCAGTGGGAACGAGGGGCGCAGTTTCACGGAGAAGTCACCACAGATGGTGGCGCATCAGGAGGTGCTGTGGGCCATCGAGGTGAGCCGGCATAGGGCGGCGAGGTGATCCGCGGTCGGGAGGCCCCGCCGACACCGACCCCGTTCCCCGTGTTCCACAGGCACTCGTACGTTCCCCGCGCGGTGACGGGTCCAGGCCCGTGTGGGTGAGCGGCCGCCCGTGTCGCATAGTTTTGCGGGAACGATTCGCCCGCCAGGGTCACCGCGGGACCCGCGCCCGAGTCGGTCCCGCGCTTCCGGTTCATGGGTTCCAAAGTGCCCGGCCCAGGGCGGGTCTCACTTCGTTCAGTGTTTAACGGCTGCTGTGGCGTGGGGTATTGGCCTGCCCGCGGGCCGGATGATCCCGCCGCCGTCTCCCAATCGGGTGGCCCTTCAGGGCTCGGGTACAGGGCAGCGTGTCGGAAAGAAAAGAGTCGGTAAAGCCCGGTACATGTATGCAGGTACGCGCAAAGGCGATCGAGAACGATCGAGAACTTTCTGTGTGTGCATGCCGTCGCCGTGCGCCGCTCCTGTCGGCCGAGTGCGAGGCCTTCCGGATCCCCGCCACCGATCCCCGCCACCGATCCCCGCGACAGACCCGTCGGACCTGACTCCGTGTCGGGGCGCGGGATCACTCCCGTCATCGGCCGGTTCACGGCCGCACGCAAGGAGAGAGACATGCGCTACGGAAGCGCGCTGCGCCAGCAGATCCACACGCCCGGAACCACTCCGCTCGTCGGTATCTACGACATGTACTCAGCATCGGTAGCCGCCCGCCACTACGACGGCTTCTTCGTGTCCGGGTTCGGCTTCGCCGCCTCCTATTACGGGCTGCCGGACATCGGTTTCATCGCGTGGCCGGACATGGTCGCATTCGTCGAACGGCTCCGGCACGCCTTCCCGTCCCACCACCTGCTGGTCGATATCGACGACGGATACGTCGACCCGGAAGTGGCGTGCCACGTGGTGCGGCAACTGGAGCGGAGCGGGGCGTCCGGGGTGATTCTGGAGGACCAGAAGCGTCCGCGCCGATGCGGCCACGCGGACGGCAAGACGGTGCTGCCCCTGGAGGAGTACCTGGAGAAACTGAACCTCGTCCTGGAGAACCGGGGCGACCTCGTGGTCGTGGCCCGCACGGATGCCACGGAGGAGGAGGACATCCTGCGCCGCGCCCAGGCGCTCGCGGAGACCGACGCCGATGTGGTGCTGGTCGACGGGGTGCGGGACGTCGAGTGGATCCGCCGGATCCGGAAGGTCATCAACGACAAGCCGCTGCTCTTCAACCAGATCGCGGGCGGCAAGTCGCCGAGGCTCTCGCTCTCCGAACTCACCGACCTGGAATGCCAGGTGGCGATCTACAGCACGCCGTGTCTGTTCGCCGCACACACCGCCATCGACACCGCGCTCAGTGAGTTGAGGGAAGCCGACGGGCGGCTCCCGGAGTTCTCGCCCGGCTCATCGGTGGGTGTGCGGGCCTCCACCGAACTGCTGGAGAGGAACATCAGCCGGCACCACCCGGCCGAACCCCGGCTCGTCACCACCTGAGGCGGATCCGGGAGCAGTGGGCCGGCCGGTGAGGGTGGGCCGGCCGGCCCGCGCGGCAGCACGTTCAGCACGACAGTCACGGACGACACAGCCGGGAAGCGGGAACAGCATGACGGGATTCACCGTGCCCAGAGCACGAGCCACCCTGGCGGTCGTCGTCGGCGTGCTGTGCGCGGCGCAGTTCGCGGAAGGCACCGCGTGGGCCGACGCCCCCGATGGAGGCATGGAGACGATACACGGCCCCTCCTTGATCACCATCGACAACTCCAACGCCGACTCATGGCTGGAGGTCGACAGAACGCTCAACGTGCTCGGACCGCTGAGCAAGGGGACGGCGGGCAGCGACCACGACGGGGGTGGCGGTGCCATCGAACAGCACGTCACGGGCCCTTCCGACGCCCGGCTCCAGGCCGCCCCGGTGGAACAGGGCGAGCGGGACGAACCGGACGGCCAGGAGCCGGGAGCGGCAGCCGGCGGCGACGACCCCGAGGGCGACGCCGACCGGGACGACACTTCCGGCACCGGGCAGAACACCGGCACCGGTGTCGGCCGGACCGACGGGGCCGGGCCGCAGGAGGCGGGACCGTGCGCGCCCCGGCCCTCCACGCCACGAGGAGGGCGTCCGACATGCTCCTGACCTCGGCCATGCGCGCGTTGTGGCGCCGCGTCGACCGGTACATCCTGGCGCTGCTCGCCACCATCGGTCTCGCGGCGTTACTGCCGGCGAAGGGCGGGTCCGCCGATGTCGTCGGCGGGGCCACCACGGTGGCGATCGGGCTGCTGTTCTTCGTCTACGGTGCCCGGCTCTCCCCGCGGGCCGCCTTCTCCGGGCTGCGGCACTGGCGGCTTCACCTGCCCATCCTCTGCTTCACCTTCGTGGTCTTTCCCGTGCTCGGCCTGGCGCTCACCACGCTGCCGGCGTCCGTGCTCAGCGCCGACCTCGCCGCCGGTCTGCTCTTTCTGTGCGTACTGCCGTCCACCGTTCAGTCGGCCGTCGCCTTCACCTCGCTGGCCCGGGGCAATGTGGCCGCCGCGATCTGTTCCTCGTCGTTCTCCAGCCTGCTGGGCGTGTTCCTGACGCCCCTGCTCGCCGCCTTCCTGCTGCACGGGGTGTCGAGCGGCGGCGTGCGGTTCTCGACGGACCAGATGCTGAGCATCGTGGTGCTGCTGCTCATGCCGTTCGCGCTCGGGCAGGCGGCACGGCCCTGGATCGCGGACTGGGTCACCCGGCACCGCCGGATCACCGTCGTGTGCGACCGGGGGTCCATCCTGCTGGTGGTCTACTCCGCCTTCAGCCGGGGGTCGGAGGCCGGAATCTGGGGACGGCTCTCCCCGGCACGGTTCGGCGTGCTGCTGGCGCTGTGCGCACTGCTCCTCGCCCTGGTGCTGTCCCTGACGGTTCTGGCGGCCAGGAGGCTGGGCGTGGAGCACGAGGACCGTGCCACGGTTGTCTTCTGCGCCTCGACCAAGAGCCTGGCCAGCGGACTGCCCATCGCCGGCGTGCTGTTCGCGGGGAAGGACGTGGGTTTGGCGGTGCTTCCGTTGATGCTCTACCACACGCTTCAGCTGATGGTGTGTGCCGGCATCGCCCGTCGCTGGAGCGGGCCCGCGGTCGCGGGCGATCAGCGGCCGGCCGCCTCTCCCGCCCCGGCCGCCACGGTCTGACCGCTGAGGGCTGTCCCGCGATCCCTGGCGGGCGTGACGCCGGCTACGGCACCTCGC
>CBRG010000199.1 GCA_000470535.1 Streptomyces sp. AW19M42
TCAGCGGGCTGATGGTCACCGGAAGCGGCCTCTGGCTCCTGCGCGCCGCACGGACGAAACGCCCGCCCCACGGCCATCACCACGGCCACGGCCATCACCACGGCCACGGCCATCACCACGGCCACGGCCATCACCACGGCCACGGCCATCACCACGGCCACGGCCATCACCACGGCCATGGCCATCACCACGGCCACAGCCACGATGACGAAGCGGCGTCCGGTCCGCCGGACCAGGAGCACCAGCACGACCACGACCACGACCACCAACATCACGAACCGGCCCCGGGGACAGACCTCCCGGCCGGGCCGCCCGCTCCGGCACGGTTCGTGCCGAGGCGGCGCCGGACGCCACCGCTCACGGCCGAGCGGAGCAGTACGGTCCTCGCCCCGGCCAGGGACCGCCCGCACAGCCACGCCCCCCGCCCGGAGCCGGCCGGCGACCCGCGCGGCGCCCGGACGTCACGCACCGGGCTGATCGGGATGGGGATCGCGGGAGGCCTCGTCCCCAGCCCCTCCGCCCTGGTCGTCCTGCTCGGCGCGGTCGCCCTGGGGCGGACCGCCTTCGGCGTGCTGCTCGTTGTCGGGTACGGCCTCGGAATGGCCGTGACACTGACCCTCGCGGGCCTGTTGCTGGTGCGGCTGCGGGACGGGTTTGAGGCGCGCGCGGACAAGTACGCCCGTCTGCGGGCCCCGTTCGCCCGGCTCGCGGGGATCGGGCCGGCCGCGTCCGCCGTGCTCGTGCTGGCCGTCGGAGCACTCCTGACGCTGAGGGCGGCGGCGGGCCCCTGGTAGTCAGCCGAGCGTGATCCGCCGGAAGCGCGCGAGGGAGAGCGCCATGAACACGGCGACGACGGCCCCGGCACAGAGCAGTGCGTACGGCAACGCGTGCACGACGGGCCACGCCCCGCTCGCCGGCATGCCCACCGGGGGCGGGTTGCCGAACAGCCCGCGCACCGCCGTCGCCGTGGCAGAGACCGGATTCCACTCGGCAACGCTGCGCAGGGGTCCTGGCATCGTGTGGGTCGAGACGAAGGCCGACGACACGAAGGTGACGGGGAAGAGCCAGATCAGGCCGGCGCTCTGGGCGACCTCCACGCTCCGCGCCAACAGGCCGATGGCCGCCCCGACCCAGGACATGGCGAACGCGAAGAGCAGCACGAGCAGATAGGCGAGGACCGCGTCGGCCGCGGACCCGGTGATGCGCCAGCCCACCAGCAGACCGCACAGCGACGTCACGGCCAGGGTCACCGCGCTCATGACGAGATCCGACAGGGTGCGGCCGAGGAGCACGGCGAGCCGGGGCATGGGAAGGGCGCGGAAGCGGTCGACGATGCCCTTGTCCATGTCGTTGGCCAGTCCCAGGGCCGTGAACGCCGCGTTGAAGGTGACCGCCTGGGCGAAGATCCCTCCCATCAGGAAGGTGCGGTACCCGGCGCCCCCGAGGCTGCCCCCGAACACGTACGCCAGAAGCAGTACGAACATCACCGGCTGTACCAGGGCGGCGATCACCGAACCCGGTGTGCGGCGCAGGTTGAGCAGATTGCGCCAGGCGACGATGGTGGCGTCGCGGCCCAGCCGGCCGATCCCGGTCATCGCGGTACCTCCCCGCCGCCGACCGCACCGACCGGCTGTGCGACCTGCCCGCGCGCCGGATCGGGCTGCCCGGTCAGGCTCATGAACACGTCGTCCAGGGTCGGCGGGGCGAGCTCCACGTCCCGGACCCGGATCCCGGCCAGCCGGAGCCGTCCGAGCGCGTCCTCCAGCGTGCGGGCGCCGTGCTCGGTGGTGACCGTGAGCCGCCCCGTGCGCCGGTCGAGCACCGGGAGGTGCGGCCCCAGGCCCGCCAGGATGTCCGCGGCCGTCGACCTGGAACTCGGGTCGGGCACGGTCAGCGACAGCCGCTCGCCGCCGACCCGGCCCTTCAGCTCCGAGGCGGTGCCCCGCGCGACGACCCGGCCGTGCTCGATGACGACGATGGTGTCCGCCAGCTGATCGGCTTCCTCCAGATACTGCGTGGTCAGCAGGACCGTGGTGCCGCCCGCGACCAGTTCCTGAATCGAACGCCAGGTGTCGGCGCGGCCCCGTGGGTCAAGGCCGGTGGTCGGCTCGTCCAGGACGACGACGACCGGACGGGCGACGAGAGCGCCCGCCAGGTCGAGGCGTCGGCGCATGCCACCCGAATAGGTGCCGCTCGCCCGGTCGGCGGCCTCTTCGAGGTGGAAGCTCTCCAGCAGCTGCCCCGCTCTGCGCCGGGCGGAATGCCGGCCCATTCCGTAGAGACGGGCGACGAGATACAGATTCTCACGCCCCGTCAGTTTCTCGTCGACCGCCGCGTACTGGCCCGAGAGGCCCAGGTTCTTCCGGACGCTCTCGGGGTCCTTGCGGACGTCGTGCCCCGCCACCCAGGCCTCTCCGCCGTCCGGCCGGAGCAGGGTGGAGAGGATGCGTACCGCCGTGGTCTTGCCCGCCCCGTTCGGCCCGAGAACACCCAGTACGGTGCCGGGCGCCGCTTCCAGGTCCACCCCGGCCAGAGCATGTCTGTCGCCGTACTTCTTGGTGAGCCCCTCGGCACGTATCGCCGGCTGGTTGCGCCGCTCCGTCATGGTTGCCTTTCGTCGTGCGGTCGCGGTGATCGGGCGGGTCACGCCATGGCGACGCGGGCGCTCCTGGGCGTCAGATCCGTCCAGTGCACCTCGACGTAGTCCAGGCACGCGGCATGGCCGGCGGGTCCGTACACGGCCCGCCACCCCGCGGGAATCTCGGCGAAGGAGGGCCACAGGGCGTGCTGGTCCTCGTCGTTGACCAGGACACGGTGCTGGGTCTGCGGGTCGTCGAAGGGGTTGGTCATCGGGTCTCTCCCTGTGTGGTGTCGTGGCCGTCGCCGAGCGCGGCGGCCAGCGTGGTCCCGATCCGCGCGCGGGGGTCGGGCTGCATCATCTGGGCGTGCGCGCACGCCACGTCGTGGTTCTCGACCGGGCCGCTGATGTACGGAGCCCAGAGGCCGAGTCCGAAGGTGTCGGCGGGACGGCCCTCGGTGGCGGTGAAGAAGAGGGCCGGTCCCTCGAAGCGCCGGGGTGTGTACTTCCGCATCAGCCGGGCCTGACCGGCGAAGTTGTCCACCATCGCGTCGATGACGGCGGGCTCCAGTGAACCGAGCGGGCTCCCGCTGCGGCGGAACGCGTCGCGGACGGCGCTCGCCTCGACCGCGCCCTCCCGGCCGAGGCCTTCCTCGCCCACCCCCATGTTGGACAGCAGTGCCCGGAACACCGTGTCCCGGTCCGCGTTGTCGAGGTCGTCCAGCGGAGCCAGCGGAAAGGCGTCCAGAATGGCGAGCAGAGCCACCCGCTCCCCGGCCTCCTGGAGCTGGACCGCGACCTCCTGCACCACGTTGCCGCCGAAGGACCAGCCCATCAGGTGATACGGCCCGGCCGACTGGATCACGCGGAGCTCGCGCACGTAGACGGCGGCCATCTCCTCGATGCTCGCCGGGAACGGTTCGCCGCCGTCCAGGTTCGGCGTCTGCAGCCCGTACACCGGCTGGCCGGGATCCAGATGGGGCAGCAGCCCGGCGTAGGACCAGGCGAGCCCGCCCGCCGGGTGGACGCAGAACAGCGGGGGCAGGCTGCCCGTCGTCCGCAGCGGGAGGAGCGTGGCCAGCGGGCTGTCCTGTGCGCCGTCGAGGAGCCGTTCCGCGAGCCGGGCCACCGTCGGCGCCTCGAAGAGACTGCGGATGCTGAGCTCGACGCCGAGAGCGGTACGGATGCGTCCGGTCAGCCGGGTCGCGAGCAGCGAGTGGCCGCCCAGCGCGAAGAAGTCGTCGTCGATCAGGACGCGTTCGACGCCGAGCACCTCGGCGAACAGCGTGCACAGGACGTCCTCGCGAGGGTTGCGGGGGCTGCGTCCTGCGGCGTCCGTCACGCTGAGGGGCACCGGGCGGGTCAGCGCGCTGCGGTCCAGCTTCCCGCTCGGGGTGAGCGGGAGGCGGTCCAGGGACTGCCAGCCGGACGGGACCATGTAGCCGGGCAGGAGCCGGACCGCGTACTCCCTGAGCGCCGCGAGGCGTTCGGGCTCCGCCGGAGTCCGCTCACCCTCCGCTGGGACGGACAGCACCACGTGGGCGTCGAGGCGGGTCCCCGCCGCGCCGTCCTCGTGGGCGACCACGGCGGCGGCCACGACATCGGGACGTGCGGTCAGCACCGTCGCCACCTCGTCGGGCTCGACCCGGAAGCCGCGCACCTTGATCTGTCCGTCACCGCGGCCGGTGAAGAGCAGTGAACCGTCCGGTGCGCGCACCGCGCGGTCGCCCGTGCGGTACATCCGGCTGGACGCCGGGCCGTAGGGGTCGGGAACGAAGCTGCGGGCCGTCTCGGCAGGCCTGTTGTGGTAGCCGTGCGCCAGGCTCTGTCCCGAGAGGTACAGGTCCCCGGTCACGCCCAGCGGTACCGGGCGCAGCCGCTCGTCGAGCAGTGCGACCCGGGTGCCGGCCACCGGCCCGCCGAGCACCGGGCGGACCGTGTCGGAGATCCGGGCGACCAGCGTGTCGACGGTGGCCTCCGTGGGACCGTAGAAGTTCCAGCTCTGCACGTCCGGAATGTTGTGCAGCGTCGTCCACAGCGCGGCCGGGACCGCCTCGCCGCCGAGGATCAGGGCCGTCGGGCGATGGCCCGTTCCGGACGCGAGCAGTCCCGCCTCCAGAAGGTGGCCGACGTGGGTCGGGGTCGACTCCAGCACGTCGAGTTCCCGGGAGCGCACGACGTCCACCAAGGCCTCGGAGTCGCGTCGGGTGCCGTCGTCCAGGAGGTGGAGTTCATGACCGTCGATCATCCACAGCACGGGATCGAGGGATGCGTCGAAGGACAGCGCCGCGGTCAGCGCCACCCGTAGCCGTCGTCCGCCGCGCGCCCGGACGGCGGGCGCGAAGACCTGGTGACGGTGGTGGTCCAGCAGCCTCGCGAGCGAACCGTGTCCCACCCGTACTCCCTTGGGACGGCCGGTGGAACCCGAGGTGTGGATCAGGTACGCGGCGTCACCCGGGGCCGGACGGACCGCGGGCGGGGGAGTCCCGGTGGCCGGTTCCGGTTCCGTGGCGCCGCCGAGCACCAGCGGGCGCCACGGGCCGGTCGGCCGGTGCGCGGTCGCGCCGGCGACGACGACCAGCGCGGGCCGGGCGGACCGAGCGAGATCGGAAGAGCACACGTCTGAACTCCAGTC
>CBRG010000200.1 GCA_000470535.1 Streptomyces sp. AW19M42
ACGGGCCGTCGCGGCAAGGGGATTCCCTTGCCGCGACGGCCCGTCCGCGGTGATCAGACGAGGTCGAACCGGTCCAGGTTCATGACCTTGTCCCAGGCCGCGACGAAGTCCTTTACGAACTTCTCCTTCGCGTCGTCGCTCGCGTAGACCTCCGCGACCGCGCGCAGCTCCGAGTTCGACCCGAAGACGAGGTCGGCACGGCTGCCGGTCCACTTCACCGCTCCGGAGGCGTCACGGCCCTCGAAGGTGGTGGCTTCGGCGGACGTCGACTTCCACGTCGTACCCAGGTCGAGCAGGTTGACGAAGAAGTCGTTGGTCAGCACCCCGGGGGTCTCGGTGAGGACACCGAGCGAGGACTGCTGGTGGTTCGCACCGAGCACCCGCAGCCCGCCGACGAGGACCGTCAGCTCGGGGGCGGTCAGGGTGAGCAGGTTCGCCCGGTCGAGCAGCAGGTACTCGGCCGGGAGCCGGTTGCCCTTGCCGAGGTAGTTGCGGAACCCGTCGGCGGCCGGCTCCAGCTCGACGAAGGACTCCACGTCGGTCTGCTCCTGCGACGCGTCGACGCGGCCCGGGGTGAAGGGGACCTCGATGTCGAAGCCGGCGTCCTTGGCCGCCTTCTCGACGCCTGCGGCACCCGCGATCACGACGAGGTCGGCGAGCGAGACCTGCTTGCCGCCGGACTGCGCGGAGTTGAAGGACTCCCGGACGCTCTCCAGGGTACGCAGTACCAACGCCAGCTGGTCCGGCTCGTTGACCGCCCAGCCGTTCTGCGGCTTCAGACGGAGGCGTGCGCCGTTGGCGCCGCCGCGCTTGTCGCTGCCGCGGAAGGAGGAGGCCGCCGCCCACGCGGTGGAGACGAGCTCCGACACCTTCAGGCCGGATTCGAGGATCTGCGCCTTGATCGAGGCGACGTCCGAGGCGTCGACGGTCTCGTAGGTCCTGGCGGGGAGCGGGTCCTGCCACACCAGCGTCTCCGCCGGGACCTCGGGGCCGAGGTAGCGCACGATCGGGCCCATGTCGCGGTGGGTCAGCTTGAACCAGGCACGGGAGAAGGCGTCGGCGAACTGCTCGGGATTCTGGTGGAAGCGCCGCGAGATCTCCTCGTACGCCGGGTCGAAGCGGAGCGAGAGGTCGGTCGTCAGCATCGTCGGCGCGTGCGTCTTCGACGCGTCGAACGCGTCGGGGACCGTACCCGCACCGCCGCCGTCCTTCGGCCGCCACTGATGGGCGCCGGCCGGGCTCTTGAACAGCTCCCACTCGTAGCCGAACAGGATGTTGAAGAAGCTGTTGTCCCAGGTGGTCGGGGTGTCCGTCCAGATTCCCTCAAGCCCACTGGTGATCGCGTCGGCGCCCTTGCCGGTGCCGTACGTGCTCTGCCAGCCGAGGCCCTGCTGCTCAAGCGGGGCGGCCTCCGGGTCGGGGCCGACGTTGTCCGCGGGGCCCGCGCCGTGGGTCTTTCCGAAGGTGTGGCCGCCCGCGATCAGGGCGACCGTCTCCTCGTCGTTCATCGCCATCCGGCGGAACGTCTCGCGGATGTCACGGGCCGCGGCGATCGGGTCCGGGGTGCCGTTCGGGCCTTCGGGGTTGACGTAGATGAGGCCCATCTGGACCGCGCCGAGCGGGTTCTCCAGCTCACGGTCGCCGGTGTAGCGCTCGTCACCGAGCCAGGTGGTCTCGGGGCCCCAGTAGACGTCCTCGTCGGGCTCCCACACGTCCGCGCGGCCGCCGCCGAAGCCGAAGGTCTTGAGGCCCATCGACTCCAGCGCGACGTTCCCGGTGAGGACGATGAGGTCGGCCCAGGAGAGGTTCTTGCCGTACTTCTTCTTGACCGGCCACAGCAGTCGGCGGGCCTTGTCGAGGCTCGCGTTGTCCGGCCAGCTGTTGAGCGGGGCGAACCGCTGCTGGCCTGCTCCGGCGCCGCCTCGGCCGTCGCTGATCCGGTAGGTGCCGGCGCTGTGCCAGGCCATCCGGACCATGAAGGGGCCGTAGTTGCCGAAGTCGGCGGGCCACCAGTCCTGCGAGGTGGTGAGTACCTCGGCGATGTCCCGCTTGACGGCCGGGAGATCGAGGCTCTTGAAGGCCTCGGCGTAGTCGAAGTCCTCACCGAGGGGGTTCGCCACGGCGGGGTTCTTGGCGAGGATCTTCAGGTTGAGCCGCTCGGGCCACCACTGGCGGTTTCCGCCGCCCTGGGTCGGGTGCGGCGCGCGGCCTTGCGCGACCGGGCAGCCGGAGACCTCCTCGGTCTTCGGGTCGGTGACGATCGCGTCGTGGTTCTCAGTCATGGAAATCCTTCCGGACGGGGCGGATCACATTGCTTTGGAACTGAGCGTGGCGGAACTCAAGATGGCGGAACTGAGGGTGGTGGAACCGAGGGTGGCGATGGATCCGGGTGTGATGACACTGAGCGTGGTGGCACCGACGGTGACGGGCTCGCGGGGCGACCGCGGCGGCGCGCGCGAACCGGCGCCCCGAGGGCGATCCCCTCTCGATGGAGATGGTCACGGTGCGGATGCCGACGTGAGCGCACCCGTCTACTGAAGCCACGCACTTTCCCCTGCTGTTGACCTGACCCTTGGCTGTCAGCCGGAACCGATCCTACGATGGACCTTGTCCAAGTCAATACGACAGATGGGGTCTGCGCGAATCATTCGCCGGACAACGCACAGTTAGGCTGGTGGGCATGAGTGACCTGCTGGAACGACTCCGTGAACGCGGCTGGCGAATGACCGCTCAGCGGCGGGTGGTCGCGGAGGTCCTCGCGGGCGAGCACGTCCACTTCACGGCCGACGAGGTGCTCCTGCGCGCCGTCGCCCGGCTGCCGGAGATCTCCCGCGCCACCGTCTACAACACCCTCGGTGAGCTGGTGACGCTCGGCGAGGTGATCGAGGTGGGCACCGACGGCCGGGCCAGGCGCTACGACCCGAACGCGCACCACCCGCATCAGCACCTGGTGTGCTCCGCGTGCGGCACCATCCGGGACGTCCATCCCGACGCCGACCCGCTGGCCGGACTCCCGGCCTCCGAACGGTTCGGCTTCACCGTCTCCGAGGTCGAGGTGACCTACCGGGGACTGTGCCCCGACTGCGTCGGCGGATGACCCGCATCTGCAAGTGCCCCTATAGCACACGCATCGACACTGCGTCAACCATCAAGTTGCGCCGCCCCGCGTCGCCGGAGGAGCGGCCGTCGCGCGAGCGATAACCGCCGACGGCCCGTTCGTTTTTCTAAGCTGCTTTCACTTTTGATCGTATTCAATCGGCGAAGCGATCAAGTCGCCTTGCCGGTGACCTCAATACGACAAACACCAAGCAGTTTGCCTCTTCATGCGGTCATCACGCACACCCTCACTCCGAACGGTGGCACGGTAGGCGATCCAAGCCGCCGCTCGAAGGGTTCATCTCGATGTCCGTCCACTCCACCCCGGACCCTTCGCCGGAGCCTGACCCCAGTCCCGAACCCAATTCCGTACCTGACCTCAATCTCGAACTGTTTCGCAAGTTGCAGGCGATCGAGAGCGAGTTGGGCAAGCTGCGGAAGCAACGCCGTTTCGGTCAGGCTGTGCGCGCGGCCAGCCTTCTCTCCAGCGCGCGAGAAGCGCTCAACGGATCCAACAGCGAGGTCTGGGCCGTGGTGGCGAGGTCGGCTAGGCAATTCGCGAAATCGTTCGACTTGTTCGACGAGTGAAGAGGTACGTGATGAGCGACCATCAGACTGACGGACCCTTCCGGTCTCCGGTTTCGATAGAACGTCAGAATGCCTGGGTAGATGCCGCCCTGGCGACCCCGCATGTGAAGTCACCTCGTGCCGCCCTGCGGAACGCGGCCGCATTTCTCGTCGACCCGGAGCGCACCCTGAGCGAGCCGGACGCCCACGGTGTCCGCACTCTGAGGGAGGGGGCCTTGCGGACCGTACGTACCGACGCGGGCGAAATGCTGGTGGTCGAAGTACAGATGCACGGAGTGGCCGGTGTCGTGTGGGAGCACAACGAACGAATTAGCTCCCTATGGCACTCGACGGCAGACCCCGCGGTCGGCGGCGGAACCAAACGCTCCCTCACCAGGGTGCGCCCCTGGCCCCGCGAGAGAGCCGAGGAAGGCGACCAGCCGTACGCAGCCCTGCTCAGCCACTCCCCCAACCGGCAGTGGCTGACCTCGAACACGGAAGAGGCCTCTGACGAACTGGACCGCCGGGACGGGCTGCGTTCGTATGACCTCAAGGAAGATCTGGTCCTCAACGGCCAGCAGGAACCGGGCATGTACATTCCTCAACGGTTCTGCCTTGTTGAACAGCCACAGCTGAACGCCGAGGGTGTGCCGGTGCACCCCGCTGAATACGTGGGCTGGATGGCTGTTCGAGGAAATAATCGAACGAAAAGACGTCAGGACATTTTTGGGCTGACGTCGGCCGAGGTTCTCACCGGAGTTCCGGCCAGCAAGCTCGGTCTGCCCGGTGACGAGGTGTTCTTCGACCCCCAGTTCTGGTTGGAGAAGCTCTCCGACCGGCTCAATCAGGAGTGGGCCGAAGCCCAACTCGCAGGTGATGACGAGGCTACGGCGGTCCGAGCGACCAATGTGGCGGTGGTGACAGCTCACCTCGTCGTCGGCACGCCTACTCCTGAACGCCTCTATCGCATTGTGCAGATGAGCAATCGCCGCGATCACGTGCATCCGCCACTGGAGTTCGTACCGAACGACCGGGGACGGGCCCTGGGGCGCAGCGTGCTCGGAATGTACGTGGCGCGAGGTGTTCTCGACGAGAAGGAATCACAGGTTCTGTCAGGCCTGGCGCCCGTCAACGAATTGAGTGGTGCCGCGAAGGACGCCACGGTCTCGGAACTGCGGGATCTCCGCTCCATGTTGATCCTGCGAGAGCTCTTTCCGACCGATCCACACAAGAAATTGCTGATCCGTCGGGCGCTCAGCGAGTCGCCACCCTCGCAGCTGAGCAGCCCGGAGATCAACCGGCGTGCCCGCGCCTGGTCCGCGCTGACATCGGAGAGCTACCCGGCCCCGTGGAATCCCCGTATCGCCGAGGTGTTCAACGCCGGGTCCGTCCGGGCCGGGCTGCAGTTCTCCGGACGCCCGCTCCGAGAACTGCTGAACGCCGCGGACAAGGATGACGACGCGTTCGAGGAGCTGGTGGCCTACCGGGCGGCCCACTGGCTGGCCGCTTTCGACATCATCGACGCCGACCGGGGCTCGCTCGCCGGCCAGAAGACGGACGACGACGACGGTGCCAAGGCGGCGCGGGTCCGGCGCACCGTGAAGAACCACCTCAACGCCCTACGGAACAACCGGGTCATGGCCGTGGCCGTGCTGCGTGAGCTGGCGAAGGCCATGGACGAGGGAGACCGCAGGCCCGTCCGGGTCAGCCGTTCCGGGGCGCTGTTGATCGAGGAGATGAGCACGGCCTGGTTCGACCGGGAGTTTCCGAAGGATTCCGGCAAGCGCCGGCCGAAGGTGCCCGCCCCCCGGCAGAGCGGGAGCGCTTCGGACGCGGCGCGGAACGACACCGGCGGCACCGGGCCGTCCACCCAGCTGTTCTCTCAGCACGCGTGGCGGGAGCAGCCCGGGACCGGCGCCGCACCGCTCCTCCCGGTCCTGCCCCTGCCGTCCGGAGAGAGCACCTCACCGGCCACGGGGGTATCGGCCGGGATCGGCGCGATGGTGTCCGGCGCAGCCGTACCGTCCGCGGCAACCGGTCCCGGGCCCGTCGCGTCCACCTTCGAGGAGCAGGTGGACGCGACGGCGGACCTGACCCGGCAGCTGCTGGAGCTGGCGGAGCAGGTGGAGGCGTCGCTCACCGCGGTGTCGGCCGCGGCGGCGAAGGCCGGGGTCGGTCGGCCCCTGGCCGGGAGGGCCGGGGCCGAAGCCGCCCGGAATCTGGCACGGACGCTTCCCTCGGTCCGCACGATGCGTGACACCGTGGAGGACCTGGGCGGGCGAACCGGGCAGTACGGGGCGTAGGGCGGGGGCGGGCTTCCACCCGGGCGCGAACAGGAGCGCGAGCAGAAAGGGGACTCAAGGTCGCTCCCCCGGCCGCGCGCCGCCGCTCAGGAGAGCGAGATCTCCGGCTTGTAGAGGTCGAGCCACAGCGCCAGGTCCAGGGTGCGTTCCAGACCGCGCCGGGACACCTGGGTGATCTGGGGTGCGTCGTGCCACGCCAGGCGCGTGACCCGGTCGCGGTCGACGAGGTCGAAGACCGGATGCGAGGGCCGCACCAGCAGGTCCTTGACGTGTTCCTGCAGTGCGAGGGCGTACTTGGGGTCCTGGGTGGAGGGATAGGGGCTCTTGACCCGGTCGTAGACCGACTTCGGCAGCACGTCCGCCGTGGCCTCGCGGAGCAGGGACTTCTCCCTGCCGTCGAAGGACTTCAGCGACCAGGGCGTGTTGTAGACGTACTCGACGAGTCGGTGGTCGCAGAAGGGCACGCGCACTTCGAGTCCGACCGCCATGCTCGCCCGGTCCTTCCGGTCGAGCAGGACGCGCACGAAGCGGGTCAGGTGCAGGTGGCAGATCTTGCGCATCCTGAACTCGAAGTCGCTCTCCCCCTCAAGTCGTCGCACTCCGGCGATCGCGGAGCCGTAGCTGTCCTGGATGTACGACGGGAGGTCGAGGGCAGCCGTCAGGTCGGGCCGCAGCACATCGGCGTCGTCCCCGAAGTGCTGGGCCAGGCGCGCCATCCAGGGGAAGGTGTCGGCGCGCCGTGCCTCTTCGTCGAAGAACTGCAGATACCCGCCGAAGACCTCGTCGGCCGACTCCCCCGAGAGCGCGACGGTCGAGTGCTCGCGGATGGACCGGAACAGGAGGTACAGCGAGGCGTCCATGTCTCCGAAGCCCGCTGGCATGTCCCGGGCCCGGATCACCTGGGACCGCACCTCGGGGTCGGCCAGTGCGAGCGAGTCGAGCACGATGTCTCGGTGGTCGGTGCCCGAGGCCCGTGCGACGTCGTGCACGTACGGCGTGTCCGGGGTGCCACGCAGTTCGTCGGCGACGAAGTTGTCCGCCTGACCGACGAAGTCGACCGCGAAGCTGCGCACCGTCTCGCCGCTCTCGGCCAGTTGGCGGGCGGCGATCCCCGTCATGGCGGAGGAGTCGAGACCGCCGGAGAGCAGGGTGCAGCGTGGCACGTCCGAGACCATCTGGCGTCGCACGATGTCGTCGAGGAGCCTGCGCACATGGGCGATGGACTCGTCCTTGCCGTCGGTGTGCGGGCGGGTCTCCAGCTGCCAGTAGACATGCCGGCGCAGTCCGTTGCGGTCGACGGTGACGACGGTGCCGGGCTCGACCTCGTGCATCCCCTCCCACACGGCGTGGCCGGGTGTCTTGACGTTCGCGAAGAGCTCGCGCAGCCCGCCGAGACCGACGCGGGCGCGGGCCAGCGGGTTGGCCAGGATCGCCTTGGGCTCGGAGCCGAACAGGACGCCGTCCGCGGTCTCGTAGTAGTAGAAGGGCTTGATGCCCATGCGGTCGCGGATCATGACGAGCCTGTCGTGGCGGCCGTCCCACACGGCGAACGCGTACATGCCGTTGAGGCGCTCGGCGACCGCCTCGCCCCATTCCAGATACCCGCGCAGCACGACCTCGGTGTCGGAGTCCGTGGTGAACCGGTGCCCGCGGCCCGCCAGTTCGCGGCGCAGCTCGGTGAAGTTGTACGTCTCCCCCGAGTAGACCAGGGCGACGGTGCCCCGCGGAGTGTCGGCCGTCATGGGCTGGCGTCCGCCGGGTAGGTCGATGATGGCCAGCCGACGATGCCCCAGGGCGGCCGGGCCGTTGATCCAGATGCCGCGGTCGTCGGGGCCGCGGCAGGACATCGTCTCCGTCATCGCGTCCAGGACCGCGGACTCACTGTTCAGGTCGCGTTCGTAGGAGACCCAGCCGGTGATGCCACACATGCGCTTCCTCCTGCGTGCTGTCGTCGACCGGGGCCCGGAAACCACAGCTGAACAGCGGATTCGAGGCCTGCGCCACTCCCGGCCGAACTAGATGTACTTCACAGTTACGTAACGAGAGTGCATCGTGCCCTTGCATACGGTCAACGTGGCCGTTACGTCGCCGGGGCCGCCACCCACACGCTTTCGGCCGCCCGCCGCCGCGCTCCATCGCACCGTCACAGGCACGAGCCACACCCCAGCCGCCCGGACAGGCAGCAGGACAAGACGAAGCGGCACATTTCGGCCAAAGGCAAATACTTACCCAATGTCGTGAAACATTCCCACCCGTCGGACCGGCTCAGCCGGACACTGGGCTAGGTCGTGGTGTGAAAGTCCCGCCTGCCCCGCGGGCGGGCCGCGCTACCTTCAGAACACGACCTGGTGTTCCGAGTCGGAGATTCTGTTCAGATATCTGGCGAGGCGTTCGAGGATTCGTCTGCGGTCTCTGTCCAGACGTGGGGCGTGGGGTCGGTGTTCCAGGCGGCAATCCAGTTGCGGATGTCCTTCTCCAGGGCCTGGACGGAGCGGTGGACGCCTCGTCGTATCTGCTTGTTGGTCAGTTCGGCGTACCAGCGCTCGACGTGGTTCGGCCAGGATGAGCCGGTCGGTTTGAAGTGCAGATGGAACCGGGCGTGGACCGGCAGCCACTTCTTGATGTCCAGGTCGGCGCCTGCTCGTCCGCCACGGGCCTGGGGCCACCGGGACGTGGCATGTCACCCAGCCCTGCGATCCGGTACTGCACGGACCGGGCGCGCCAGCGGCCCACCGCATGAGGGATCGAACCCAACTGTTTCGCGACGTCCCCGTTCGACGCGCCGGTTGCACAGGCCAGGATGATCCGACATCGCAATGCCCACGCCTGCGGCGTGGAACGACGCCGCACCTACTCCTCAAGTGCAGCCCATTCCTCGTCCGACAGCATCAACTCGGTCTTCGGCCGCCCCGTCCGTGCCATAGAGCAAGCCTATACATCTGGACAGAGTTCCCGACTCGAAACACTAGTCCTGCCAGTAGAACAACAGAGTGTCGACGCCGAGGGGTTCACGCGCTCCGAAGTAGTAGACGCACAGGCCGGTGACCCGGATCGCGCCGGTGGCCCCGTCTATCCAGCGGAAGCCGGCGGATTCGAGGGCGCTGCGGGCGGTGACGTCGGTGGCGTCCCCCGTGACGAATGGCCCGAGGGTGCTGACGCACAGCTCGCTCTCGCCGCACTCGATCACGTGATAGGTCCCACCGCCCTGGTGGTGATGCTCGCCGCACGGGACAGGGGTTCGCGGTGCCATTCCCGCCGCCGTCAACGCAGCCATCACCCGCCGGAGTTGCTCGTCCTGATCCGGGCGCACGGGTGGCTCGGTACAAAGAGCCTCGACGCGCCAGCGGGGATCGCTCTGCCGTTCGCAGCGGCTCGCGTACTCATGCACGATCGCACCGCGGAGTTCCTCGTCCAGGCCGTCCACCTCGACCCGGGGGCGCCCCAGGGTCTCGTACACGGCCCTGGTCTGGGCCGCGTCACCGGTGAGGCGGTGCAACGCGTACGCGGCCCAGAGCGCGGCATCCCTCGTCGGCGCCTCGGCGAGACAGCCGCGGAGCCGCACCGGATCGGACAGGAGCGACTGGGCCAGGTACGCGACGCCATGATCGCGGTCCGCCAGCGCGTCGGTCACATCCGCTCCCGCGCGATGCCGCGTCCGGACGTGAAAAGCGCGGTCCTCGGGCCGCACGACACCGATGTCGGCAAGGATGCTGCCGGCCCCGTGCCGCGTGACCAGCGCGTCCAGCGCGGCCTCACCGGCTGCCCGCCGGTGCGGCCACGGAGAGGCCGCGAGCGTCACCAGCTCGGGTGCGGCCGACCGGTCACCGAACCTGCCGCGCGCTTCGAGGATCGCCTCCGGCATGGCGTACGAACGCTCGTGCCGACGGTCCTCATGCTCCAGCCAGGGCAGCAGCTCCGCCGCCCGGTCCGCGAGGATGCCGAGGAGCGCGATGCGCACCTCGGCCACATCGTCCGGGTCTCGGACGCGTGCGATCAGCTCGGCGGCATACCGCTCCGGCACCCGCCCGGCGAGCGCGCGGGCGCAGGCCCTGCGCCGCCACCACGGGTGCGCGGGGTCGGCCACGTACCGGGCGAGTTCACCGGCGTCGAACTCACTCAGGCCGACGGTGTCGGCCTGACCCGCAGACGGCACCAGCGTCTCGATATCTCGCATGTGCGGATGCTACTGGCGGCTGCCGGGCGGGGGTTCGGAGCGGGGCCCCCTGCCGCCCCCCGTCCTCGGCAGTCTCGTCGCACCCGCCGCGGCGCACAGGCAGAGGCAGAGGACCCACCAGAAGGTGTCGCCGAAGGCGGCGGGGATGTCGGGGGCGCGGGCAGGCAGCCGGTTCTGCAGGACCACGGCGAGGGCGGCGGTGCCGATCGAGCCGCCCACCGTGTTGAGCAGGTTGAGCGCGCCGGAGGCACTCGGGAGGTGTTCGGGCTCGATGCGGCTGTAGACGATGTTCATCACGGGTGCGCCGACCATGGCCATGCCGAAGCCGCGAACCGCCAGCGCCGCAGCGATCGCCGCGTCCGGGAGGCCGTGGTGGAGCTGGGTGAAAGGGGCCGTGCCCGCGAGGATCAGGACGATGCCGGTGACCACCAAGGTCCTCGGCGCGACCTGGCTGACCGTCCGGGTGACCAGCACAGAGCCGGCCGCCGCGCCGATCCCCTGGAAAGCGAGGAGCAGGCCCGCCTCCCAGGCCGACATGCCGCGCCCGGTCTGGAAGTAGAGCGGCAGCAGGAACATCGTGCCGAACACCGACGCGCCCAGGACCAGCAGGGAGAGCGCGGCGGCGCCGAACGGGGGCCGGGTGAAGAGTCGGGGGTCGACCAGCGGTGTGCGGCGGGTCCGCAGACCGTGCACGGTGAAGCCGGCCAGCATCGCCAGTCCCACGGCGACGCCTGCGGTGGCCGGGACGGTACGACCGTGGGCGACCTCGGTCAGGCCGAACACCAGCACCGCCAGGCCGGGTGAGAGCAGCAGGGCTCCTCGCAGGTCGAACGGCGTCCGCCGGTTCGCCGGAGGTACCGCGGGTACGTAGCGGCGGGCCAGCAGGGCGGCGGCCAGGCCGATCGGCAGGTTGACCAGGAACAGCCACGGCCAGGGCGCCACCGAGAGGATGGAGCCGCCGGCCAGCGGGCCGAAGACCGGTGACAGCAGCGGGACGACCGCGACGACGCTGATGACCCGCCCGGTGCGGCCGGGCCCCGCGACGCGGGCCAGCAGCGCCTGTCCGGTCGCGGGCAGCAGCCCGCCGCCGAGGCCCTGGATCACCCGGAACACGATCAGACTGGTCACCGACCAGGACGACGCGCAGAGCACCGAGCCGAGCAGGAAGACGCCCACGGCTGCGAGCCACGTCCGCCGGCCGCCGAACCGGTCGGCCAGCCAGCCGGACGCGGGAACGGCGGCGACCACGGCCAGCAAGTAGCCGGTGGTGACCCACTGGATCCCGGCGACGGACACGTCGAACTCGTCGGTGAGGCGGTCGATTGCGACGCTGACGATCGTGGCGTCCAGCGTGGCCATGAAGGTGCCGAGCACCAGGATGAACGCGATCCGCAGTAGTCCCCGGTCGATCCGCTCCCGCGGCGGGGCGGCGTTCGCGCTCATCGGCCCTCCAGGAGGCCGAGGACGTCGTCGTCAAGGTGCTCGTCCATGTCCCCGAGCAGGTCGAGCAGTTCCGCCGCGAGTCCGGGGACGGCGATCCGCTGGGCGAGCACGCCGGTCCAGCCGTCGCCGTCCGGCATGACGGTCAGGGTCACCGGGTGGTGGGTGGCCTCCCGGAAGCGGGTTCCGACGACGGTGAGCCCTGGGGCGGGCTCGCGGAGGCGGTCCGGGTCGACGGGGTAGTTCTCGAACACCACCACACTGTCGAACAGCGTGTGCCGTCCGGTCAGCCGTTCCAGCTCGGACAGGGGTACGTGGTGGTGCTCGATCAGCGCCCGCTGCCCGGACTGGAGCCGGGCGAGGGCCTGTCCGAGGGTGCCGTCGAGCCGGGCCCGGACCGGCACGGTGTTGGCCAGCAGCCCGATGATCTCCTCGACGCCCTCCAGTTCCGACGGGCGGCAGGACACCATGGCACCGAAGCAGACGTCCGCGCGGCCGGACCGGCGGGCGAGCAGCACCGCCCACGCGCCCTGCACCAGCGTGTTCGGGGTGAGGCCGCGCCGGGCCGCGAGGCGGGTGAGGCGTGCCACCAGTTCGGCGTCGAACGCGATGACCTCGGGTTCCTGCCAGGCCGCGCCGGGCCGGCCGCCGCCCAGGTAGTCGCCCTCGTGCAGGCCGTCCAGTTCGCCCGCCCAGGCCTTGAGGTCGGGCTCGTGCTCGGCGCACCAGCGCAGGTAGCCGGCGAACGGGACCGGGGCGGGCAGGTCAGGGGCCTCGCCGCGCACCCTCGCCGTGTACAGGGCGAACAGTTCGGTGAGGATGCGCGGAGCCGACCAGCCGTCGGACAGTACGTGATGGCTGGTCAGGACCAACTCTGCGCGTTCGGGGCCGCGCCGGATCACGGTCAGCCGCAGGAGCGGGCCGTGGGCGAGGTCGAACGGCTCGGCGAGGTCGGCCGCCAGCACCTCGTCGGCGGGCCCGTCCGCCACCCGGAAGTCCGGTCGGGGCGCTCGCGGGATCACCGCCAGATCGGCGGGGAACACGGCGGCCAGGTTCGGGTGGCGGTCCAGCAGGTCGGTGCCCGCGGCGCGCAGGGCGTCGATGTCGAGCGGGCCGGCGAGGGAGAACGCCGACTGCACGGTGTACGGGTCGGGGCGCTCGGTGCGCGAGTGCCGCAGCATCACCTCCTGCAACGGGGTCAGCGGCTGTACGTCGGCGGCCGGGCGGCCGTGGTCGAGTGCGCTGAACTCGGGGTCGGCGGCGATGCGCAGAAGCGCGGTCCGGATGTGCCCGGCCAGGGCTTCGGTCTCGGCGGCGGTGAACAGCGCGGACGGCCAGGTGATCCGGATCCCCAGCGCGTCGTCACGCACCAGGGCGTTGACCATCAGGCTGTACGGCAGGGGCATCGCGTCGGAGCCGTTCGAGCCGAGCGGGTCGGCGTCCGGGGGCGTCTGCCACGGCGTTTCCCAGACCGGGGCTCCGGGGTAGCGGCCGAGGTAGTTCCAGGCGATCTCCGGTGCCACGGGGTCCAGCAGGCCCGCGGCGGTGAGGATGCCGTGGCCGAGGCCGTCGCCCTGGGCGCGCAGCCGCTCCCTGACCGCCTTCACGTCGTCACCCGCTTCGAGCCTGACGGGGTGGACGGCGGTAAACCAGCCGACGGCCTGGGACAGGTCGTCCTGTCGGGGGCGGCCGTGGCTCTCCAGCGCGACCAGTACGTCCGGTATGCCGCGCCAGTCCCGTACCGCCTGCGCGAGTGCCGTCAGCAGTACGGCGTCCGGCGTGGTGCGGTATGCGGCCGGCAGGGTCGTGATCAGGGCGCGGGTCGGTTCGGGGCCGAGCCGGATCTCGTGGTGCTTCGCGGTGGCCACGGTGTCGCGGGCCGGGTCGAGGGGGCCGGTGAGCGCCGGGGTGGCGGTCATCCGCCGCCAGTGCGGGAGTTCGGAGCTCCGGTCGGCGTCGCGCAGTGAGTGCGCCCAGCCGAGGAACGACTGGCCGTGCCGGGTCAGCGTTCCGCCGGAGTGGGCGTGCTCCAGGTCGTCCAGCAGGACGCGCCAGGACACCCCGTCGATGATCAGGTGGTGGGCGACCAGGACGAGCCGGCCCGGCCGGTCCGCTCCGGCGTCCACCCACACCGCGCGCAGCAGCGGGCCGGTGCGCGGGTCCATCGACGCGCGGGCCGCGGCGATCGCGGCGTCGGCCGGGGCCCGCAGGTCGCCGGAGGCCGTGATGCGGGTGAGTACGTCGGCAGCGGTCACCGCGCCGGCCGGCGGGATGTGCAGCGTGTCGTCGGCCAGGCGGGCCCGCAGTACGTCGTGGCGGGCCAGCAGCGCGTCGAGCACGGACCGCCAGGCCGTCTCGTCGCCGCCCGACGGGACACAGACCTCCACCCACTGGCAGAATCCGTCCGCGGCCGTTCCCGCCCGGCGCAGCAGGTCGCGCATGAGCGGGGTCAGCGGGGCGTCTCCGGTCGCGGGTGCCTGTCCGGCGTCGAGGGCGGCGGCCCGCTCCGCGATCCCGGCGACCGTCTCCCCTTCGAACACGTCCTTGGCGGTCAGGCCGAGTCCCTGGCGGCGGGCGCGCGAGACCACTTGCAGCGACACGATGCTGTCCCCGCCGATGGCGAAGAAGCTGCTGTCGGGGCCGATGTCCTCGGTGCCGAGCACATCGCGGAACACATCGAGCAGGACGACTTCGGCCCGGGTCGCGGGTTCGCGCCGGGCCGCCGCCTCGGTCTCGGGGGCAGGCAGCGCGGCTGAGTCGAGCTTGCCGCTGGGACTCAGTGGCAGCCGGCCGATCGGTACGAGCGCCGTCGGCACCATGTGGTCGGGCAGTTCCCGGGCCAGGTACGCGCGGACCTCCGCGGTGTCGAGGACTGCGCCGTCGACGGGGATGACGTAGCCGACGAGCCTGCCCTCGCGGACGATGACGGCGCAGGCGCGCACGCCGGGGTGGCCGGTCAGGGTGGACTCGATCTCGCCCAGCTCGACGCGGAAGCCGCGGATCTTGATCTGGTGGTCGGCACGGCCGAGGAACACCAGCTGTCCGTCCGGCCGCCACCGCACCAGGTCTCCGGTGCGGTACATCCGTTCGCCGGGCGGGCCGAACGGGTCGGCCACGAACGCGGTGGCGGTCAGGCCGGGGCGTCCCAGGTAGCCGCGGGCCAGGCTCGGCCCGGCGAGGTACAGCTCGCCCGTGACGCCGGTACCGGCCGGCTGGAGCCCGCCGTCCAGGACGTAGGCGCGGACGTTGGGGTCGGGGCGGCCGATCGGCAGCGGTCCGGTGTCGTCCGGGTCGTACTGCCAGGTGACGGAGTTGATGGTGACCTCGGTCGGGCCGTAGGCGTTGAACAGCGCCCGGCGGCCCTCGCCCCAGCGTCGCGCCAGCTCCGGGTCGAGGCGCTCGGCGCCGACGACGAAGAACACACCGGGGTCGACGGTGCGGTCGTCGGGCATCGCGGCCAGGAACGACGGCAGCAGGTTCACTCCGGTGACCCGGTGCTCGGTGATGTAGTCGAGCAGTTCGTCACCGGAGACGCGCACCTCCTCCGGGGCGATCACGGAGGTGCCGCCGGAGAGCAGCGGCACCATGGTCTGCCAGAACGCGACGTCGAAACCGGTCGACGCGAAGTGCAGGTACCGGTCGTGCTCGGTGACGCCGACGACCTCCTCCTGAAGGGCGATCAGGTCGGGCACGCCTCGGTGGGTCACGCCGACGCCCTTGGGCCGTCCGGTGGTTCCGGAGGTGTAGATGACGTAGGCGAGGGCGTCCGGTGTGAGCCCGGCGCGTGCCTCGGCCGGGTCGGTGTCGGGGGCGGACGCGAGGGTGGCAGGGTCGTCGAGCCGCAGGACCGGGATGTCGCGGTCGACGGGCAGTTCGGCGCCGGCCGTCACGGCGGCGGCCGGGTTGATGTCGTCGAACATGTAGGCCAGCCGCTCGCGCGGGTAGCTCGTGTCCATCGGTACGTACACCGCACCGGCCTTGGCGACGCCGAAGAGCGCCACGGTCATCTCGATATCGCGTCCGAGCAGCACCGCGACCGGGTCCTGGGGCCGTACCCCGCGTGCGATCAGTGCCTGGGCCAGGCGGTTGGCCCGCCGGTCCAGTTCGTCATAGCCGAGGCTGCGGTGGCGGCAGACCAGGGCCTCTGCGTCGGGCTTGCGGCGTACCCACGCTGCGAACTCGTCCAGCCAATGCCCGCGCTCCTTGGCGGGTACGGCGTCGGTGCCGGTGCGCAGCATCAGCGCCCGCTCGTCGGCGTCGAGTGGGGGGAGGCGCAGTGCGGGCCGTGCCGGGTCCTCGACGATCTCCCGCAGGAGGTTGCACAGCCAGCGGCCGTAGTCGCGCACGGCCGACGCGGCGAAGGCGCGCGGCTGGTAGCCGAGGCCGACGGTGATCTCCTCGTCCGGGATCACGATGACGGTGAGCGCGTAGTGCGTGGCGTCGGTGATGTCGACCCCGGCCAGGTCGAGCCCGGGGGCGAGCGGGGTGCGCTTGCGACTGGAGAGCGGGAAGTTCTCCATGACCAGCATCGTGTCGAACAGTTCACCGATGCCGACCGCCCGCTGGATCTCGGGCAGTCCGACGTGGTGGTGCTCGGCCAGGACGACGCTCTCGGCATGCACCCGGGCCATGAGGTCGAGCGCGGACTCGTCCTGGGTGTGCCGGACGCGTACCGGGATGGTGGTGCCGAGCTGGCCGATCATCGATTCGACGCCGTCGACCTCGGCGGGCCGCCCGGAGACCGGGCAGCCGAACACGACGTCGCGGCGGCCGGTGAGCCGGCCCAGCAGCAGGCCCCACGCCGTCTGGAGCACGGTCGTCAGGGTGACGCCCTGCTCGCGGGCGAACGCGCGCAGCCGGTCACTGAATTCGGGGCCCAGCGCGACGGTCTCGCGGCCGGGCCGCTCGACGCCGCTCTCGACGCTCGCGGGTGCCAGCCGTGTGGCGTCGTCCACGCCGTCCAGCGCGTTCCGCCAGGCGGCGAGTGAGGCCTCCGGGTCCCGGCCGGCCAGCCAGCGGAAGTACTCCGAGAGGGGTGGGGCGGCCGGGGCGGCGGGGCCGCCGCTCAGTTCGGTGTAGAGGGCGAGCAGGGTGCGGCCGACCAGCGGCATCGACCAGCCGTCCAGCAGGGCGTGGTGGTTGGTGATGACCAGCTTGTGCTCCGCGAGCCCGACGCGGGACAGCAGGAAGCGGATCAGCGGCGGCCGGGCCGGGTCGAAGGGGCGTTCCAGATCGGCACGGGCCGCTTCGGGGAACCGGTCGTCCTGGCGCCATTCCAGGGCCACTTCGGCGGGGATGACCTGGACCACGTCGTCCCCGGCCGTGCCGAGGTACACCCGCAGGGCGGGGTGGCGGCGCAGCAGTTCGCGGGCGGCCTCTCGCATCCGGTCCGGCTCCAGCTCGCCGGCCAGGGTGGTCACGGCCTGGACGACGTAGACGTCGGTGTCCTGCTCGTCGCGGACCAGGGTGTGGAAGGAGAGTCCGACCTGGAGCGGGGTGGCGGGCAGGATGTCGGTGATCGGGCCGGTGCGTTCGAGGGCGTCGATGGCGGGCTGGTCGAGGCCGACCAGCGGGAGGTCGGACGGCGTGAGCCCGCCCTCGGTGTGGAGCGCGTGCGCGGCCAGCGCGTCCAGGGCTGCGGCCCAGGCCTGCTGGAGGGCCGTCACGGCGTCGGCGCCGAGCACTCCGGTCGCGGCGGTCCACTCGACGGCGAGCCGGGGTGTGCCCTCCTCGTGGACGAAGCAGTTGAGGGCCAGGATCTGCTCCAGGGCCTTGGCTCCGGGCTCGATCACCGAGAAGGCGTCGCGCTCCGGCAGGGCCCAGCCGGTCGCGGACAGCGGGGCGAACCGGCCCAGGTAGTTCAGTAGTACGTCCGGTGGCGGGGTGGCGGCCAGCTCGGGGCCGGTCTCCGGGTCGAGGTGGCGCAGGACGCCGTATCCGACCCCGCCGTCGGGGACGCCGCGCCGGGCCTCCTTGGCGGCGCGCAGGGCCTGGCCCACGTCGTCGGAGGCGGGGACGCGCACCGGGTACTCGCTGGTGAACCAGCCGACCGTGCGGGCCAGGTCGAGGTGTTCGCGGCCGTGGCCCTCCATCGAGACGGTCAGCGCGTCACCGGGCAGGCCCCAGCCGCGCAGGGCCAGGGCGAGTGCGGCGAGCAGCACCTCGTCGACCCCGGCGCGGTACGCGGCGGGCAGTGTGGTCAGGAGTGCCTCCGTGGCCTCGGCCGAGGCCACGGTGACGGACCGGTGGGCGGTGGAGACGGTGTCCCGTGTCTGGTCCAGCGGTCGGGCGCCGAGCCGGGAGGCGGCGGCGAGCGCGGTCCGCCAGTAGGCGAGTTCGCCGCGCCGGGCGCCGGATTCCCCCTGTCCGGCGAGGAGCAGCGCGTGCTGTCGCCAGGACGCGCCGGCCGGTTCGAGCGTGCCGCCGGTGCAGGCGGTGTGCAGGTCGGGGAGCAGGATGCGCCAGGACACACCGTCCATGGCGAGGTGGTGCACGACGACGACCAGCCGGTCCGGTGTGTCCGGGCCGGTACGGAGCAGGGCCGCCCGCAGCAGGTCGCCGGTGCTCGGGTCGAGTTCGGCCGCCAGCCGCTCCGCCAGGGCGGTCACGTCCTGCCCGCGGACCTCGTCGACGACGGGCCGCACCGTGCCGCGCGGCAGGATCTCCAGGCCGTCGGCCACCCGCAGCCGCAGTGCGTCGTGGTGGTCGAGCACGGCCTGTACGCCGGTGACCAGGTCGTGGTGGGCGAGTTCGTCGACGCGCAGCGCGGTCCACTGGGCGTATCCGGCGACGGCGCCGGTGTCCGGGTGCGGGTCGAGCAGGCCGCGCGCGATCGGCGGCGCGGGTACCGGCCCGACCGGGTCTTCCGCCGCCTCCGGCGCCTGTGCCAGCGGTTCGGCGGAGGCTGCCAGCGCGGCGAAGGTGCGGCGGGCCAGTAGGTCCCGGGGGCGCAGCGCGAGGCCCGCCGCCCGCAGCCGGCTGCTGACGGTGATCGCCGTGATGCTGTCGCCGCCGAGGGCGAAGAAGTCGTCGTCCACGCAGACCCGTTCGACGTCCAGCACCTCGGCCAGGACCGCGCACAGCAGCCGCTCCCGCTCGGTGCCGGGCTCCCGGCCGGCGCCGCCGGGCAGGGCGGGCGCGGGCAGGGCGGCGCGGTCGAGTTTGCCGTTGGGTGTGACCGGCAGCCGGTCCAGCACCACGACCGCCGCGGGCACCATGTGCTCGGGGAGCCGTTCGGCCAGGCGGGCACGGGCGGCGTCGCCGGTGAGCGAGGTGGACACGAGGTAGCCCACCAGCCGGGACGACCGCACCGCGGCGGCCGCCGCGGTGACCCCGGGCAGTGCGGCGAGCGCCGCCTCCACCTCGCCGGTCTCCACCCGGTGACCGCGGATCTTGACCTGTCCGTCGCCCCGGCCCCGGTACTCCAGGCCCTGGCCGGGCAGCCACCTGGCCAGGTCCCCGGTGCGGTACATGCGCTCGCCCGGTGCGCCGAAGGGGTCGGCCACGAAGCGCTCTGCGGTCGCCCCCGGCATGCCGAGGTAGCCGCGTGCGAGGTGCGGTCCGGCCAGGTAGAGCTCGCCCACCGTGCCGTGCGGGGCCGGTTGCAGCGCACTGTCCAGGACGTAGATCCGGGTGCCCGCCAGCGGGTGGCCGATGGTCGGCCCGGCGCCCTCGATCCGTGCGGTGGTGCTGTCCACGGTGGCCTCGGTCGGCCCGTAGATGTTGCGTGCGGTGACGCCGGACTCGCTGACCCGTCGCCACAGCGGGGGCGGGGTGGCCTCACCGCCCAGGACCAGGAGCGTCGGCCGCCGGTCCAGCAGCCCGCCCTCGATCAGCGGCGCGGCCATCGACGGGGTGGTGTCCACGATGTCGATGCCGTCGCGGGCGTACGCGGCGAGCAGGGCGTCGGCGTCGCGGGCGGTCTCGGTGTCGTAGACGTGCAGTTCGTGCCCGCACAGCAGCCACACCAGGTGGTCGAACGCGGAGTCGAAGGCGAACGAGTAGGTGTGCGCGACGCGCAGTTGCCTGCCGGTGGCCTGCTCGGCCTCGGCCACGACGGTGGCCCGCTGGTGGTGCAGCAGCGAGGCCAGCCCGCCGGTCCGGCCGAGGACGCCCTTGGGGCGTCCGGTCGATCCGGAGGTGTGGATGACGTAGGCGAGGTGCTCGGGGTGACGGGGCGCGGCGAGTTCACCGGCCGTCAGGGGGGCGCCGGACAGCCGGGCCGCCTCGTCGAGCAGGGTCTCCCACGGCAGCCCTTCGGTCGCACCCGCGGTCAGTACCAGCGCGGGGCGGGTGTCGTCGATCAGTTCACGCAGCCGCTCGGGCGGGTGTGCGGCGTCCAGCGGCAAAAAGGCGGCGCCTGCGTCCAGCACGGCCAGCAGCGCGACCACCGAGTCGGCGGAGCGGGGCAGCGCGAGCGCCACGACGTCGTCGGGGCCGATACCGCGGGCCCGCAGCGCGCGGGCCAGTCGGTGCACCCGGTCCGCCAGGTCCGCCGCGGTCAGCCGGTCCTCGCCGCAGACCACGGCGGTACGGCCGGGGCCCGCGGCGGCCATCGCGGCGAACGCGGCCGGTACGTCCAGCGGTGTGCCGGGCACGGCGGG
>CBRG010000201.1 GCA_000470535.1 Streptomyces sp. AW19M42
GCGCCCGCAACCCCAGCCCCTGACAACGGTCCACGACCTCCCCGACGGCGGCGACCTCGCCCGAGACCACCACCTGTGAGGGACCGTTCACCGCGGCGATCGACACCCGGTCGTCCCACGCGGCGAGGATCTCCTCCACCCGCTCCGCGCCGGCACCCACCGAGGCCATCGTGCCCGCCCCGCTCGACAGCCGGGCTATCGCCTTGCTGCGCACGCAGACGACCCGCAGCGCATCCTCCAGCGACAACGCACCCGCCACACACGCGGCAGCGATCTCACCCTGCGAATGACCCACCACCGCCGCCGGCTCCACACCGAACGAACGCCACAGCGCCGCCAGCGACACCATCACCACGAAGGACGCCGGCTGCACCACGTCCACGCGCTCCAGCGACGGCGCGTCCGCCGCCCCCCGCAGCACGTCGGTGACCGACCAGTCCACCAGCCCGGCGAGCGCCGCCTCGCACTGCGCGACCGCACCCGCGAACACCGGCGACCCGTCCAGCAGCCGCGCACCCATCGCCGCCCACTGCGCCCCCTGACCAGGGAACACGAACACCGTGCGGCCCACCCCACCGGCGACACCGGAGACCACGCACGCCGACGGGTCACCGTCGGCCAGGGCACCGAGCCCCGAGGCGAAGTCATCCACCACCACGGCCCGGTGCTCGAACCGCGCCCGGGTGGAGGCCAGCGACCACCCCACGGACACCGGGTCCGGCTCGCCCGCCGCGGTCCTGCCCAGCGCCGCCGCCTGATCGCGCAGCGCACCGGCACTGCGCCCGGACAGTACCCACGGCACGGGCGGTACGGATGTATCGGCTACGTCGGACGCCTCGGGCGCCACCGACACAGGCGCCACGGGAGACGGCACCGGCGCGGGGGCCTCGCTCAGGACCAGGTGGCAGTTGGTGCCGCCCATCCCGAAGGCGCTGACCCCCGCGGTCCGCGGACCTTCGGTCCCGGGCCACTCGGTCGGGCCGGCCACGACGCGCAGGTTGAGGTCGGCCAGCGGGATGTCCGGGTTCGGCTTCTCGAAGCCGAGGCTGGCGGGGATCTGCCGGTGGGACAGCGCGAGCACCGCCTTGAGCAGCCCCGCGGCGCCGGCGGCGGCCTCCAGGTGGCCCAGGTTCGTCTTGACGGAGCCCACCAGCAGCGGTGCGGTGGTGTCGCGGGCGCTTCCCAGCACCTCGCCCAGCGCCGCCGCCTCGACCGGGTCGCCCACCGGCGTTCCGGTGCCGTGCAGTTCGACGTACTGGACGCTGCCCGGGGACACCCCGGCCGCGGCGTACGCCTGGCGCAGTACCGCTGCCTGAGCGTCCCGGCTGGGGGTGGTCAGCTGCTCGGCGACACCGTCGTTGTTGACGGCACCGCCGAGGATGACACCGTGGACGCGGTCGCCCGCGGCGATCGCGTCCGGGAGCAGCCGCAGGACGAGGGCGACGCCGCCCTCACCCCGTACGAAGCCGTTGGCGCGGTGGTCGAAGGTGTGGCAGCGCCCGTCCGGGGACAGACCGCCGAACTCCTCCGCCGCGACACCGGTCTCGGCGGCCAGGTTGAGGTTCACACCGCCCGCAACGGCGAGGGTGCTCTCGCCGCGGCGCAGGCTCTCCACCGCGGTGTGCACCGCGACGAGCGAGGACGCCTGGCCGGTGTCGATGACGAGGCTGGGCCCGCGCAGGCCGAAGAGGTGGGAGACGCGGTTGGCGATGACGCCCCGGCTGACGCCGGGCATCGTGTGGTGGTTGACCGCGTCCCGGCCGGCGCGTGCCAGCAGGAGCGCGTAGTCGTCGCGCATCGCGCCGAGGAACACGCCCGTCGCGCTGCCGCTGAGGTCACCGGCGACGATCCGGGCGTCCTCGAAGGCCTCCCAGGCGAGTTCGAGCACAGCCGCTGCTGCGGGTCCATCACGGCGGCTTCCCGGGGGGTGATCCCGAAGAAGCCGGCGTCGAACCGGTCGGCCCCCTCGATGAACGCTCCCCAGCGTCCGCCGACCGGTTCACGTCCAGGTGGCACCTGGCCGACCGCGCACTCCCCGTCGCTCAGCAGCTGCCAGAACGCTTCGGGGTCCGCCGCCCCGGGCAGCCGGCAGGAGATCCCGACGACAGCGACCGGCTCCTCGCCGGTTCCCGGGCGAGGACGAGAAGGGGACACGGAGTTCCCGGTGTGGGAAGTGTCCGTGGGTCGCAAGGTGTCCATAGGGCGCGCTGCTCCCGCCTATTCCGCGATTTTGGTGAAACCGGTCCAGCGGAAGGTCCTTGACGACAGGCCCCTGATGGCGGCCAGTTCGCCGGAGGGCTCGAAGTGCTGGTAGCCGCCGTAGTACTTGATCTTGATCTTCTGCTGTGCCTCGGACTCGCTGACATCGATCGTCCGCTGGGACGGGGGGAAGTCGGCCGGACCACCGACCAACGTCACGCGGACTGTGCGGCTTTCCTCGGTCCGCTCCATGTTTCCGTTCATGGGATGCCCCTTCTGTCTGCCGGGATCGTGACGGTGCGGTGTCAGATGACGGATGGGTCAGTCCGTGCAGGCGTGCAGACAGGCGATGAGGCTGCGGGCCTGCACATTGAGGTAGTGCCGGTGCTGGAGCAGCCAGGTGATCTGGGGAAGCGCCGTCCACACGAAACCGGGCGGTTCCTCGTCCGGGTGGTCGTCGCCCACCTCGATGATCATGTAACGGCTGCGGGAGTGGTAGAAGCGGCCGCCCTCCTCCGACATCTCGGCGTCGAACAGCACGCGGTCGGTGCGGCGGCGGCGTTCCACGTCGATCAGCTGGTCGTGGACCGCGCCGCCCAGGTGGGCGTGGTTCTCCGGGGTTCCCTGCACGGTCGGGGCGAGCTCGATGGCGTCGATGTATCCGGGTTCGATGCGGGCGCGCAGCAGCACGTGCAGCACCCCGCCGAACCGCTTGACCAGCAGGGCGGCCACGCCGACCCCGTACGGTTCGATCAACGGCTGGGTCCAGCCGCCGACTTCCCTGCTGTTGGCGACGACGTCCACGCCGATGACGCTGAAGAAGAGCCCGTCCTCATGGGTGATCGCCCGGTCCGACTGGTGCCAGCCGGGCAGGTCGCGCAGGCCGACGACGGTGGTGTCCACCTCGTGGACGGCCTGGTTGGAGGTGATCCAGCTGAGGATCTCGGTGTCGGTGTGCAGACTGCCGTCCGCCGTGGCGGCCCCGGGGAGGCAGGACAGCACGGTGCGGGCGTCCATGTTCACCCGGTGGTCGATGCGCAGCTGTTCGCGCACCTGTCCCAGCGTCAGCCAGCAGAAGTCCTCGCCCGCCTCGACGTCGGGTCCGATCTCGATGACCATGTTGCGGTTGCGCTTGCGGTAGAACCAGGCACCGTGCTCGGACTGGAGCACGTCGGCCAGCACCGTGCGCGGATCGGCGTGGGCGAAGTGCTCCACATAGGGGACGTGCCGGCCCCGGTGCACTCCGGTGTAGTTGCTCTTGGTGGCCTGCACGGTGGGCGAGAGCTGCACACCGTTCGGGTTGCCCGGTTCCGCCTTGGCCTGCATCAGCAGGTGCAGGACGCCGTCGATCTCGCGTACGGCGATGCCGAGCAGGCCTATCTCCGGCTGCAGGATGATGGGCTGCGACCACTGCCGCACAGGGCCCTCGTCGACCTCGACGCGCAGGCCCGCCACCGAGAAGAACCGGCCGCTGTCGTGCACCAGGTGCCCGCTGCCCGCGGCGAAGGACCAGTTCCGCAGCTTTGCGAACGGGACCCGGTTGACCTCGTGGAGCTGGGCGGCGCGGCGCTCGGCGAGCCACTTCTCGAACTGCTCGGGACTGGTGGCCACACCGCCGGTGGCGCGCGCCGACCTGGCGAGTCGTTCCTGCAGGGTCGAGTCCGTATGACGAAGCACGCCGGGCCCGGTGGTCAGCGGCATAGTGTCTCCCCCGGTTCGTGTGTCGGTGGGACGCTCCTGCTCCGGTCGGGATGACCGGGTCCGGCCCCATGGCGTCGCGAACCAGGTGAACACGGCCCCAGGAGCTGACCCAGCAGGGCCGGGCCGGTCTAGGTGTTCACTCAGATCCGCGCCGAGGGGCTGCCGCCAGGGCGGTCGGCCAATTTCTCTAGACACCAACGGCCGACGGGAGACGCGCTCCCGCCTTCCCCAGATGCTGGCCGTGCTCGCGACGAAAGAGGCCGACATGAGCGACACCGATGTGTGGATCCGGCGCTACTTTCCGAGCGCCGATGCGGCCGTCCAGTTGGTGTGCCTGCCGCACGCGGGGGGCTCGGCCCCCTTCTACCGCCCGGTGGCCCAGGCGCTGAGCCCTCTCGTCGAGGTGCTCGCCGTCCAGTACCCGGGCCGGCAGGACCGCCGCAACGAGCCGATGATCGACGATCTCGGGGTGCTGGCGGACCAGGTGGAGGAAGCCGTCATGGCCGCCGTCGACCGCCCGTTCGCGCTCTTCGGCCACAGCATGGGCGCGACCCTCGCGTACGAGGTGGCCACCCGGCTGGAGCGCCGGGGGCGCGTCCCGCTGCGGGTGTTCGCCTCCGGCCGGCGCGCTCCGTCCTGCCACCGCGACGAGCGGGTGCACCTGCGCGACGACGACGGGATGGTCAGCGAACTGCGCGGGCTCAGCGGCACCGACCAGCGGGTGTTCGGCGACGAGGAGCTGCTGCGCATGGTGCTGCCCGCCATCCGCAACGACTACCGCGCGGCGGAGACCTACCGGTACACACCGGGGCCCGCGCTGAGCTGCCCCATCACCGCCCTGGCCGGCGACAGCGACCCGAAGGCGAGCCGCGACGAGGTGGCCGCCTGGAGCAAGCACACCGACAACGAGTTCGAGCTCCGCACCTACGCCGGCGGTCACTTCTACCTGCTCGACCACACCGCCGACGTCCTGCGGGTCATCGGGGAACGGCTGAACGAGCCGGCCCTGCGATGACCGGCCCCGCGGACGAGTCTGGAGCAGTCATGACGACGAAACACGTCGCGATCTTCGTCTTCCCGGGGTACGGGCATGTGAATCCCACGCTGGAGTTCAGCCGCCTGCTGATGACGCTGGGCCACCGGGTCAGCTACGTACTGGACGAGCGGCTGGCCGCACCCGTACGGGCGGCCGGGGCCGGCTTCGTCGGCTACCGCTCCGAGCGCGGCCGGCTCGGCACCGGGTACGTGACCGGCGAGGACATCGGCGCTCTGGGCCTGGCGTTCCTGCGGGAGTCGATGGAGGTGATCCTGCCCCGCACGCTGGAGGCGTTCGACGACGACGTACCGGATCTGATCCTGTACGACCTGGAGAGCTTCTTCACCGCCCGGGTCGCGGCCCGGCGCTGGGGACGGCCCACCGCGCAGCTGTTCCCGTACGTCGCCACCAACGAGCACTACTCGCTGGCCATGGAGGTCTTCTCCGACGGGGGCGAGAACCTCCAGAAGTGCGTCGACCTGCTGACGGAGTACCTGACCGGCCAGGGCGAGGAACCGGACGCCGTCTGGCCGTTCATGGCCAACTTCGACGAGCGCAACCTCGTGCTGATACCCAGGGAGCTCCAGCCGCTGGGAGACACCTTCGACGACCGCTACACCTTCACCGGGCACAGCCTGCCGGCGGTCCGGGCCGGCGCGGGCTCGTGGTCCCGCCCGTCCGGGGACGGCCCGGTGGCGCTGATCACCCTGGGCACCGAGGTCAACGACCGCCCGGACTTCTTCGAGACCTGCGGTACGGCGTTCGCGGACGGGGACTGGCACCTGGTGGTGGCGGTCGGTCCGGGCAACCTGCCCGCCCGCCGGCCGGAGGCCTCCCACGTGGAGATGCACGAGTGGCTGGACTTCAGCACCGTCCTGCCGCACGCGTCGGCCGTGGTCTGCCACTCCGGGATGAGCACCATCCTGGAGTCGCTCTCCTTCGGCACACCGCTGGTGATCGTCACGTACACGCCCGAGGACCGGGTCAACGCCGCACGGGTCAGCGAACTCGGCCTGGGCGTGGAACTGCCGGGCGAGGACGTCACCGCCGAGCGGCTGCGGGCCGCGGTGGAACACGTCGCGAACGACCCCCGCATCCGCCACCGGACCGCCCGGATGCGCATGGACCTGCTGGCTGCGGGAGGACCCGCCCGGGCCGCGCAGCTGATCGACGGCTGGCTCAACGATTCCTCCCCGACATCTGGAGACACCATGAAGCACACCGCTCTGTCCGGACCTTCGGCGAACGCGGGCGTCCGATGACGTACGCCATCGAGACCGAGGGCCTCGTCAAACGGTTCGGCAAGGTCACCGCGCTCAGCGGGCTCGACCTCACTGCGCGTCAGGGCACCGTGCTCGGGGTACTCGGCCCGAACGGGGCGGGGAAGACGACGGCGGTGCGCATCCTGGCCTCGCTGATGTCACCGGACTCCGGCACCGCCCGGGTCTGCGGCTACGACGTCGCCCGCCAGCCCCACGAGGTCCGCCGGGTCATCGGCCTGACCGGCCAGTACGCGGCCATCGACGAACAGCTCACCGGCGCCCAGAACATCGCGCTGGTGGCCCGGCTGCTGGGCCTGCGACGGGCCGCGGCCAAGCGCCGCGCCTCGGAGCTGCTGGAACGGTTCGGGCTCGGCGACGCCGGCGACCGCAAGGCGCAGACGTACTCGGGCGGCATGCGCCGCCGGCTCGACCTCGCGGTCAGCCTGGTGGGCTCCCCCTCGGTGCTCTACCTCGACGAACCGACCACCGGCCTCGACCCGGAGAGCCGGTACGAGCTGTGGGACATCGTCCGCAAACTCGTCACCAACGGCTCGACGGTCCTGCTGACCACGCAGTACATGGACGAGGCCGACCGGCTCGCCGACGACATCGTGGTCATCGACGGTGGCACGGCGATCGCCACCGGCACCCCCGAGGAGCTCAAGGCGAAGACCGACCGTCAGACGCTGGAGATCCAGCCCGCCGACAGCGGCCGGCTCGAAGACACCCGGCAGATCATCGAGGAGCTCAGCGGCATCCAGCCCATCGTGAAGGGCAACCAGCTGCGCATCCAGGTCAATGACACGGCCCTGACGACCGCGGTGCTGCGACGTCTTGACGAGGCAGGCATCGAGGTCATCGAGCTGGCGCTGCGCCAGCCCAGCCTCGACGAGGTCTTCCTGTCACTGACCGGGAGCCGGGGCCAGAAGGACCCCGACCACGCGGAGGAACCCGCCACCGCCGGGGCCGTACCGGCGGCACAGATGGAACGGAGCAGTTCATGACCGCGCTCACCGCCCCCTCACCGAAGCACCGGCTGAGTCTGCTGACGGTGTCCCGGCACTGTCTGACCCTGGGGGGCCGCAATCTGCTGCACCTCAAGGCGAACCCGGGCGAGATCATCGGATTCGCCGTCGTACAGCCGCTGATCGTCATCGCGCTCCTGGTGTACGTCTTCGGCGGGGCGATCGCCGGGAACACCGACGCCTATCTGCAGTTCGCCCTGCCGGGGCTGATCGTGCAGTCGTCGGTCACCGCCGTGCTCACCACCGGCACCGGGCTTCACCAGGACATCAGCAACGGCCTGTTCGACCGGCTGCGCAGCCTGCCCATCGCACGGATCGCGCCCCTGATAGGCCATCTGATCGGCACCCTGGTGCGTGTCACGGTCGGGCTGGTCATGCTGCTGGCCGTGGGGGCGGTGCAGGGCTTCGAGGTGCGCACCGGATTCTGGTCACTGCTGGCCGGGCTGCTGCTGATCACACTGTTCGCCGCGGGACTGGCCTGGCTGTCGATGCTGGTCGGCCTCGCCGCCAAGTCCGCCACCACGGTGCACATGTTCAGCGGTGTGCTGGCGGTCCCGCTCACGTTCTGCAGCAACGTGTTCGTCAAGACCGACACCATGCCCGGCTGGCTCCAGGCCTGGGCCGACATCAACCCGATCTCGCAGGAGGCGACCGCGCTGCGCGCACTCGTCTCGGGCGGGCCCGTCGGCAATTCGGTGTGGTGGACGCTCGGCTGGTCCGTGGTGATGACGGCCGTTTTCGCACCGCTGGCCATCCAGGCGTACCGGAGACGGGTCTGACATGACCCGCGCCGTTTCAGAGGGGGACGTTCGGATGAAACACGGCACACAGGATCTGGCGCTGTTCGGCGGGGCACCGGCTTTCGTGGAGGACCGGCGGGTGGGGAGGCCCAACCAGGGTGACCGCCGGCGGTTCCTCGACCGGATGAACCAGGCCCTGGACAACGAGTGGCTGTCCAACATGGGTCCTCTCATGCACGAGTTCGAGGCCCGGGTGGCGGAGCTGGCGGGCGTGCGGCACTGCGTCTCCCTGTGCAACGCGACCGTCGCCCTGCAGATGCTGATCGGGGACGAGGCCACCGGCGGCACCCCCGGCGACGAGGTGATCATCCCGGCGCTGACCTTCCCGGCCACGGCCCATGCCGTGGGGTGGCGGGGGCTGCGGCCGGTCGTCTGCGACGTCGACCCGGTGACCGGACTGATCGACGCGGAGCGGGTGGAGGCCCTGATCACCCCCCGGACCCGGGCCATCATCGGCGTGCACGTGTGGGGGCAGGCCTGCGACGTGGGGCGGCTGGAGAAGATCGCCGAGAGCAACGGGCTTCGGCTGTACTTCGACGCAGCTCCCGCACTGGGCTGCACCCACAACGACACCCCGATCGGCGGCTTCGGCGACGCGGAGGTGTTCAGCTTCCACGCCACGAAGATCGTCAACTCCTTCGAGGGCGGCGCGATCGTGACCGACGACGACGCGCTGGCCGAACGCATGCGGGCGGTGCGGAACTTCGGGTTCGGACCGGACGGCCGGGTCGGCCACATCGGTACCAACGCCAAGCTCAACGAGGCCGCGGCCGCGATGGGGCTGACCTCCCTCGACGCGCTCGCGGACACCATGATCCACAACCGTGCCAACTACGAGCTCTACCGGGCGGCGCTCGTCGGCATCCCCGGTGTGCGGCCGCTGGAGTACGCCTCGCAGCACCGCAACAACCACCACTACATGATGATCACCGTGGACGAGGCGGCCGCGGGGCTGCACCGGGATCTGCTGCTCGGCGTCCTGCGCGCGGAGAGGATCCTGGCCCAGCCCTACTTCCCCCAGGGCATGCACCAGCTTCAGCCGTACGCCGAGGACCCGGGCCACTCACTGCCGCACGCCGAGGAACTGTGCGGGCAGCTGCTCGCCCTGCCGACCGGACCCGCGGTCGGCCCCGACGACATCGAGACCATCAGCGACGCGATACGAGTCGCCGTCGCCAACGGGCCGGAGGTGACCTCGCTGCACCGCGCCCGGACCGCCGCCGGCGTGGACGAGTAGCGGGCCATGCACGGATAACGACCGGGCACAGCCGTGCCGACGCACGCCGGACAGGATCGAGGAGTGGCTGCGATGGCAGCGAGCACAACGGAGACGCCCGTCGGCAGGGTAAAGCCCAGCCGGTTCGTCGATCTCCAACAGCATCAGGACGAACGCGGCTGCATTTCGATCGCGGAGTCGGAGTGGACCGCCGGATTTCCGATCCGGCGGGTCTACTTCCTGCACGATCTGACGGGTGGCGCGTCCCGCGGCGGGCACGCGCACCGCGAGCTGGAGCAGCTCTTCATCGCCGCCCACGGCGGCTTCACCCTGCGCCTGGACGACGGCCACACCCAGGTCGAGCACCGCCTGGAGACCCCGGGGACCGCACTGTACGTCGGTCCGATGGTGTGGCGGGACCTCAGCGACTTCACTCCGGGCGGGGTCTGTCTCGTCCTTGCGTCGCACCACTACGACGAGGCGGACTACTACCGCGGGTACGAGAGTTTCCTGCGGGACAGCCGGAGGCAGACGTGACCAAGGTTCCCTTCTTCGACCTGCGCGAGATGCACGCGGCCACCGGCGTCCAGGAGGAGATCGACGCGGCCGTGCTGCGGGTGTCCCAGTCCGGCCGCTACATCCTGGGCCGCGAGCTGGAAGCGTTCGAAGCGGCCTTCGCCGCGTACTGCGAGAACGCGTACTGCGTCGCGACCGGCAGTGGCCTGGCCGCCCTGGAGCTGGCGCTCAGAGCCCTCGGGGTGGGTCCGGGAGACGAGGTGATCGTGCCCGCGCACACCTTCGTCGGCACCTGGCTCGCCGTCTCGTCGACCGGCGCCCGGCCGGTCCCCGTGGAACCGGGCGAGGGGTCGTTCCTGATCGGCACGGACCTGCTGGAGGCGGCCGTCACCCCGCGCACCCGCGCGGTGCTGCCGGTCCACCTGTACGGGCACCCCGAGGACATGGACGCGGTACGGGACTTCGCCGACCGGCATGGCCTCGCCGTGCTGGAGGACGCCGCCCAGGCACACGGTGCCCGCAGGAACGGCCGGCGCGTGGGCAGCGGGCACGCCGTGGCCTTCAGCTTCTACCCGGGCAAGAACCTGGGCGCACTGGGCGACGGCGGCGCCATCGTCACCGACGACGCGGAGCTGGCCGGCCGGCTGCGGCTGCTGCGCAACTACGGCTCCCGCGAGAAGTACGTGCACGAGGTCAAGGGAGGCAACTCCCGGCTGGACGAGATCCAGTCCGCCGTGCTCGCCACGAAGCTGCCGTACCTGGACGACTGGAACGAACGGCGCCGCGCGGTCGCCCGCCGCTACACGGAGGCGTTCGCCGGCCTGCCCGGCCTCGCCACCCCGGACACGGCGCCCGGGACCGAGCACGTCTGGCACCAGTACGTACTGCGCACCCCGTTCCGCGATCCCCTGTGCCGGCGGCTGGAGGAGTCGGGCGTGGGAACGCTGATCCACTACCCGGTGGCCATCCACCGCACGCCCGCCTACGCGGGCCAGGGCCTCGAACCGGCAGCCGGCCTGCCGAGGACGGAGCGGCTGGCCGACGAGGTGCTGAGCCTGCCCATCGGCCCCCATCTGCCGGACAACGCGGTCGACCTGGTGATCGACGCCGTACGGACCGCGGTCCTGGACCTCTCCGACTCAGTTCTCTAGGGCCTGTCGTCACACTGCCGTCGGCAGTGTGACGACAGGCCCTGGGGCGTGTTCTGAAAGTCCCGCCCGCTTCGCGGCAGCACGCCGGTCCCGCCGGGTTAGTTGTTCGACTAGATGCGGTGGCTCGACCGCCTGAGGCCCAGCCCCGCGCGGATACGCTCCATGAACCATTCACCTATCGGGTCGACCAAGGGGCGATTGTGACGGAGCTTGTCGAACTGGGCGACGGCTTGCAGGTGTACACGCAGAGCGTCCTCGAAACGCGGTACATCTACGACGAGATATTCCAGCAGGGCTGCTACAGCGGACTCCAACTCCCCGACAGCCCGCTCGTTTTCGATGTCGGCGGGAACATCGGCATGTTCGTCCTGTTCATCAAGGACAAGTACCCGGGCGCGGAGGTGATCTCCTTCGAGCCGATGCCGGACTCCATCGAGCTCTTCGGCAAGAACATGGAACTGCACGGTCTCGACGACGTGACCCTGCACCGCACTGCCCTCGGCAGCAAGCCGGAGGAGGGCGTCACCTTCTCGTTCTTCCCCATGCTCCCCGCGAACTCCACCAGGTATCCGGAGATCAAGGAGCAGCCGAAGGCGCAGATGGCCCAGATGTCCGACCGGGCCCTGGCCGACCAGATGTACTTCGCGCAGGAGGTCACCGTCGACGTCGAGCGCCTCGCGGCCTACCTGCCCGAGGACCGGGACATCGACCTGCTGAAGGTCGACGTGGAGGGCGCCGAGGCCGATGTGCTGCTCGGCATCGACGCGGCCCAGTGGCCGCGCATCCGGCAGGCCGTCGTCGAGGTCGCGGACCTCGACGACCAGCTGGAGCGGGTCTGCGGCATCCTGCGCTCCAACGGCTTCGAGGTCACCCCCCAGCAGGCCCCGCTCACCGACGCGGAGGACCACTACTACATGGTGCACGCCGTTCGCCCCTGAGCGCGGACGCGAGCACGGACAGCAACGCAGCGGCACAGCCACAGGGGCCCGGTGGAGGAATCCGCCGGGCCCCTGTGCTGACTTCGTGTCAGGGTTCGGTGATCAGCTGCCGAGCGGCCACGGCACGTCGGGCGAGAGGTAGTAGTTCACACGTGCCTCACGCAGCCGCGGCCCCTGGGCCGCCAGCCGCACCTTGAAGGTGTTCCAGTTGTGCGTGGACGCCTTCGCCCAGCCGATCTCGGCGATCGACAGGAGCCTGGGGAACGCGAGGTTCTCCAGCTGGTTGATGCCGAACACCGTCTCCGTCCACAGCGGCGCCTCGACGCCGGTGATCGAGGACGCCGGAAGGCCGGGGAGCTGCGTCTCCGGCTTCCAGTCGTAGGAGTCCTCCACCGTGGACGTGCCCGCCCAGGAGTTGCCGACGGGGTACTCGGGCAGGGCGTCGTTGTACTTCATGTCGAGGTAGGCGTTGCTCGCGGGCGCCATCACGAACTTGCCGCCGCCCTTGGCCGCGGCGAGCATCTGGTCGTCGTTGATGCCGGCGGCCCAGAACTCGGTCATCGACTTCGACGGGTCGAGCGAGCCGGCCGCCTCCTGCCAGCCGAACACCTTCTTGCCGTGCTTCTCGACCAGCTTGGCGACCTTCTCCATGTAGGCGTCCATCTCGGCCTGCGGCCGCTCGTGCGCCTCGTCGCCGCCGATGTGGATGTACGGACCGGGGGTGAGCGCCGCGATCTCGCCTATCACCTCGTCGAGGAACTCGAACGTGGTCGGGTTGTCGAGGCACAGCTTGCCGTCGGGGCTGTTCACCCAGTCGGTGTACGGCTCCAGCGGCTTGCCGTCACAGGTCAGCTTCGCGTACGAGGCGAGCGCCGAGTGCATGTGGCTGGGACCCTCGATCTCCGGGATCACCGTGACACCCTGCGCCCAGGCGTACGCGACGAGGTCCTTGTACTGCTCCTGCGTGTAGTAGCCGCCGAGCATCCCGCCGGTGCCGGTGCTGCCACCGATCTTGGCGAGTTCCGGCCAGGACTTGATCTCGATGCGCCAGCCCTGGTCGTCGATCAGGTGCAGATGCAGATAGTTGATCTTGTACCGGGCGATGGCGTCGATGTAGCCCTTCACGTCCGAGGACGGAAGGTGGTGCCGTGCCACATCGATCATCGCGCCCCGGTAGCCGTAGCGCGGCGCGTCGGAGATGACACCGCCCTGGACCCGCCAGGGACCGGTCGTCCGCTGCTCCCGGTCGACCTTGACCGGCAGCAGCTGGCGCAGTGTCTCCACGCCGTTGAACAGCCCCGCCCGCTCGTCGGCCCGGATCGTGACGGCCTTGGACGTCACCTCCAGCTGGTAGCCCTCGGGCTTCGTCACCGTGTTGTCGCCGCCGAGGGCCAGCACGATGCCCGACGGCTTGGCCCCGGCTGCCAGTTTGCGCACCGGAAGTGCGTAGCCGGTGGGCTTGCGCAGCAGTCCGGTGAGGAACGTGGCGGCCTCGCTCGCGTCCTTGGAGCCGGCGGTCGTGTAGACCGCGTCGTCCGAATCCAGGTCGAAGGCGACACCGGTGGTGGTGCGGACCTCGGTGGGCTGCGGGACGACCTGGGTGAGCGGTACGGCGCCGGTCACCCTGGGCGGGCTACCGGCAGACGCGGTGGTCGTCAGCGTGGCCGCCGTCACCACCACGACCGCGATGGCCGTCCCCTTCGCACGGCGTACGAGGCGCCGCCCGGGTGGACTTGCGTATGTGTTCATCTGTGACTGTGTCTCTCTGTCGAGGGGCCTGATGGCCTGAATCCCATCGACAACCAGCTTGGTCAACACGGTCTAGCGGGAGCCCTAGTCTTCGCTCCGGTTCCTCGAAGGCGACACGCGGACGTGTACATACTCACGCCGTGAACGGACGACCGGCTCAGGACGGACCACAGCACCGGCAGACACCCACCCGGCGCGGCCACGTGGGTGTCTGCACCTTCCCCGCGTACGCGCACATCGCGCCCGCCGTGCCCCTGATGACCGAGCTGGTGAGACGTGGGCACCGGGTCACCTGTTTCGTCACGGAACGCTTCGTCGAACTGGCCCGGAGCAGTGGCGCGGAGGCCGTGGTCTACCCGTCGCGCTTCCCCTGGGCCGATGGGCCGACCGGCTCGGCGGTGGAGAACATCCTCGCCTTCTTCGAGGAGGCCATCGCCCCGCTGGAGACGGCGCTGGCCCGCTTCGACGGCGACCGGCCCGATGTGCTCGCCCACGACCTCGCGGCTTCCGAGGCGGCCCGGCTGCTGGCCCGCGCCTGGGACGTCCCGGTGCTCCAGCTGTGCCCGACCATCGCCTCCGGCCCCGGCTTCTCGATGTCGGAGCGCCAGAGCCAGGAGGTCACGGGGCCACCGCCGGAGCCGATCGATCCGCACGATCCGGCCATCGCCGAGTTCGTCGCGCGCAAGGGGCGGCTGTTCGCCGAACACCGGCTGGACGGCTCCCCGCTCGACGGCTTCGGCGCGGAGCACGGCGACAACATCGTGTTCCTGCCGAAGGCGTTCCAGCCGGCCGCGGAGACCTTCGACGACCGGTTCACGTTCGTCGGCCCGTGCCTGGCCGACCCGTCCGAGGACGTCGCCCCGGACACCGGCGGCTGGCAGCCACCGGACGGGCGCCGGGTCGTGCTGCTGTCCCTGGGCAGCTCGTACACCCCCGACCAGGCCGCCTTCCTGCGCTTCTGCATCCAGGCGCTGGCCGACTCGCCGTGGCACGTCGTGGTGACCCTCGGCCACCGCGTCACCGCCGATGAGCTGGGCCCGCTGCCCGCGAACGTGGAGACCCACCAGTGGCTCCGGCACCCCGAAGTCCTCCGGCACGCCGCCGCGTTCATCACCCACGCGGGGATGGGCAGCGTCATGGAGTCGGTGGCCCACGGGGTCCCGATGGTGCTCGTGCCGTTCCACATCGACCAGCGGGTCATCGCCCGGCAGGCCGCCGACCTCGGTCTGGGACACGTCCTGCTGCGGGAGTCCGCCGATCCGGCCGCGCTGCGCACGGCGGTCGACGAGGTCGTCAACGGCTCCCGGGCAGCGGCGGCCGTGGCGGCCATGCGGCGGCACGTGCGCGAGGCGGGGGGCGCCTCCCGCGGAGCCGATGTCGTCGAGGGCCTCATGCGCAGCCCCGAACGTCCACGCACCCACCACGCGCCACCTACGGAAGTGACTCACCCATGAAGGGCATCATCCTCGCAGGGGGCGCCGGAACGCGCCTGCACCCCGTGACCCTCGCCGTCTCCAAGCAGCTGCTCCCCGTCTACGACAAGCCGATGATCTACTACCCGCTGTCCGTGCTCATGCTCGCGGACATCCAGGACATCCTCATCATCTCGACGCCCGAGGACCAGCCGCTGTTCCAGCGCCTGCTCGGTGACGGCTCCGAGCTGGGCCTGCGGCTCAGCTACGCGGTGCAGCAGGAGCCCAACGGCCTGCCCGAGGCGTTCATCATCGGTGCGGACTTCATCGGCGACGACTCGATCGCGCTGATCCTCGGCGACAACATCTTCTACGGCCCCGGCATGTCCGACTTCCTCCAGGACAGCCGCCGCGACCTGGACGGCTGCGTCCTGTTCGGCTACCACGTGTCCGACCCGGAGCGCTACGGCGTGGGCGAGGTCGACGCACAGGGCAGGCTGATCGCCATCGAGGAGAAGCCGGTCCGGCCGCGCACCGACCGCGCCATCACCGGGCTGTACTTCTTCGACAACCAGGCGCTGGACATCGCCAGGAACCTGGTGCCCTCGGCGCGCGGCGAGCTGGAGATCACCGACGTCATCCGGCACTACCAGCGGGGCGGCAAGGCGAAGGTGATCGATCTCGGCCGGGGCTTCGCCTGGCTGGACACCGGAACCCACGACTCGCTCATCGACGCGGGCCAGTACGTCCAGGTACTGGAGCGGCGCCAGGGCGTGCGGATCGCCTGCCTGGAGGAGATCGCCCTGCGGCGCGGCTTCATCGACGCCGAGGCCTGCCACCGGCGCGGTGCGCGGCTGCCCAAATCCGGCTACGGCGAGTACGTCATGGACATCGCGCGCAAGGACATCGAGTCCCGGAACCCGGAGCCGGTGTTCACGCCGTGGGTGGAGCAGCGCGAGAGGGTGGGCCTTTGATGAGCGGCCGCCACATAGCCTTCTTCAACTACGCGGCACACGGTCATGTGAACCCCACGCTGCCGGTCGTCGCCGAACTGGTACGCCGCGGCAACCGGGTGACGTACGTGGTCGCCGACCAGTTCGCGGACGTGGTCGCCGCGACCGGCGCCGAGGTGATCCGGTACGAGTCCGTCGTACCGAAGTCGTGGAACACGGTGGCCATCCCGGCGAAGATCACCGGCGACGACATGGCCCAGGCGGCGGTCGGACACCTCAAGGAGTCGTTCACTCCGCTCCCCGACGCGGAGAAGCTGCTCGGTGACGACCGCCCGGACCTGATGGTCTACGACGCGTTCGGCTACCCCACCGGCCGGCTGCTGGCACGCAAGTGGCAGCTGCCCTCGGTCATGACCGCGACCACGTTCGTGGTCAGCGAGACCTGCAACCCGTACGCCGCGCTCGCCGCGGGCATGTCCCCGCCCGACCCCGGCCATCCGGCCCTGGCCGAGTACCAGGACCTGCTGCGTTCCACGCTGGACGCGCACGGACTCGGTGACGTGTCGAACGAGGAGTTCACCGGGGCCCCGGAGGAGCGGACCGTCGTCTTCGTGGCGCCCGAGTTCCAGCCGGGGACCGAGACGTTCGACGAACGGCACGTCTTCGTCGGACCGTGCATCGGGGACCGGGCCCTGCAGGGCGACTGGCGGCGCCCGGAGGACGGGCGCCCGGTGGCGCTCGTCGCGCTGGGCAGCTTCGGGTACGAGAACCAGGCGGCCTTCTACCGCGACGCGCTCGCCGCGCTGGCCGACCTGCCCTGGCACATCGTCATGTCGCTGGGCGGCCTGGTCACCGCGGACGACCTCGGGCCGCTCCCGCCGAACGTCGAGGCCGCGCCCTGGGTGCCCCAGCTGTCGGTCCTCTCGCAGGCCTCGGCCTTCGTCTCGCACGCCGGGATGGGCAGCACCATGGAGGCGCTCTCCTTCGGTGTGCCGCCCGTCGTGGTACCCCGCACCGGCGAGCAGGACCTGGTGGCCGCACGCGTCGCCGAACTGGGCCTGGGCCGGTCCATCGCACCGGACGCACTCGACGCGCAGGTGCTGCGCGGCGCGGTCCTGGACCTCTCCGAGGACCGGGAGACCCGGGGGCGGGTACGGGCGCTGTCCGAGAGCATCGCCGCCCGCCGGGGCCCCGCGCTCGCCGCCGACACCATCGAGTCAAGGCTGGCCGCGTCGTGACCGATACGTCCGGCCGGGAACCGCGGGGCCGGCCCCTGCACCTCGCCTTCCTGCCCTATCCGGCCTTCGGGCACATGGTGCCGGTGCTCCCGGTGATCGCGGAACTCGTGGCGCGCGGCCACCGGGTGACCTGCTTCGCGACCGAGGAGTTCATGGACCGGGTCCGGGCGACGGGCGCGCGGGCGCGCCTGTACGACCCGCCGCTGTCCTCGGACCCGCCGCCGGACGTCATCGACGCCGACGAGTCCGCGCGGGCCCCGCTGAAACTGCTCGAAGCGAGCACCGCCGTACTCCCCTCGATCGAGGAGTGCTTCGCCGACGGGCTTCCCGACGCCGTCGCGTACGACACGACCCTGTGGCTGACCGGACGGCTGCTGGCCGCGCGCTGGGGTCGGCCCAGCGTGCAGCTGTCCCCGACGTTCATCTCGAACGAGCACTTCAACCTCTCCGAGCAGCACCAGGACTACGCCGGACAGATCGATCCGGCGCACCCGGCGATCGTCGCGTTCGCGGAACGGCTCAAGGAGATAGTGGCCGGCAGCGGGCTGCGCGAGGAGCAGCAGGCCGAACTGTTCTACGGACACGAGGAGTTCACCGTCGCGTTCGTGCCGAGGGAGTTCCAGTTCGCCGGCGCCACCTTCGACGAACACCATGTGTTCGTCGGACCGACGACGCAGGCGGCCCCACCGGACGGCGGCGCCCCGTGGCAGCCGCCCGCGGACGGCCGGCCCGTGGTGCTCGTCTCGCTCGGCACCACCGTGAACAACCACCCCGGCTTCTTCCGCCAGTGCGTCGAGGCCTTCGCCGGGCTGCCGTGGCACACGGTGCTCGCGCTCGGCAAGCGCGTCTCCCCCGAGGAGCTCGGTCCGCTGCCGCCGCACGTGGAGGCGCATCCCTGGGTGCCGCTGCCCGAGGTCCTGCCGCACACCTCGGTCCTGCTGTGCCAGTCGGGCATGGGCAGCATCCTGGAGGCGCTGCGGGCCGCGGTACCGATGGTCGTCGTCCCCCATCACCCGGAGCAGCACGTCAACGCGCGGCGGCTGACCGAGCTGGGCCTGGCCCAGGTGGTGCGGCGCGAGGACGCGTCGGTGGAGACCCTGCGCAACGCGGTGCTGGAGGTCGCGGGCGACACCGCTCTGCGTGAACGCGTGCGGGAGATGAGCCGGCACGTCCGGTCGGCCGGCGGCGCGGCGGGGGCGGCCGACGCCATCGAACAGCGGCTGTACGCGACGTCCCTGGAGAAGGCATGACCCAGACGCCGGACGCACCTGTCACCCTGCCCACGGCGAGGAAGTGCCCCTTCGACCCGCCCCCCGAGTACGCGGAGCTGCGCGAGAAGTGTCCGGTCGCTCCGCTGGAACTGACCGTCGGTCCGGGTGAGGGGGCCGGGTGGCTGGTCACCCGGCTCTCCGACGTGCGGTCCGTACTGAGCGACCGGCGGTTCAGCCATCGCAACGAGCTGATCGGCCTGCCGACCCCGCCGCCGTTCCCGATGACCGAGTACAGCCCGCCGCCCGCCGCGCCGGGCGCCTTCATCAAGATGGACCAGCCCGGTCACTCCCGCTACCGGCGGCTGCTGACCCGCCGTTTCACCATGCGCGCGGTCGCCCGGCTGACCCCGATGATCACCCGGCTGACCGGGGAGCACCTCGACGCGATGGCCGGGTCCGCCCGGCCGGTGGACCTGGTGACCGCCTTCGCGGAGCCGCTCACGGTCCGGGTGATGTGCGAGATGCTCGGCGTGCCCGACGCGGTGAGCGAACCGCTCGCCCGGCAGCTGGCGGTCATATCCCGGATGCACTACACGGTCGAGGAGCTGATCACCGCCTGCACGGTCATCGCCGAGACCCTCCAGGAGCTGGTCGCGGCCGAGCGCGCCGCACCCGGGACGGACCTGATCGGTGAGCTCGTCACCGGTGACGAGCTCACCGACGAGGAGATCGTGAACATCGCCTGGGCCCTGCTCGGCGGTGGTTTCGACACGACGGCCAACATGCTGGCACTCGGCACGTTCGCGCTCCTCGACCACCCCGGACAGCTCGCCCTGCTGCGGGCCCGCCCCGAGCTCACGGACAACGCGGTGGAGCAGCTGCTGCGCTACCTCACCATCTCCCACCTCGGGGCGAGCCGCGCCGCGCTGGCGGACGTCGAGCTGAACGGTGCGCAGATCAGGGCCGGGGACACCGTGGTCCTGGCGCTGCCCGCCGCGAACCGGGATCCCGAGCACTTCGACGCCCCGGACCGGCTGGACATCACCGCCTCCGCCCAGGGCCATGTGGCCTTCGGGCACGGCGAGCACCAGTGCATCGGCCAGAACCTGGCGCGCGGCACGCTGCGCATCGCCCTGCCGATGCTGTTCGACCGCTTCCCCGACCTTCGGCTGGCCACGCCCGCGGGCGAGGTCCCGCTGCGCTCGGACATGCTCCACTACGGGGTGCACGAGCTCCTGGTCGCCTGGGGCGAGGACACCGGCGACTGACACCCCGCCAGGTGCGGCGCACGCGCGAAGGCCGCCGGATCACTGGATGATCCGGCGGCCTTCGCGTGCGCCGTGCGGGATGCGGGCCGGTCGCCCTAAGCGGGCCACCATTCCGGATGGGCCCGGTACCACTCCACCGTGCTCTCCAGACCGGCGGTGAACTCGATCGCCGGAGTGAAGCCCAGCTTCGTGATCTTGCTGAAGTCGAGCGAGTACCTCAGGTCGTGGCCCTTGCGGTCGGCGACCCGCTGGATCAGCGACGGGTCCGCGCCGCACAGTTCGGCCAGCCGCCGCGCGATCGAGACGTTGGTGACCTCGACGCCGCTGCCGATGTTGTAGACCTCGCCCGGCTCCCCTTCGGTGAGCACCAGCTGCAGCGCGGTGCAGTGGTCGGCCACGTGCAGCCACTCGCGTACGTTGCGCCCGTCGCCGTACAGCGGCACGGGCCTGCCGCGCAGCAGGTTGGTGATGAACAGCGGGATGAGCTTCTCGGCGTTCTGGTAGGGGCCGTAGTTGTTGGAGCAGCGGGTGAGCCGCACGTCCAGGCCGTGCGTGCGCCAGCAGGCCAGCGCGACCAGGTCGCTGCCGGCCTTGGACGCCGCGTACGGCGAGTTGGGCTGCAGCGGCTCGTGCTCGTCCCACGATCCGGTCTCGATGGAGCCGTACACCTCGTCGGTGGACACGCACAGCACGGTTGCCACGTCGTGCCGGGCGCAGCTGTCCAGGATCTGCTGGGTGCCGACCACGTTGGTCGAGGCGAACGGGACCGCGCCGGTGACCGACCGGTCCACGTGCGACTCGGCGGCGAAGTGCACCACCACGTCGTGGCCGGGCAGGGTCTTCTCCAGGGCGGCCGCGTCGCGGATGTCCCCCTGGACGAAGGTCAGCCGCTCGTGCCCGAGCGGCAGGTTCGCCGTGCTGCCCGCGTAGGTGAGCAGGTCGAACACGGTGACCTCGGCGTCCTCGTACCCGGCGTACTCGCCGGCGAGCATCGCCCGCACGTACTGCGAGCCGATGAAACCGGCTCCGCCTGTGACAAAAACTTTCACGTCGACGCGTCTCCTCAGCTGACCGGCAGGACCTTCAGTGAGCGGCGGCGCACGCCGTCGCCGGAATCCACGACCGAGGAGATGTGCGAGACGACCCGCTCGTCGGCCGGGTCGGCCGCGGGATCGTCGTGCACCCGGAGGATCTCGTACGTGGTGTTGCGC
>CBRG010000202.1 GCA_000470535.1 Streptomyces sp. AW19M42
CCCCGCCGATCCGGACGGGGTGGGGTCCGCCGTGCCCGAAGGCGGCTGGCTCGCGGTCCTCGACGGCCGGGTGGTGGGGGCCGGGGCGTCACCGGGCAGGGCACGCGGGGACGCGCGGCTCCGCGGCTGCGCGCCGGTGCCCGTGGTGCGGCAGAGGTGACCCGGCCCGACCCCGGTCGCCCGGGGCTGTCGACGGCGCGGGCGGGCTGCCGCGGCCGGTTACGTACTCTTGAGGCATGCGCATGCGCCCCACTCTGAGCTGGGCCCCCACCGAGGACCTGCCGCCCGCCACCACCGACCTGGGGCCGGTCACCGATGCGCTGAGCGCCGGCGGTGTGCTGGTGCTCAGCGGGGCCGGGATCTCCACGGAGTCGGGCATCCCCGACTACCGGGGCGAGGGCGGGAGCCTGAGCCGGCACACCCCGATGACCTACCAGGACTTCACGGCGAGCGCTCAGGCCCGGCGCCGGTACTGGGCCCGCAGCCATCTCGGCTGGCGCACCTTCGGCCGCGCCCGGCCCAACGCCGGGCACCGGGCGGTGGCCGCGTTCGGGCGGCAGGGCCTGCTCTCGGGGGTGATCACCCAGAACGTCGACGGTCTGCACCAGGCCGCCGGCAGCGAGGACGCGGTGGAACTCCACGGGAGCCTGGACCGGGTCGTCTGCCTTTCCTGCGGCACGCTCGGCTCGCGCCGCGACCTCGCGCGGCGACTGGAGGAGGCCAACCCGGGCTTCGCGCCGGTGGCCGCCGCCATCAACCCGGACGGCGACGCCGACCTCACCGACGAGCAGGTCGGGGACTTCCGCGTGGTGCCCTGCGCGGTCTGCGGCGGCATTCTCAAACCGGACGTGGTGTTCTTCGGTGAGGCCGTACCGCCCCGCCGGGTCGAGCACTGCCGCGAACTGGTCGGAGCGGCGTCCTCGCTGCTGGTCCTGGGCTCTTCGCTGACGGTGATGTCGGGGCTCCGGTTCGTCCGCCAGGCGGCCCAGGCCGGAATGCCGGTGCTGATCGTCAACCGGGACCCGACCCGGGGCGACCGGCACGCCGCCACCCGCGTCGCGCTCCCGCTGGGAACGGCCCTCACCGCTGTGGCCGGCCGGCTGGGCGTCCCCGTCGACGACGCCTCGGCGGCACATCGCGAACCTGCCATCGAAGGAGACCCATGTCCCGGACGAGCCGCTCCCCCTTCCTCCTCGCCGGGCTGATGGCCGGAGCCGGAGCCATCCACCTGACGGTGCCGAGGGTGTTCGACGGGACCGTTCCGAGGATCCTGCCCGGTACGCCGCGTGCGTGGACGTACGGGAGCGGGGTGGTCGAGCTCGCGCTCGCCGCCGGACTCGTCCACCCCAGGACGAGGACCGCCGCGGCCCGCGCGACCGCCGGGTTCTTCGTCGCCGTCTTTCCCGCCAACGTCCAGATGGCCCTCGACTGGCGGCACCGCCCCGCCCTGCCGAGGGCCGCGGCCCTCGGCAGGTTGCCCCTGCAGGTCCCCCTGGTCATGTGGGCCCGCAAGGTCGCCCGTGCCGAGGGTGCTTCACCTCGTTGATGCCGCCCGGCGGTGTGCCGGGTCAGCGGACTCCGGTGACCCGGTGCTCCTTGAGCTTCGCGCAGTTGGAGTTCTCCACCGACACGTACACGTTGCCGATGCTGCCACTCCAACTCACGCAGTGGCCCTTGCCGTAGACGTAGCCGGGCCCGGCGTACGACGTGTAGTCGCCCTCGTCACCGGCCCACTCGTCGGTGTCGGAGACGTAGATGGACGTGGACATGTTCTTGGCCGTGCCCGGATTGGCGCGGATGGTCGCGACGCAGTTCTTGCCGTTCGCGGAGTTGTACGTCAGGTAGACGGTGCCCTGCGAGCCGATGGGCGCCGAGTTCACGGTCTTGTAGGCACTTCCGCAGACCCCCTGCGGGGTGACGTTGGGCGCGGCGGAGGCGGTCGTGCTGAGCACGGCCGTGGCGCCCAGCGTCAGCGTGGCCAACGCTCCGACAGTCGCGACATTACGTACGATTCGCATATATCCCCCTTGTGACTCTGAGAGCGGATTGCTCCCACTTGATGTGACCCTCGAACGACAAGGATGGTTGTGCCGGATGCACCCTGAGATGCCAAAGCACTGGCGACCGGCACCACTTCAGGAAAGTTCCGCCGGGGCCGGGCCGTTTCCGCAGCTCACCGGAGCGCGAATAGGTCTATACCACTAATGAATCGGAAAACTATTTACCAGCCGCACTCCCCTGTGGCTCACTGTGTCGTGTTCGCGTCATGTGGACGCGCGTAGATCCTCTGCCTCTCTCCCCCCACCTAGCAGGAGGAATCCATGCTTCCCCGCCGTCTCTCCCTCACATCCGCGCAGCGGAGACTCTCCGTGGCCGGTGTCCTCGGCGTGAGCGCCGCGCTGACGCTCAGCCTGATGTCGGGCACCGCCGCCGCCGCGCCGCTGCCCTCCGACAGCACCGTGCCACTGGGCAAGGGCTACATGGGCGTGGGCTACGTCCAGGACAGCAAGGACTTCAAGCCGGACACCCGCCAGCTCGGCCTCGACGCGACGCCGGACACCAACCTCCTGGCGAACCCCGTGGGGATGGACATCTCCAGCTACCAGGGCAGCATCAACTGGACCTCGGTCCGGGGCGCGGGCATCGAGTTCGCCTGGATGAAGGCGACCGAGGGCACCACGTACAAGGACCCGACGTTCAGCACCAACTACCTGGGCGCGTACAACGCCGGGGTGATCCGGGGCGCGTACCACTACGCGCGGCCCGACGTCTCCGGTGGCGCGGCGCAGGCGAACTTCTTCGCCGACAACGGTGGCGCCTGGTCCCGCGACAACCTGACGCTCCCCGGCGTACTGGACATCGAGGGCACCTGCTACGGCAAGACGCCCGCCGCGATGCAGACCTGGATCCTCGACTTCTACAACACGTACAAGGCCCGCACCGGCCGCGACGTCGTTATCTACACCAGCCCGAGCTGGTGGAACTCGTGCACCGCCGGCTGGACCGGCATGTCCGCCAGGAGTCCGCTGTGGGTGGCCCACTGGACCTCCGCGGGCAGCCCGAGCATCCCGCAGGGCTTCCCCTTCTGGACCGTCTGGCAGTACACGTCGACCGGCTCGGTGAGCGGCATCTCCGGCAACGTCGACCGCGACCGCTTCAGTGGTGACCGCTCCCGCCTGCTGGCCCTGGCCAACAACACGCCGTGACAGCGGACCCCGGGGGGCGGTGACCGCAGGAATGGTGACCGCCCCCCCGGGGCCGACCACAGCGCGACCGGCACCGGGCGCAACGACATTTCGCGAAGGAGAGATCCATGAGCTCGACACCACGCCCCCTCAGCAGGCGCGGCGCTCTGCTCGCCGGAACCGCGGCCCTGGCCGGCGGGCTGGGACTGGCGGGCCGTACCGAGGCAGCCGTACGCCTGCCGGAGAGCGCACGCTCCCCCCTCGCCGCCCTGACCCCGGCACAGCGCGCCGGGCAGTGCGTCATCCACTCCTACTCCGGGCTCACGCCCCCGGCCCGGCTGATGGACGCGATCAGCGAGGGGCGTACGGCCGGGGTGATCTTCTTCACGGAGAACATCAAGAGCCTGAGCCAGATCGAGGGCGTCATCCAGGAGATGAACGCGGCGCACGCCGACGCCCCGGTGAGCGCTCCGCTGCTCCTGATGACCGACCAGGAGGGCGGCATGGTGCGCCGCCTGCCCGGTGAGCCGGTGTGGTCCGCGAAGGACGTCGGTGCCTCGACGGACCCGGAGGGGCAGGCGGAGTTCACCGGGGGCGGGGCGGGCATGAACCTCGCGGGCGTCGGGATGAACGTCAACCTGGCCCCCGTGCTCGACGTGTACCGCACGGCAGGTGACTTCACCGACCAGTACGAGCGGTCCTACAGCAAGGACCCGGAGGCGGTGGCGTCCTGCGGTTCGGCCTTCATCACCGCGCAGCAGGATGCCGGGGTGGCGGCCACCGCCAAGCACTTCCCCGGTCTCGGCCCCGCCTCCGCGAACCAGAACACCGACCTGGGTCCCGTCACCCTCACCACGTCGGCGTCGACGCTACGGAGCGTCGACGAGGCGCCCTACCGGGCGGCGGTCTCCGCCGGGACCAAGCTCGTCATGCTGTCCTGGGCCGTCTACCCGGCACTGGACGCGGACCGGCCCGCCGGCCTGTCCCCCACCGTGGTCGGCGAGCTGCGGAACCGGCTCGGCTTCCGGGGTGTGACCGTCACCGACGCCCTGGAGGCCGGGGCTCTCAAGGCCTACGGCTCCACGGCGGAGCGCAGCGTACTGGCAGCCTCGGCCGGTATGGACCTGATCCTCTGCTCGGCCCGGGACGCCGCTCAGGGGGAGGCTGCGGTGACCGCCCTGAGCGAGGCGCTGACGGCGGGCACCCTCGACGGGGCCGCCTTCGACGCGGGCGTGAAGCGCGTCAACGCGCTCCGCGGCGGCCTGGCCTGAGCTCCGCCCGGCAGCCGCTGGAGCGGCCGCTATCGGTTCGATCACGCCAAGGTCCGGCCAAGGACCAGTAATAAGGTCACCTGATAGCTTAGGCCGAATCGCAGGCCGGAACGGAGGTACGAGGGGCGGGTCCGACCCCGACCCGGGCAAGGACACCCCTCAGATCACGATGCTGCAAGTACACAAGCTTGAGCGCTACAAGGACGATCAGGGAAACGAGATCGTCTATGACGGCGAGATCCGTGACGCCAAGATCGATATCCGGTTCAAGGGATCGAACAACAGGCTCGTCATCAGTCCCAAGGCTGACGTCAAGGACCTGCTCGTCACCTTCTCCGGAGACAACGGCCAGATCGACATCGAGCAGACCACGAAGAAGCGCGCAGGCCTCCGCTTCGAGCTGCGCTGCGGGCACGAGTCCCGGATCCGGATCGGCGAGAACGTGGGCTGCGCCGGCCGCACCTTCCTCTCCGCCGTCGAGGGCGTGTCGGTGACGATCGGTGCCGATGTGATGTTCGCCAAGAACATCGAGGTGCGCGGCGACGACACCCACCCGATCTTCGACGTGCACACCGAGAAGCGGGTGAACCCGTCGCAGTCCATCGTGGTGGGCGAGCACGTCTGGATCGCGAAGCACGCGGTCGTGATGGGTGGCGTCACCATCGGCGACGGTTCGGTGATCGGCTTCCGATCCATCGTCACCTCGTCCATACCCAACAACTGCATCGCGGTGGGAGCACCGGCGCGGGTGGTACGGCGGGACATCGCCTGGGAGCGTCCCGAGGTCGTTCCGCGCCGCCCGAACGAGCTGTATCCGCGCAAGGGCGAGAAGTCCACGCAGTACTGGAATCCCACCGTCGAGGACGACGTCCCGGCGAAGCCGGTGATCAGGCAGCAGCCCAAGGCGCAGCGGCGGGGGCTGGCCCGGATCCTTCCGGCTCCGGTGCGACGGTTCGCCAGGAAGCTCCGCTCCACCTGATGCGCCCGCCTGCGGCGCTTCGGTGACACCGCGCGAAACTGCCTCGGGCCCGGACGGAAGTCCGGGCCCGAGGCAGTTTCGCGCGCGAGCGATGTCCGATGTCGCTACTGGGCCGGGGCGCTCGACTCCAGATGCGTCACCATGCGGTTCAGCCCGGTCGGCAGATCGACCACCGGGCTCCAGCCGAGTGCGGCGAGCCGCGCACTGTCCAGGCCCTGCTTCTTGGTCAGGCTGTAGGCGCGCGCGTCGGACTCGTTGGTGAACCGGAGCTGCTGACCACGTTCGGGGCGCACCTCGGTGAACAGCTCGGCCAGCCGCCGGATCGAGACCAGACCCGCCGGGTCCGCCACGTTGTAGGCCACCTGGTCGCCACGGAGCAGAGCGTAGAACAGACCCGCGATGGCGTCGGCCACGTAGGTGTAGGTCCGTACGCCGGAACCGTCGCTGTTGAGCACGATGTCCTTGCCGGCCACCACGTTCGCCGCGAAGTCGGCCTGCACGCGGCCGTCGTCGAGCGCCATCCCCGGACCGTAGACGTGACCGAACCGGACGGCACGGCTGTCGACGCCGTACTGCGCCTGGTAGGTCGCGCAGATCGTCTCCGCGGCGCGCTTGCCCTCGGCGTAGCAGGCCCGGGGGTTGAGGATGTCGAAGCCGCCGTAGCTCTGCTCGTCGATCAGCTCGGTCTCCGGGGGCTGGGCCCCGTAGACCTCCGCCGAGGACATCAGGACGAATCCGCGGCTGGCCTTCTCCACGCAGAGGTCGAGCAGGTTGAAGGTGCCGAGCAGATTCGCCTTGATCGTCATGACCGGCTGGCTGCCGTGCAGAGCGGGCCGTGCGGCGCTCGCCCCGTGGATCACATAGTCGACCGGACCGGGCAGTTCGAGCGGAACCGACACGTCCTGGACGACCAGGTTGAAGTCCGGGCGGTCCAGTACGTCCGCGAGCAGCAGCCTGGCCTTCTCCTCGTTGCGCACCAGGCCGTGCACGGTGATGCCCGCGCCGTGCCGGTCGTTCAGGGCGAGCAGCGTGTAGACGACGTACGACGGCAGCATGCCGCTCGCGCCGGTGACCAGCACGGTGCGGCCGGACAGCTCACTCCACGGCAGGTCGCGGTCAAGAATCTCGTCGAGGTCGTGCGCCACGACCGGACTGGAAACGGTGGTCAATGGAATCACGTACCCACGATCTGCTGGTTTTCGAGGATCTCGAAGAACGTCCGGCACAGGTAGAAGTCCTCGGACGTCGTGATCTTGATGTTCGAGCGGGGGCCGACGACCCGGTAGATCTTGCGCCCGTAGCGGTGCATGAGGGAGCAGGAGTCGATGGTGTCGTGCTCGCCCTCCTCGACCGCCCGGTCGTACAGCGAGAGGATCTCCCCGAGCCGGAAGCTCTGCGGGGCCTGCGCGGCGTAGATGTGGTCGCGCGGGATCACGTCGTCGATGTGGTCGTACTCACTCGACACCACGGTCTCGTTGAACTTGGTGCAGGTGATGGCCGAGCCGTGCTCGCGGACCGTCTCGATGTTGGCGGTGATCAACTTGGCGTCGATCAGCGGCCGCACGCCGTCGTGCACGAGCACGACGGTGTCGTCGGGGCAGTCCGCGGAGACCGTCCTGAGCGCGTTGTGCCGCGACTCCTGACCGGTCCGGCCGCCGTCGATGACCCACTTGACCTTCTGGATCTCGTACCGCTTGAGGAGCTTCTCCATCAGTTCGCGGTACTCGGGGAGTATCGCGATGGCTATGCCGTCTATCTCCGGGTGCGCCTCGAAGTGCTCAAGGGTGTGGATGATGATCGGCTTGCCGTGGATCTCCAGGAACTGCTTCGGGAGAGCACGGCTGTTCATCCTCGACCCGATGCCGCCGGCGAAAAGCAGGGCAACGTTCACAGGTCATTCCTCCGACTGGTCGCTGAGCGGCTGGTCGCCCACCGCGGTGTTGTCCGGGACGGTGTCCAGCCACTGGTGCTGACCGCCCGTTTCGCGGCCTCCGTGATCTCCGACCACAAGCCAGTCGATCACGCGGTCCGCCGAGTTGGTGTCGACGTAGTCGAAGTTCTCCCGCCGGAACTCCTCGACCTTCGAGAGGTCGAAGTCCTCGTCCTGAAGAGCCTTGAGCAGGTCGTCGAAGGTCACGCAGATCGTGCCGGGGGCGACGCTGTCGTAGTCGCGGTGGAACCCGCGGATCACCGAGTACGTGTCCTTGTCGTACGCGTAGAACAGGATCGGCTTGTCGAGCAGCGTGTACTCGTAGATGACCGACGAGTAGTCGGTGACCAGCACGTCGGTCACGTGCAGCAGGTCGTTGGTGTCGGGGAACGACGCGAAGTCGATCAGCCGGTCCGAGTACTCCTCGGGGATCGGCGGGGCCTCCGAGATGAAGTGGTGCATCCGGAAGAGCACGACGTACTTGTCGCCGCAGACCTCGTGGAGCTTCTCGAAGTCGATGCGGTCGTAGTCGTAGTGCGCGTCGCTGATGCTCTTCCCGCGGAAGGTCGGCGCGAACAGCACGATCTTCTTGCCCCGGAACTGCGGGTAGGAGGCGAAGAAGTCGTCGGTGACCTTCTGGGAGTGCTCCTCGTTGAGGAACGTGTCGATGCGGGGAAGGCCGGTCGGCACGACCGCCGACTCCTCGACGCCGAACGCCTCGGCGTACACCGGCACCAGGTGCTTGGACCCGGTGATGACGTAGGTGTACTTGCGGTGGGCGTTGGACAGCTTCGGCGAACCGTACTTTCCGAATCGGCTGTAGCCGACCGCCTTGAAACCGCTTCCCGCATGCCAGAGCTGGATTATCTTGGTTTCCGGCGAAATGGTCAGGTTACCGAGGAGCCCGAAGTAGTCGTCCATCAGCACGGTGTCCGACGTGGCGAGCAGATAGATCAGGCGGAGCGTGCTCCACTTGTTCGCCGTCGACGGTATTCGGAACGAGTGACTGAACTTGTACTTCTTGTCGAGGTCACGCTCGATCATCCGGTCGTGGACGCGGGCCAGGTTGCCGCCGAGACCGGTGCGCATTTCGGAGGCGAAGAGAATCTTGTTCCCACGCGGCGGATTCAGGCGGCGAGCGGCCCAGTAGAAACGGTTGGCGAGCTTGCGTCGCCGGGCCCGCGGCAGCACCTTCAGTGCTATTCGCTTTCCGATGGGCTTCTTCGTCTTGCTCTTCTTACCGCCCCCGGCACTGCGGAACAACTGGTACGTCCGCATGAGGAACTCGGGGCTCTCGTCATCGTCCGAAAGCCCAAACGAAATCACGTACACCGAGCGATTGCGGTCGTAGAGGAAGACGCGGGAACTGACGTCGAGCCGGTCCGTGGCCTTCAGATCGAACGTGGCCCCTGGCAGGCGTTCGTCACCGAGCACCGGGACGATCCGCCACGTGCCGTTGGGCACTTGGCGCCGGTTCTGGAAGTTGGTGACGTTAATATCCAAGCGGTGCTGTTCAGCGCCGATTTGCTGAGAATTAACCGGGAATTCGCGCCCGTTGTCAACAATCAAGAAGCTGAGAGCACTAGCATCTCCAGTAAAGTCGGCGACCTCCACAACGAGACTGAGGTGCACACGCTCCCAGGAAATCGTCGCTATTGAGCAACGCGCCATCGTCGTCCTTCCATTTGTGAACCGTTACGCCTTCTACGAGGCATGTGCGACGGCCACAGAGCCTGCCAGCGCCAGGTGAGACGATTGCCGGAGCATAGCTTACCGAGTCACACGGGCCCCAAGTGGAGACGGGGGGGGCCGTCACCGGGGCACTGCGGTCGAGCGCACCCTTGGGCCCTCCCGCAGAACGTGATCCGGCCGGAGCCGGGAGCGCCGGTAAGCCTGTCTGCCGCTCAATGCGAAGCCCCGTCAAACCCGGTCGGCCTGTGGTGCGCACGTACTAGGACGCGCGGACGGCTGGTCCGGTTGCACCAGAAGAGGACGGCGTCGCGGGACGATGACCGACGGGGCGCCGAAGGCAAGTCTGGGAAGCGCGCACACCATGCGCGTTCCCCTTGTCTCTCGGTGTCTGGAGTGATCGAAAAGTGGCGACAATTCTCTACCGGATCGGACGGTGGGCCTTCCGGCGGCGCCGGCTGGTGACCGGTCTGTGGCTGAGTGCCCTGGTGCTGGCCGGGATCGCCGCCGCCGTGGCGCCGGCCGGGCAGGAGGAGGATCTCTCGATGCCCGGGACCGAGTCGCAGAAGGCGTTCGACCTGCTGGACGAGCGCTTTCCCCGGAGCAATTCCCAGGGCGCGGAGGCCCGGCTGGTCTTCCGGGCACCGGACGGGCAGCGGGTGACGGCCGGGGAGAACAAGGCGGCCGTCGAGGACGCGCTCGGTTCGCTGGACGGCGGCGGTCAGGGCGCCTCGGCCACCGACCCCTACCGGAGCGGCGCTGTCAGCGAGGACGGCACCATCGCCTACTCCACGGTCAGTTACACCGCGGCCGCCGTCGATCTGACCGAGTCCGCCAGGAGCGCTCTCCAGGACGCCGCCGACCGGGCACGGGAGGCGGGGCTGACCGTGGAGACCGGCGGCTCGGCCCTGGATTCCGAGGAGGAACCCGGCGGTACGACGGAGATCATCGGTGTCGCGGTGGCGGCGGTGGTACTGGTCGTCGCACTCGGATCGCTGGCCGCGGCCGGACTGTCGCTGCTGACCGCCTTCGTGGGCGTGGCCATCGCCTTCGGCCTGGTCTCCGCGCTGGCCGTGCCGCTCGGCCTGAGCTCCACCGTCGCCATCCTGGCGCTGATGCTGGGGCTGGCGGTCGGCATCGACTACGCGCTCTTCATCACCTCCCGCTTCCGCGACGAGCGCGCCCGGGGCATCGAGCCGGAGGAGGCCGCGGGCCGGGCGGTGGGCACGGCCGGATCCGCCGTCGTCTTTGCAGGCGCGACCGTCTTCATCGCCCTGGCCGGGCTGGGGGTCGTCGGGATTCCCGAGCTCACCAGGATGGGGATGGGCGGCGCGGGCGCCGTGGCCCTTGCCGTGCTCGTCGCCCTGACCCTGGTCCCCGCGCTGTTCGGCTTCTTCGGCCGGCGCGTACTGCCCCGCACCGTCCGCAGGGCCCTCCGGCCGGTCAGCGGGCGCCGTCCGGTGTCCGGCGCGGCCGCCCGGCCGGGGCTCGGCACCCGCTGGGCGCGGTTCGTGCTGCGCCGTCCGGTGGCCGTGCTCGTGGTCGCCGGACTCGCTCTGGGCGCGGTCGCCCTGCCGGCTCTGAGCCTCCGACTCGGGCTGCCGGGTGACGAGTCCAAGTCGGTGACGACCACCGAGCGCCGCGCCTACGACCTGCTGTCGGAGGGCTTCGGCCCCGGCTTCAACGGCCCGCTGACCGTGGTCGTGGACACTCAGGACTCCAAGGACACCCGGGCCACCACGGACCGGGTGATCAAGACCCTGCGAGCCGTGGACGGGGTCGCGTCGGTCGGTGATCCGGTCCTCAGCGAGAACGCGGACACGGCCGTCCTCACCGCCGTACCGCGGACAGCGCCGAACAGCGACGAGACGAAGGACCTGGTGCACGGGATCCGGGGCGCGGTCTCCGGCGTCGGGTCCGGTGCGGACGCCCGCGTCCTGGTGACGGGCACCACCGCGCTGAACATCGACATCTCGGAGGCCATGGCCGACGCCCTCGTCCCCTATCTGGCGGTGGTGATCGGCCTGGCGGTGCTCCTGTTGCTGGTGGTCTTCCGCTCCGTCCTGGTCCCGGTCAAGGCCGCGCTCGGTTTCCTGCTGTCGGTGGGTGCGGCCTTCGGCGTCCTCGTGGCTGTCTTCCAGTGGGGCTGGGCCGCGGACCTGATCGGCATCGAGCAGACCGGCCCCGTCATGTCGCTGATGCCGATCCTCATCATCGGGATCGTGTTCGGCCTCGCCATGGACTACGAGGTCTTCCTCCTCAGCCGGATGCGGGAGGCCCATGTCCACGGCGCGTCCCCCGGCGAGGCGATCGTCAACGGCTTCCGGCACAGCGGACGGGTGGTTGCCGCGGCGGCGATCATCATGATCAGCGTGTTCGCCGGGTTCATCGGGATGAGCAGCCCGACCATCCAGACGATGGGCGTCGGCCTGGCCGCCGCCGTCCTCTTCGACGCCTTCGTGGTGCGGATGGCGATCGTGCCCGCCGTACTGGCGCTGCTCGGACACCGGGCCTGGTGGCTGCCCCGTATCCTGAGCCGTGTGCTGCCGAATGTGGATGTCGAGGGTGAGGCACTGAACAGACACGCACCGGCCCCTGCGAGCGGGCCGGACGCGTCGGCGGGGCGGCGGCTTCCCGTCGGCCGGGGCTGAGCCGGCCATGACGGGCACGGGTGGCGCAGGTCCGCGACCGCACGGCACGTGGTGGCGGGAGGAAGTGGTCACGGCGACGGCGTTCGCGCTCTGTCTCCTCGGCGGCGTGGCGCAGGTCGACGACACCTTCTCGGCGCCGCCCGCCGCTGCCTGTGTCATCGCCGTGGTGTCCTGTGCCGCGCTGACAGCGCGTCACCGAACGCCCCTGGCAGCGCTGGCGGCGACGACCGCGAGCGGCGTGCTGGTTCCGCTCCTGGGCCTCCTGCTGAGCCCGCCGATCGTTGCCCCCGCCGTGATCACCGCCTACACCTACTCACTCACCGCGCGCACCGAACGGCGCGCGGTGGGCGCGGTGGCGCTCGCCTCGCTGGTGCTGCTGGTCGCCTCCACCCCCTTGTCCGGGGGCCTCTCGTGGCAGGACGCGAGCAGGATGACGGCGGTGGCGGCGTTCGTACTGGTGGCCGGTGTGCTCGGGCACTCGGTGCGGAACCGACGGGCCTATCTGGCGGCCGTGGAGGAGCGGGCGCTGCGGGCCGAGAGGAGCCGGGACAGCGAGGCGCGCCGCAGAGTGGCCGAGGAGCGGGTGCGCATCGCCCGGGAACTGCACGACCTCGTGGCCCACCAGATCACCCTGGCCAACGCGCAGGCCACGGTCGCCGCCCACCTCTTCGACACCCGCCCGGAGCAGACCCGCAAGAGCCTGGGGGAACTCGTCGAGACCACCGGCCACGCGCTCGACGAGCTACGGGCCACGGTCGGTCTGCTGCGCCAGTGCGGGGACGCAGCGGCGCCCGCGGAGCCGGCGCCAGGACTGTCCCGGCTGCCCACCCTCCTGGAGTCGTTCCGCCGCGCGGGCCTGGAGGTGTCGGTGCACCAGGAGGGCACGGCCAGGCCGCTGCCTCCCGGAGTGGACCTCACCGCCTTCCGCATCGTCCAGGAGGCCCTGACCAACGTGACCAAGCACGCCGGGGCCGGCAGCGCCCGGGTGCGCCTCGGCTGGAGCCGCGAGCGTGTGACCATCACCGTCGCCGACGACGGAGGCGGTGCCCGTACGGTGCCGGCCACGGCCGCCGGACGCAGCGCCTCCGGGACTGCCGGCCCGCTGGATCCGCCGGACCGCCCGCCGCCCGGCTACGGTCTGATCGGGATGCGTGAACGTGCCACGGCGGTCGGGGGGCACCTCTCCGCGGGCGGCCGCCCGGAGGGCGGCTTTCTCGTCTCCGCCCAACTCCCCCTCCCGCCCGCCAGGGACAGGACCCGGCCGGCCGACAGGTCGACAGCCGGCGAACCGACGGACGACGCAAAGGCCGGGGATACGCCGTGACACTCAGAGTGCTGCTCGCCGACGATCAGGCCCTGCTGCGCGAAGCCTTCCGGCTACTGCTCGACAGCGCCGACGACATCACCGTGGTCGGCGAGGCCGCCGACGGCAGGGAGGCGGTGGGGCTCACCCGGGAGCTGCGCCCGGACGTGGTGGTCATGGACATCCGGATGCCCGGGATGGACGGTCTCGCCGCCACCTCGGAGATCTGCGCCGACCCGGAGCTGCGTGCCAGCCGCGTCCTGGTCCTCACCACCTACGAGACCGACGAGTACGTCGCCCAGGCGCTGCGCGCGGGGGCCGGCGGCTTCATCGGCAAGGGCATCGGGGCCGAGGACCTGCTGGACGCCGTGCGGACGATCGCCGCCGGCGACACGCTCCTGTCCCCCGCCGCGACCCGTTCCCTGGTCGCCCGGTTCCTGGCGACACCGGACGAACCCGAGCCCAGCCACCCCGAACAGCTCGCCCTGCTCACCCCGCGCGAACGCGAGATGGTGGCCCTGGTCGCGACCGGCCTGTCCAACCAGGAGATCGCGGAGCGGATGTTCCTCAGCCCCTTCACCGTCCGCGCCCACGTGCAGCGCGCCATGACGAAGCTGGAGGCCCGCGACCGGGCGCAGCTCGTCGTCATCGCCTACCGGACGGGCCTGGCCCACGCCGCTCCCGGCAGCGACCGCTCGCCTTGACCGGCACCAACTGGCCTGAGTGCCCGTCAGCATAGGATGGTCTGCACGAACTGTTCGTACGGGTGAGGGGTGGGGCCGAAGGTGTTCGGAGGCAGGAAGACCGAGGGCGGGCTGCCGAGGATCCCACGGGGTGTGGATCCCCGGCGAGCCCGTGCCCTGGCGGTTTCGGCCGAGGCGCAGGCCGACGCGCGCATGTTCATGCTGGGTGGCGACCGGATGCGGGCGCTCAAGGCGATCCTGGACGCGACGGGCTACGACCTGCGCCAGGCGCGGGACATCACGTATGCGCTGGTCTACGACATCGAGGTGCCGAGGACGGGCTGAGCGACGCCCCTACGCTCAGCCGGCGGCCGGCCGCGCCTGTGGAGTGAGGTGCTGCCACAGGAAGGTGTGCATCAGGGCGCTGTTGTGGGCGGCCTGCTCGTTGTCGCCGGCGCCCGCGTGGCCGCCGCCGGTGTTCTCGTGGAGCAGGACGCGGTGGCCCAGTTCGCGCAGCCGTGCCGCCGCCTTGCGGGCGTGGCCGGGGTGGACACGGTCGTCGCGGGTCGAGGTCGTCAGGAGCACCGGCGGGTAGGCCCGGTCCGCGCTGAGCCGGTGGTACGGGGAGAGCGCGCGCAGGTGGGGGCGGTCGGCCTCGTCGTCCGGGTCGCCGTACTCGGCGATCCACGACGCGCCAGCCAGCAGCTCGTGGAAGCGGAGCATGTCCAGCAGCGGTACCTGGGCGACGATCGCGCCGAACAGCTGCGGGCAGCGGGTGAGCATCGCGCCCATGAGGAGGCCGCCGTTGCTGCCCCCCGCCGCGCCCAGCATGGCCGGGGTGGTGATGCCCCGCGCGACGAGGTCCGTGGCGACGGCCTCGAAGTCCTCGAAGGCGCGTGAACGGTCCGCGCCGAGAGCGGCCCGGTGCCAGTCCGGTCCGTACTCGCCGCCGCCCCGGATGTTCGCGATCACGTAGGTGCCGCCTCGTTCCAGCCACGCACGGCCGGTCGACGCGCCGTAGTACGGGGTGAGGGAGACCTCGAAGCCTCCGTATCCGTAGAGCAGGGCGGGTCCGGGGGCGGCGTCGGGGACGGAGCGGTCGGGGCCGATCACGAAGTACGGCACCCGCGTCCCGTCCTCGGAGACCGCGAAGTACTGCTCCGCCGCCAGCCCCGCCGTGCCGAAGCGGGCCGGGGCCTGCTTGAGGATCTCCGAACCGGCGCCGATCTCGCCGTGGTAGAGGGTGGACGGCTGCAGGAATCCCGACACATCGAGGAAATACTCGTCGGAGACGTCCGGGTCCGTGTCGACGACGCTGACGGCGGAGAGCGGGGGAACGTCCGCGAGCGGGCTGCGGGCCCAGCCGCCGGGTGCCGGGGTGAGCACCTCGATGCGGGTGCTGACGTCGCGCATCGTCTCCAGGATCAGGTGGTGCCGGGTCCAGGAGTGCCCGGCCAGGGCCGTCCGCTCGTCCGGGGTGAAGAGCGCCTCCGCGGTGCGGTCGCCCGCCAGGAACGCGTCGAAGCCGAACGCCAGCAGGGACCCCGCCGGGTGTCCGAGCCAGGCGGATTTGAGGCTGACGATCAGGTACTCGCGATGGGCGTAGGCGTCGGCGTCGTCCGGCACGTCGATCCTGACGAGTGAGTCGTCAGCCGTCAGGAGGTGCATCTCACCGTGGTGGAAGTCCAGCGACCGGAAGACGAAGTCCCGTTCGAAGCCGGGGGTGCTGTCGTGCCAGCCCCCGGCCGACACGTCCTGCGCCCGGCCCTCGAACACCGGGGTGGCGTCCTCGGACGGTGTGCCGCGCCGCCATCTGCGTACCATCCGCGGATAGCCGGAGTCGGTCAGTGAGCCCGGCCCGAAGTCGGTGCCGATGAACACGGTGTCGGCGTCGATCCACCCGATCCGCGTCTTCGCCTCCGCGACCTGGAAGCCGTCCTCGACGAAGGTCCGGGCGCTGAGGTCGAACTCCCGGACCACAACGGCGTCACCGCCGTCGCGCGACAGGCACACCAGGGCCCGGTCGTATGCGGGGTACCGGACGCGTGCGCCGGACAACACCCACTTCTCGCCCTCCGCGGCGGCGAGTGCGTCGACATCGAGGACGGCCTCCCACTCGGGGGCGTCCTTGCGGTACTGCTCCAGCGTCGTACGCCGCCACAGGCCGCGCGGATGCGCGGCGTCCCGCCAGAAGTTGTAGAGGAACGCTCCACGACGGACGGTGTACGGGATGCGGTCCGAGGCGTCGAGCACCTCCCGCACCCCCTCCTTCAGGGAGGTGAATTCCGTGTCGGTGGCCAGTGCGGCCGCCGTCTCGGCGTTCCGTTCGGCCACCCACGCGAGCGCGGCCTCACTCTCGATGTCTTCCAGCCACAGGTACGGGTCGTTTTCGATCACACCCCGAATTGTGCAGGCCCGGGACGCGCGGCGGGACCACATCCCCCGATGCCCAAAGGATCACCAGTCGTGGACGGTCCCGTCGTGGAGGCGGTTGACCGGCAGATAGGCCTGGGCGTACGGGTGGGCCGCCGCCGCCTCCTCGTTCAGCTCGACCCCGATGCCGGGGGCCTCGCCCGGGTGCAGGTATCCGTCCGTGAAGGTGTAGGAGTGCGGAAAGACCTCCTCGGTGAGGGCGGTGTGGCCCGAGTACTCCTGGATGCCGAAGTTGTGAACGGCCAGGTCGAGGTGGACGGCGGCGGCCATCCCGACCGGGGAGATGTCCTCCGGTCCGTGCACGGCGCTCCTGATCTGGTACTGGGCGGCGAAGTCGAAGAGCTTGCGCAGCGGTGTGACACCGCCGAAGTGGGTGACCGCGGACCGTACGTAGTCGATCAGCTGCTCGGTGACCAGTGTCTGGTAGTCGTGCACCGTGTTGAAGACCTCACCGACGGCCAGGGGCGTGGTGGTGCTGCGGCGCACCAGGCGCAGCGCCTCCTGGTTCTCGGCGGGTGTGCAGTCCTCCAGCCAGAACGGCCGGTAGGGCTCAAGGTCCTTGCCGAGCCGGGCGGCCTGAATCGGGGTGAGCCGGTGGTGGGCGTCGTGCAGGAGCGGCAGTTCGGGGCCGAACTCGGCGCGTACCGCGTCGAAGACGGAGGGCATGTGGCGCAGGTACGCCTCGGTGTCCCAGTCCTCCACCAGGGGGCGCGGCTGCTGGTGGAGGACCTTCGAGCCCCTCTCGTCGGTGTCGGTCACTCCGTAGACGGCCTTGAGGCCGGGGATGCCGGACTGGATACGGACGGCGGGGTAGCCCTCGACGAGCCTGGCCCGTACGGAGTCGAGGAGTTCGGGGATGTCCCGGCCGTTGGCGTGGCCGTAGGTGCGGACGCGTTCGCGGCTCGCACCGCCCAGCAGCTGGTAGAGCGGGAGTCCCGCGGCCTTGGCCTTGATGTCCCAGAGCGCCACGTCGACGGCGGCGATCGCGGCCATCGTGACCGGTCCCCGCCGCCAGTAGGCGCCCCGGTACAGCGACTGCCAGGTGTCCTCGATCCGGTGCGGGTCGAGGCCGATGAGCAGCGGCGCGACGTGGTCGGTGAGGTAGCTGACGACGGCGAGTTCCCTGCCGTTCAAGGTGGCGTCCCCGAGGCCGGTGAGGCCTTCGTCGGTCGTGAGCTTCAGGGTGACGAAGTTGCGGCCGGGGCTGGTGACGACGACCTTGGCGTCGACGATCTTCATGAGTGTGTTACCTCTCCGGATGCCGGGTCCACCACCTCGGGCCTAGGGCC
>CBRG010000203.1 GCA_000470535.1 Streptomyces sp. AW19M42
GGGACTTTCGAAACACGCCCTACATCGCTTCCTGCGGGGGCGGCCAGGCGTCGCCCCAGTCGATGTCCCGGGCGGCACGGTACAGCTCACCGTGCCGCTTGGTGACCGTGGCCCGCTGGAGCCCCTCGTCCCGGGTGCACAGCTCAAGCAGCACCTGGCCCTTGCGGATCTGCGGGCGGCGGGTGATCCGGGCCGCCACCGCGTCCACGGCGAACCGGGTCGCCACGACGTAGCTGAACTTCTCGTCCTCGTACGGCAGCGAGCCGCCCTTCACCTGGCGGTGCAGCGAGGAGCGGCTCACCCGGACCGAGAAGTGGCACCAGTCCGTGCCGGGCTCGATGGGGCAGGCATCGCTGTGCGGGCAGGGCGCGGCGACGGTGAACCCCGCCGCGGTCAGCCGGTCCCGGGCCTCGATGACGCGGGCGTAGCCGTCGGGGGTGCCGGGCTCGACGATCACCACGGCCTGCGCCGCTCGGGCTGCGGCGTCGACGAGCGCGGTGCGGGCCCGCGGCGTCAGCTCGTTGAGCACGTAGGAGACGGTCACCAGGTCCGCGGCGTCGAGATCGAGGTCCTCGCCGATCCGGGCCCGCCGCCACTCGACGTCGTCGAGCGCCGGGACGGCGGAGGCGCCGACCAGTTCACGGCCGAGCGCGAGTGCGGCCTCGGCCCAGTCCAGCACGGTGGTCCGCGGACCTTCCCAGGCCCCGGCGACCGCCCAGCTCGCCGCTCCGGTGCCGCCGCCGACGTCGGTGTGGGTGGCGGGCACCCAGTCCGGGGCGGCCTCGCGCAGGGCGTGCAGGGCGGACCGTACCGCTTCGAAGGTGGCGGGCATCCGGTAGGCGGCGTACGCGGCGACGTCCGAGCGGTCGCGGAGCAGCGGGGTGCCGGTGGGAGTGGTCCCCCGGTAGTTGGCGATGAGCCGGTCGACGGCCTGGGTGGCCTGGCGGGGCGGCAGCCCGTCGAGGAGTCCGGCCAGTGCCGCACGCAGGGAGTCCGCGGTGGGGAGGGTGTCGTTCACCGACGAAGTGTAGGCGGAGCCCGGCCACACGCTCCCCGGCCCGCTGCCCGTCACGGCCGCGCGGCGACCTGCTGCCAGGGCCGGCACAGCGCCAGGAAGCAGGTCATCGCGCCCACCGCGCACACGAGCTGTACGACGGCCATCGGTACGGCCGTCGCCTCTCCGGCGATCCCGACGAGCGGTGAGGCGACGGCTCCGATCAGGAACGAGGATGTGCCGAGCAGCGCGGAGGCGGACCCGGCCGCGTGCTTGGTGCGCATCAGGGCCTGTGCGTTGGTGTTGGGCATCGCGAGCCCCATCGCGGACATCAGGACGAAGAGTCCGGACGCCACCGGTACGAGTCCGACGTCACCGAAGACCCCGGACGTCATCAGCAGGAGCGCCGTCGCGGCCAGCACGATGACGGAGAGCCCGAAGCCGAGGGCCTTGTCGAGGCTGATCCGCCCGACGAGGATCTTGCCGTTGATCTGGCCCACGACGATCAGGCCGATCGAGTTGATGCCGAAGAGCATGCTGAAGGTCTGCGGCGAGGCGCCGTAGATCTCCTGCACGACGAACGGCGAGGCACTCACGTACGCGAAGAGGGCGGCGAAGGCGAGGCTGCCCGCGATCATGTAGCCGGTGAAGACGCGGTCGGCGAGCAGCCCGCGCATGGTGCGCAGCGCGTCACCGATGCCGCCGGTGTGGCGCTCCTCCGGCGGCAGGGTCTCCCGCAGCCACTTCCAGACGACCAGGGTGAGCAGGGTGCCGACGACGGTGAGGACGGCGAAGATGCCCCGCCAGTCGGTGAGCCGCAGGACCTGTCCGCCGATGACGGGGGCGATGACCGGGGCGACGCCGGAGATCAGCATCAGTGTGGAGAAGAACCGGGCCATCTCCATGCCGTCGTACATGTCACGCACCACCGCACGCGCGATGACGATGCCGGCCGCGCCCGCGAGGCCCTGGAGCAGCCGGAAGCCGATGAGGAGTTCGACGGTCGGGGCGAAGACGCAGATCGCGGTGGCGAAGACGTAGATGATCATGCCGAGGAGCAGCGGGCGGCGCCTGCCCCAGCGGTCGCTCATCGGCCCGACGACGACCTGTCCGAGTGCCATGCCGGTGAGGCAGGCGGTGAGGGTCAGCTGGACGGTCGACGCGGGTGCGTGCAGCGCGTCGGTGACGGCGGGCAGCGCCGGGAGGTACATGTCCATGGACAGCGGCGGCAGCGCGGTCAGTCCGCCGAGGACCAGGGTGACGAGAAGTCCGGTGCGCCGGGCCGCCGCGGTGGCGGTCGGCCGGGGTGGAGAGGTGACGGGGGCAGTGTCGGTCATGTGTACGTGCTGGGCTCGGCTGACGCCGCTCTCCGGCATTCTGATCTCCATTGTTGTTGAATCCGCCTCTATGCTCTCAGCTCAGCCGGAATGGTCGACACCTTTTTGGGAGCGTGCATGAGCAGGACTGTCCGTTGGGGCGTGCTGGCGACCGGTGGCATCGCGGCGACTTTCACCGCCGACCTGCTGGGGATGCCCGATGCGGAGGTGGTGGCCGTCGCCTCCCGTACGGACACCGCGGCGAAGGCGTTCGCCGAGCGGTTCGCGATACCCAGGGCGTACGGCAGCTGGGCCGAACTCGTCGCGGACGACGACGTCGACGTGGTGTACGTGGCCACACCGCACTCCGCGCACCGGGAGGCGGCCGGGCTGGCGCTGGAGGCCGGAAAGCACGTGCTGTGCGAGAAGGCGTTCACGCTCAACGAGCGCCAGGCGCGGGAGCTGGTGGAGCTCGCCCGGGACCGCGGCCTCTTCCTGATGGAGGCGATGTGGACGTACTGCAACCCGGTGATCCGGCGGATGACCGAGCTGGTGCGGGACGGGGCGATCGGTGAGATCCGCACCGTGCAGGCCGACTTCGGCTTCGCCGGTGACTTCGGCGCGGAGCACCGGCTGCGCGATCCCGCGCTGGGCGGCGGTGCGCTGCTGGACCTGGGGGTCTATCCGGTGTCGTTCGCGCAGCTGCTGCTGGGTGAGCCGGACCGGGTGCGGGCGGACGCGCTGCTGTCTCCGGAGGGCGTCGACCTGAACACCGGGATGCTGCTGGGCTGGGACTCGGGCGCCACCGCCCTGCTCGCCTGCTCGGTCGTCGGGCACCACCCGACGACCGCCACGGTCATCGGGACGGCCGGGCGCATCGACTTCCCGGACAGCTTCTTCTATCCGCGGAGCTTCGTGCTGCACCGGGCGGGCCGCGAGCCCGAGGAGGTCGCCGCGGGGCCGGGGCCGCGGGGCCTGTCGGGGATGCAGTTCGAGGCGGCCGAGGTGATGCGGGCGGTACGGGCGGGTGAGACGGAGTCCCCGCTGGTGCCGCTGGACGGTTCGCTCGCGGTGATGCGGACGCTCGACGCGGTACGTGACCACATCGGCGTCCGCTACCCGGTGGACACCCCTGGAACGGCGGTCAGGCGGGGGTGAGGCCCTGGTGGCCCACCTCCGTGACGAGCGAGCCGGCCGTGGTGACGGGGGCGCCCGGCTTGGTGACGGCGGACACCGTACGGAAGTCGGCGCGCGCCTGCCGCTCCTGGAGGGTGACGACGGCGTAGCCGCGGCGCCCGTTGTAGAACTTCAGGTGCGGGTTGGCCTGCGTCAGGTTGTTCCAGTTGGCCGGCTTCTCCGCGCCGTCCTTGCCGCTGGTGATCGACGTGGTGACGATCTCGGTGCCCAGGGTGCGGGACGCCGGGTCGTCGAAGTCCCGCTTGATGTCGAAGCCGTAGCTCACGTGCACGTCGCCGGTCAGCACCATCAGGTTGTCCACCCCGGCGGACTGGGCGCCCTTCAGGACGCGGTCCCTGGAGGCCGTGTAGCCGTCCCAGGAGTCCATGGAGAGCTTGTAGGCGTCGGTCGGTACGTCGCGCCGCTGGGCGAAGGTGACCTGCTGCGGCACGACGTTCCAGGTGGCGCGGGAATGGCGCCAGCCGTCGGTGAGCCAGCGCTCCTGGGCTGCGCCGGTGATGGTGCGCGAGGGGTCCTGTGACTCGGGCCCGGGGGTCTGCCAGCCGTCGCCGTACGCCTGGTCGCTGCGGTACTGGCGGGTGTCGAGGATGTCGAACTGGGCGAGCCGGCCGTACTGGAGGCGCCGGTAGAGCTTCATGTCCGGGCCGGTCGGCCGCTGCGGGGCGCGCAGCGGCTGGTTCTCCCAGTACGCCCGGTAGGCGGCGGCCCGGCGGACCAGGAACTCCTCCGGCGGCAGGCTGCCCTCCGAGGTGTCCCCGGCGTAGTTGTTCTCGGTCTCGTGGTCGTCCCAGGTGACGACGAAGGGGTGCGCGGCGTGGGCGGCGCGCAGATCGGGGTCGGACTTGTAGAGGGCGTACCGGAGCCGGTAGTCCTCCAGCGTGGTCGTCTCCCGGTTGAAGAGGGCGGGCAGGGTGCGGTCGGTGTAGTCGCGGGCCCCGCCGGTCGCGCTCACCGCGTACTCGTAGAGGTAGTCGCCGAGGTGGAAGACGACGTCGACGTCCTCCTGGGCGAGGTGCTTGTAGGCGGTGAAGTAGCCGTCGTGGTAGGCCTGGCAGCTGACGGCGGCCAGGGTCAGTTCGCGCTTGTGGGCGCCGAGGGCGGGGGCGGTGCGGGTCCGGCCGACCGGGCTGGTCCACTTGCCGGTGCGGAAGCGGTAGTAGAGGACGCGGTCGGCGTCCAGTCCCCGGACCTCCACGTGGACGCTGTGGTGGAACTCGGGGTGGGCGGTGGCGGAGCCGCGCCGGACGACCCGGGTGAAGCGCTCGTCGCGGGCCAGCTCCCAGCTCACCTCGACGCGGGCGCGGGGCAGTCCGCTGTCGGGCTCGTACGGGCGGGGCGCGAGCCTCGTCCACAGCAGGACGGAGTCGGGCAGCGGGTCGCCGGAGGCGACGCCGAGGGTGAACGGGTCCTCGTCGATCCGCCGGGCGTCCAGCTCGGCGGCGGCCGCGGAGCCCGCTGTCGGCAGGCCGACCGAGAAGGCGAGCGCGGCGGCGGCACCGGTGACGGTGAGAAATCGGCGGCGGCCCGTGTGCCGGGCGGCGTCGCGCAGCTCCTGCTCCTGCTGGTGCGATGAGTGCGTCATGTGTCCCTCCCCTGACTGGTGATGTGAGGGGAAGTCCACCGGTCCAGCACATCCGGCGGTTGTCGCGCTCGCGTCGTGCGGGCGTCGCCGGGATGAGGATTGCGGCAGGAATGGGTCCCCGGGGGCAAAGTCCGCATATGCGGCCAGGCCATGATCATCAACTGCGGCCCCGACCGCCGGGGAATCGCCGGGGTCCGGTGCCGGGTTCACTCCCCGGAGGCACGAACCCGCCCTCCGGGCACACCGTTTGACCCGAACGGAACGCCGTCCGACGGCCGGAACCCCAGCCGGACGGCCGGGGCGCTCCGTCGGCGCCGGACCCTGGGCGTACGCTGCCGCACCATGAGCAACAATCTGTTGAACTCCGCGACGAGGACGGCCGTGGTCACGGGCGCGGGCTCCGGGATCGGCCGCGCGGTGGCCCTCGCCCTGACCGGCGCCGGCTGGTCGGTGGCGCTCGCGGGCCGCCGCCCCGAACCGCTCGCCGGGACCGCCGCGCTGGCCGGGGAGCACGCCCGCGTCATCACCGTCCCCACCGACGTCTCGCGCCCCGACGAGGTGGACGCGCTCTTCTCCTCGGTACGCGAGTCATTCGGCCACCTCGGTCTGCTCTTCAACAACGCGGGCACCTTCGGTCCGGCCGGCGTGCCGGTCGAGGACCTCGGGTACGAGGACTGGCGCACGGTGGTCGACGTGAACCTGACGGGGGCGTTTCTGTGCGCGCAGGCGGCGTACCGCTTGATGAAGGAGCAGGACCCGCAGGGCGGCCGGATCATCAACAACGGCTCGGTCTCGGCGCACACACCGCGCCCGCACTCGGTCGCGTACACGGCGACCAAGCACGCGCTGACCGGTCTGACGAAGTCACTGTCGCTGGACGGACGCCCGTACCGGATCGCCTGCGGGCAGATCGACATCGGCAACGCGGCGACCGAGATGACCGACCGTATGCGGACCGGAATCCTTCAGGCCAACGGCGAGCTGGCCGTGGAGCCGGTGATGGCCGCCGCGGACGTGGCGAGGACCGTGGTCCACATGGCGGAGCTGCCGCTGGAGGCGAACGTCCAGTTCGCCACGGTGCTGGCTACGGCCATGCCGTACGTGGGACGGGGCTGACCCCTCAAGGCCGTCCCGGTCGGAACCGGCCCCTGAAGGAACAGAGTTGACCAGTCCTCACACCGGAACGATCTATGCCTGCCGATAGGCATCCCGGCCGGTCAGGTAAGCGCGTGCTGCCCTTATGCTCATCGTTCTTCACTGGAACTACACACAAGGACCACAGCATGCGCATACGCACCGCGGTGCCCCTCGCCCTGGCGGCCACCGCCGCCCTCGCCGGTTCGCTGCTCGTCGCGGCACCGGCCTCGGCCGCCGCGCACCAGGGCGGAGTGCACCTCGGCAGGATCCAGTACGACAGCCCCGGCAAGGACACCCGGTCCACCGCCTCGCTCAACGCCGAATGGGTCGAGATCCACAACAACACCAAGGCGAAGTTCCAGCTCAAGGGCTACAAGCTCAAGGACAACACCGGGTACACCTACACGTTCGGCAGCTACAACGTCAGCCCGGGAAAGACCGTCAGGGTCCACACCGGCAAGGGGAGGACGAGCCCCGGCCATGTGTACTGGAACCGAGGCTCGTACGTCTGGAACAACACCGGTGACAAGGCGCGGCTGATCAAGCCGAGCGGCAAGCTGCTGGACTCCTGCTCCTGGACGAAGTCGAGCAAGGGCACCAAGAACTGCCACTGAACCGGCAGCGCGGTCCGGGGCCCGGGGGAATGCCCCGGACCGCGACACGGTTGTGCGGCACATGAACGAGATCTCGCCGTACGCGATCCTCCGCTACACCGCCTTCTCCGCCGACCCGGACGGCGGCAATCCGGCCGGCGTGGTGCTGGACGCGTCCGGTATGGACGAGTCGGAGATGCTCGCCGTCGCGGCGGACCTCGGATACAGCGAGTCGGCCTTCCTGACCGGTCGGACCGGGACGGCGGCGCCGGGCGTACGCGGCTACGCGATCCGCTACTTCAGCCCGAAGGCCGAGGTCCCCTTCTGCGGGCACGCCACCGTCGCGACGGCCCTGGCCCTCGCCGAGCGGGACGGCCCCGGGGACCTGGAGTTCGCCACCGCCGCCGGTCCGGTGCCGGTCACCGTCGTCCGCGAGGGCGCCGAGCTGCGGGCCACCCTCACCAGCGTGGAACCCCACATCACGGACGTCTCCCCGGAGGACCTGGCGGAGGCGCTGGCCGGTCTGGACTGGCCGGCCACCGATCTCGACCCGGCCCTGCCGCCCCGCATCGCCTACGCGGGCGCCCGGCACCTGGTGCTGGCCGCCGCGACCCGGGAGCGGCTGGCGGCCCTCGACTACGACTTCGCGCGCGTCGAGTCACTCATGCACCGGCTGGACCTGACCACGCTGCAACTGGTGTGGCGCGCGTCGGACACCGTCTTCCACGTCCGCGACCCGTTCCCGGTCGGCGGTGTGGTCGAGGACCCGGCGACGGGTGCGGCGGCCGCCGCCTTCGGCGCGTATCTGCGCGCCCTGTCCCTGGTCCCGGCCACCGCCGGGCTGACTCTCCATCAGGGTGAGGACATGGGCCGGCCCGGCACGCTCACCGTCACACTGCGGGCGGGCGACTCGCGGGTCCGGGTGAGCGGGACGGGCACCAGGATCCCGGCACCGGCCGGGGCCTGAGACGCCCCCACAACCCCACCCGCCCCACCGGTTTCCCTCAAGCGGGTCTCCAGTGGGACTCCAGCGGCATTCGAGCGATACCTGGGCGGCGGTTCAGCAGCTGTCAGCGGCGACCGGCGGCCGGTTCGGCGGCGGTTCAGCGGCTGAGAAACTTCCGGTACCAGGGAGCGTGTTCGGCGAAGGACGTACGGAAGTCCGGACCCGGTTCGCAGTCGAAGTCCCGCCAGACCCGCTCGTCGGCGAACCAGTGGTCCACGGTGAGCATCTCGAAATGGTGCTTGGCGTACGGGACACCGGCCAGCCGGGCGCGGGCCTCGTCCACCCCGATCTCCGTGTTCGCCCACGGCAGCGAGAGCTCGGTGAGGACCGCCGACAGCACCTCGGAACAGCTCACCGGCTCCGGATGGTTCACGTGGTAGACGCCGGCCGGGGCCTTCTCGGAGAGCGCCGCCCCGAGCAGCGCACGGCCCAGCGTCGCCACGTCGATCATCGAATGGCGGGCGTCGCAGCCGACCGGTCCTGCCGACAGGTACCGCAGCAGGGCGACCAGTCCGGGAATCGCCCACCGGTCCCCCGCCCCGTGGACGATGTGCGGGCGCAGGACGGCCCCGCCGGCCGCGAGGACGTGCTGTTCGGCGGCGGCCCTGGTCAGGCTGGCGGCCGAGGCGGGGGCAGGTTCGGCCATTCCGGGGAGCAGCGCCGTGAAGGGGCCCCGGCCGTAGACGGACGCGGTGCTGAGCTGGACGATCCGGCCGACGTCGCTGCGTACGGCCTCCTCGACCAGGGCCCGGGTGCCGAGGTCGTTGACGGTCCGGGCCGTCTGTTCACCGGAGCCGACGTGCGAGGCGCAGTGGATCACCGCGTCGACGCCCTCGCAGCTGCCGCGCAGCGTCCCGGGGTCGGCGAGATCCCCGTACACCGTCTCGAAGCCCCGTCCGTCGGCCGTCATGGCCGGGGCGTCGAGCTCGGTGCGGTGTGTCATCAGCCGGAGGCTGACCCCGGGGGTCGCGCGGGCGGCGGCGGCCACCCGGCTGCCGACGAAGCCCGTGGCCCCGGTGATGAGGATGCGCGTGGTCATGAGCGGCGGCTCCGGGCGTCGCTGAGGCCGGTCTGACGGAGATCCGGCGTACGGAGAGTGCAGGTGAAGGCGGCTTCGTCGTCCTGGACGGCCCGTATGCGTACCCCGGCGGGCGAGAGGCCGTCGGCGGGGAAGGGCAGGGCCTCGATCCAGCAGGGGCGGTCGAGTTCCACGTACTGGAGGAAGTCGGCCTGTATCGATGTCGGCAGGAAGGTGCGGCCGGGCGAGGCCGCCTGGGCTGCCTGTCGGGCGGCCTCCAGCAGCAGAATGCCGGGCACATGGTCGTTGGAATGGCTGAACAGCGTCGGATGCCGGGTGTCCACCCGCAGCGCCCAGGTGCTGGGAGCCGCCGCGGGAGCGAGGACGACATCGTGCTCGGAGGTCCTGCCCACGGTCCGGGGTGCGACGGCGGGCAGGAGGGGTATACGCGCGTCGAGCATGTCGCTGCGGTGTCCTCGTACCCGCTGGTACGCCCTGGCCGAGGTGCAGCTGATCCGCCCGCCGCCGGAGGCCAGCACGGTGCCGCGGCGGTGCAGGAGGAGTTCCAGGTGCATGGAGCCGAGGCTCCGGCCGCGTCGCTGTATCCGGGAGCAGGACACGTCCACCGTGATGTCCCAGGGCTCCTCGCCCACGACGAGGCGCCCGGCCTCCGAGGCGTACCGCAGCTCCCACATCACGAACGCGTCCCCGAGGGGTACGCCGAACTCGGAGTGCGCGATCAGCAGGGTGGTCTGCCGCATCGTCTCCGCGATCAGCAGGGGGTCCTGGTGGCCCGCGACCGGGGCGAAGAAGCGGTGCGGCCTCGGCCAGTGGGCCGACACCGAGAACTGGGAGTCGGTCAGCCGGGTCAGTCCGGTCGGGAACACGTCCTGCGGATCGGGCCGGTGGACCAGCTGTCTCAGATGTTCCGGGGAGCTCCTTCTTCGCACCGATTGCTCCATTCCGGCGGCGATGACGGAGTCCGGAACACCGCCGGGGGCCTCGGCGCGACCGGTGTTCCTCGCGGCCCCGACGTTGCCGGCCGACACCGAGACACTGCGTGAGGTGATCTGAACCATGAAGTTCCCCCAGGAGGATCCGAGTCACAGAGCCGAGCCGCCCCGCAGTAAGATACTGACAGCCCGGTTTTACTTTCCAGCCAACCCCATGTGACACCAAACCCGCCACCACTAGAGAGAAGCTGATGGCACAACAGGCGCGCGCGATCCAGACCCGACGGTCGATCCTGGTGGCGGCCGCCGAGGTGTTCGACGAGCGCGGCTACAGCAGCGCGACCATCAGCGAGATCCTCGCGCGGGCTGGGGCGACCAAGGGCGCGCTCTACTTCCACTTCACCTCGAAGGAGGATCTCGCGCTCGGGGTGATGGACATACAGCTGCACAGCGATCCGCTGCCGCCGCAGCTGACCAAGCTCCAGGAGCTGGTGGACCAGGGGATGATCCTCGCCCACCGCCTGCGCCATGAGCCGCTGGTACGGGCCAGTGTGGGTCTGGCCATGGACCAGGCCGTGGAGGGCCTCGACCGGGGTACGCCCTTCCGTGCCTGGATAGACCGGCTCGAACACCTGCTGCGCGCGGCGAAGGGCCAGGGCGAGCTGCTGCCGCACGTCGACCCGGGCGAGACCGCCGAGATGCTGGCCGGATCCTTCTCTGGGATCCAGGTGATGTCGCAGGTCCTGTCCCACCGCGAGGACCTCGGGCGGCGCATCTCGGTCCTGCTGCACTACGTACTGCCGAGCATCTCCACGCCGGCCGTTCTGGCCACTCTGGATATGGCCGAAGATCGCGGTGAACGTCTTATCAACCTCCTCGAAACCGTACCGACCCAGACCGGCGCCCCCAACTGACCACCAGGACAAGTGGCTTGGCAGGCCAAAGCATACCGGGCGGTCCGGAACGACGGGCCCGTAATGTCGGTGACGTCGAGTCAGCCATGTGACAGGAGCCGTCGATGCCAGTCCGCCGCGTCGTCCCCAACGTCCCCATCGTCGCGGGCCCGGGTCCCGACGGCGAGTCCGACACCATGCGGGCGAATGCCGCGTTCTACGGGTTGCTGGGGTTCGAGGAGGTCATGAACCAGGGCTGGATCATGACGCTCGCCCCGCCCTCCGAACCCACCGCCCAGATCAGCTTCATGAGCGCCGACCGGACCGCACCGGTCACCCCGGACGTCAGCGTGGAGGTGACGGACGTGGACGCGGCACACACGGCGCTGGTGCGCGCGGGTGCGGAGATCGTGTACGGCCCGCAGGACGAGGAGTGGGGCGTGCGGCGCTTCTTCGTACGCGATCCCAACGGCCGTGTCATCAACGTTCTGAGCCATCGCTGACTCCTGCGGCAGAGGCCGGGCGCGGTCTCGTCCTCCCCGTCATCTCCTGCCATAGTGGACAACGCGGCTACGCGGGACATCGGGGGATGAGATGCCGCGTATCGAGTTCGGCACGGAGGACCTCAACCGGCTGCGGCTGGCGGAATCCGTCCATCCACTGTGGGAAACGGCGCGGAGTCTGCAGGTGTTGCAGAACCGGCACGGCGCACTGGTCTTCGATCCGTGGCGCCGCAAGGCGCGTGCGGACCTGGACGACGAGGGACTGACCGGGACGACGGCCGCGCTGACGCGGATCTGCCCGCACGCGGAGTACTTCCCGGACTTCCTCACCCCGCGCACGGGCGACAACGGCCTGGAGCCCGTGCTGGACGCGGTGCTGTCGACGCCGCGCGAGCGGCTGGGGCGTGAGCTCGGGCAGCTCTACCCGGACCGGTGCATGCCCGCATCCGTGCGCCGGCTCGCCGAGGGGGATCTCGCGGCGCTGCACTGGCTGGGCGAGGCGCTGCGGCGGTTCCACAGTGTGGCGGTGGCGCCCTACCAGGACGCGATCCGCGCCGAGGTCGCCGCCGATCTGCCGCACCGCTCCCAGGTGGCGCTCGCCTCGGGTGCCGAGGGGCTGCTGGCCAGCTACCAAGCGGAGCTGATCCGGCGGGACGGAGCACTGGAGTGCGCGTATCCGATCGAGTGGGAACTGTCCCTGGACGGGCGCCCGTTGCACCTGATCCCGTCGTTCTTCTGCACCCGCTGGCCGGTGACGCCGGCGGACCCCGAGCTGCCGCCGGTCCTGGTACTCCCGCCGGCGCCCGCGCCGGGCTGGCCCGACCGCGCCCGCCCCCTGTCCGGCACGCTCGACTCACTGGGCCGGCTGCTCGGCCACACCCGCGCGCAGGTGCTCGACATCCTGGACCGGCCCCTGTCGACCGGCGGGATCGCAGCCGAGCTGTTCCTCGCCCCGGCGAGCGTGAGCCGGCACACGGCGGTGCTGCGCGAGGCGGGCCTGATCAGTTCGCACCGCCGGCGCCACCATGTGCTGCACCGTCGCACATCGCTGGGTGAGGCCCTGTTGAACGGCGAGCCGGGCACGGCGGCGTGACCAGGCACGAACCCCGGACGTCCGCGGGGCGCTCTGCGAGAATCCCGGCCATGACAGCGACCAGAACGGATCAGGTACTCAAGCGGTTCGTCGCCGGTACAAGGCAGTTGGTGCCGACGGTGGCCGTCTGGGCACACGGCTCACTGGCACTCGGCGACTTCCAGGAGGGGCGGAGCGACCTGGACCTCATCACCGTGGTCGAGAGCCCGCTGGACACGACACACCGGGAGCGGCTGGCCGAGTTCCACCAGCGGCTCATGGACGAGGAGCCGGCCGCGGCCGGGCTGCACTGCTCGTACCTGCCAAGGACAGCGCTGGCGGAGGCCGGGACGGATCATGTCACCTGGGCACACGGGACGATCCTGGAACGCCCGGTCACCCCGGTCACCCGCCGGGAGCTGCTCGACGGCGGACTCGTCCTCCACGGCCCGCCGCCCACCCGGCTGCTCCCGCCGCTCTTCCCCGGGCAGCTGGAGGACCACATCCGGCTCGACCTGAGGGAGTACTGGCTCCCGGCCACCGGCAGGGCTCACCTCTGGCTCCAGGACATCTGGGTGGACCTCGGCCCGCTGGTCCTGGCCCGGGCCTCGGTCACGCTGCGCGACGGGCGGCTGATCACGAAAGGCGAGGCCCTGACCGAGCTGCCGGCCCTCGGCGCGCCCGCGGACCTGGTCCACGACATCCGCGAGCGCAGGTACGCGAACCCCGTACCGATCAGCGAGGCGGAGCGCGTCCGACGGGGCGAACAGGCACGCGCCTTCGTCCGGCGCGGCATCCGGAGCACGCTTGCGATGGGGACGGAGGAGACGTGAGTCCTGGGCCCCGCAGGGCCCGGGACACCGCCGGTCAGGACGCGCTGCGCTTCTCGTCGGCGGTGCTCTTCCCGGCCGTCGCCTTCTTCGCGTGGGAGCGCTTCGCCGCGGGCTTCTTCGCCGTGGCCTTCTCGGCCCCGGTCTTCTTCGCCGCCCCCGTGCTGGCCGCCGTCTTCTTCGCCGGGGTCTTCCCGCGCGACCGCATCGGGTGCACCGTGGCGTCGCCGTCGTCGGCGCCGCGGCTCTCCTTCGCGGCCTCGACGGAGGCGTTCAGGGCCGTCATCAGGTCCATGACCTTCCCGGACTCCCGCTCCGTGTCCTCGGCCGGCTCCGGAGCCTCCTTGCCCTCGGTCTTCGCCTCGATGAGCTGCTCCAGGGCCTCGCGGTAGTCATCCCGGAAGCCGGAGATGTCGTCGGCGGCCATGGTCTCGGTGAGCTGGACGGCCTGCTCGATCTCGCTCTCGTCCAGCTCCACGTCCTTCGGCGCGAGGGACTCCGGGCTGCGGATCTCGTCGGGCCAGTGCATGACGTGGAGCACGATCGCCTCTTCGCGGACGTGGAGCATGCCGAGGCGCTCGCGGCCGTGCCAGGCGAATTTGGCGACGGCGACCTTCTCGGAGCGCTCAAGCGCCTTCCGGAGCAGGGTGTACGGCTTCGCGGCGACCTGGCCGCCGATCGCCAGGTAGTACGAGTCGGCGATCCGGACCGGGTCGATGCTGTCCGCGTCTACGAACGCGACGATCTCGATCGACTTCGCGGTCGGCAGCGGCATCTGGTCGAGTTCTTCGTCCGTGATCGGGACGGTCTCGTCCTTCGTGATCTCGTAGCCCTTGCCGATCTCGTCCTGCGACAGCTCCTCGCCGTCGAGGTCGCACACCTTGCGGGTCCGTACCCGGCCCATGTCCGACAGGTGGAACTGGTGGAAGTGGATCGCGTGGTCCTCGCTCGCGCTGATCACCTTGATCGGGATCGTGACCAGTCCGAAACTGATCGCCCCGGTCCACAGGGGTCGCGGCATTCATACCTCCAGGGCCGTGGCGGGTGTGGCCGGGTCGACCGGTGCCACGGTGAACGGCCGAACGGCGCCGGCCGGGCCACCGCCGCCCGCACCTCGATCCTGACCCCGAGCGGTCGTGATCGCATGCCGAGCGGTCGTGATCGCACGCCGGACAGGCGCGACGGTCCGGGGAGGCGGTCATACGGGTGGCGGGCGTCCGGACGCGTCACCGGGTCAGGGCTGCTCCCCGGCGGGGTGGTCGCAGCTGGCCGTGCGGCCCGTCGCGGCCCGCCGGGAGGTGCGCGGGTGGTGGCCTGCCCGCAGGGCCCTGTCGATCCCGGTGTTGACGGTCTCCGCGCAGCCGGCGGCAGCGCGCAGACCAAGCGGGGCCGGCCTTCAGCAGCGCGCTGTTGTCGTGCGCGTCCAGGGCCCGGGCGCAGCCTTGGTTGCCGGTGCCCGCCACGGCCGGCGGACTGCCCGGCCCGGCGACCTCCCCGGCCCGTGGATCAGTAGCCCTGGCCGACCAGGAAGGAGTCGAAGTCGAGGGCGAGGGAACGTGCTTCGGCCGCGTGGCCCTCATCGTCCCCGTCGACGAGGACGAGAACGCAGATGCCCTGCCCGGTTCTCGCTACCCACATGACGCGGTTCCCGTCGCGCAGGAGCGCCAGGTCGAGTTCGGTCCCCGTCACCGCGTCCGTGATCCGGTTCAGTTCCTCACGGTGCCACACCACCCCGGCGAGCCGGAGCGCCGGAGGACGGCCGGTCTCCTCGCCGGCCGTCCACAGTGCCGCCATCTCAGCCCGGCCCTGAGCGTCGGCTGTGTCGGACTCCGGCTGCCGGTCCTCCTGTCCGGCGGCGCCGCCGAAGAACTGCCGGCCGTCCTCGCCCTCGCGGCCCGCAGCGGCGAAGAACCCCGATTCGGCTGAGAAGGCCGCCACCGCACGCACGCCGGAGTGGCTTCCACCGAGGGCGAAACGGGCGCTGAGTACGTCTTCCCATTGCTCGGTCACGGGAGGCATCGCTGGTGTCCTTTCGACGTGGTGATGGTTCACGGACCCGCACGGGTCTCCTCGCGGCGGTGACGTTCGGTGACGTGACCCTCCGACTGGAGGTCTCTTGCCCCTGAACGCGCTGATCAGACGCATGACCGGAAGGTCGGTGCACGCGTCGGCTCCCGGGAGGGGGCGCCCCACACGTGCTACCGGTGAGGCAGCTTCGCGCGTGCGGACCCGGCGGCGGACTGCACGGCCCGGCCCGTCCCGCTCGCGGCCGCCGAGGCGCCGGAGCCCACTGTGTCGATCGCCGCGTGCACGTGTCCGCCCGCCCTCGCCGCCGTGCGGTGGGCCTTCTTCCGGCCTCGCGTGGTCGCGGTGCGGGCACGGTAGGCAGCCGACGGTTTGGCGTGGGTGTCGGCTGCGCCGAGCAACAGAGCGCCGAACAGGCCGATGCGCTGGGCGAATTCGAGGAGTTGGTCCTTCCGTAGCTCCGGGTCCTCCTCCTTCCACCACGCGTGCTCGGCGAGGGTGGCCGGCACGAGGCTCGCGGCCAGGACAAGGGAGGCAGTACGAGGGAGCCGCCCCAGAGCGAGCAGTCCGCCCGCACCGATCTGCACGGCGGCGTTGAGCTTCACCACGCGCAGAGGCTCGCCGACAGGGGCCCCGAGGCGCCGCGCCCATGACTCGATGCCCGCTGCGAGGGGGAGCGGTCTGCGCAGCGCACGCACCCCCTCGATGACGAACGGGGTTGCCAACAGAGGGCGGGTGATTCTTCTCAGGACAGCCATGGATCCCCGTGTTCCCCTGGAAACAACCGCCACACACGGCAGCCGCCTGCCCGGTGGAGTCTTCACCCGCTCCTGCGCCACCCGTTCCCCGGGCGGCTTCGACAGGGGACGACGGTTCGTTCGTGAGCGGTTCTCACGGGGAGGCCGCTCCGGGAGAGGCGCTCGTCCGCGCAACCGCCGTCACACACGCGCGCGGGCGCCTTGCTCCAGGACATGCGGCGGGCCCCGATCAGCTGAGCAGCCAGATACAGGCCCCGCCCAGGACGAGGAGCAGGCAGATGGCCAGGTTGGTGCGCCAGTACGTCAGGAAGATGGCGACGAACTCGCGGATCATCGCGCTGGGCCAGAAGTACGCGGCAGTGGGTGACCCGACGACGTGGCCTCTGACCCCCGCCCGGCGGGCGGTCACCGCGGCGCGGAAGACGTGGTAGTTGTTCGTGACCACGACACACCGGTAGTCGGGATGGGCCTTCTCCATGATCGATTTGCTGTACCGCAGATTTTGCTCGGTCGTCGTCGAGCGGTCCTCGCGCTCGATCAGGGCGGCCGGGAATCCGCGCTCGATCAGGTACTGGGCCATCGCGTGTGACTCCGGCAGGCTTTCGTCGGGCCCCTGACCGCCGGAGGCAAGAAGTACGGGCTGCCTGCCGTGAGCCGTCAGCCTCGTGTGCACGGCTCGGGCGCGCTCCAGTCGGCCGGCCAGCAGCGGCGACACCGTGGCGCCGTTGATGAGACCGGCACCGAGCACCACCACGTAGTCGGCCTTGCGATGGATGTGGAGGCGGCCGTAGAGAAACGCGTAGACGACGAAGCAGACGAACAGGAAGGCGATGTAGCCGGCCAGGGCGAGCACTGTGCCTGTCACCACCACCAGGGTGACGTTCTTCAGGACCAGGGCGGTGATCATCAGTGCCAGAAGGGCCACCAGAGCAAGCCCTGTCAGCAGGGACAGGAGGTTGGCGGGGCTTCTGCCCTCCTTGCGCACCATCGTCACGCCATTGGAGATCAGGAACCAGGACAGGATGACGATGCCCACCGCCACGAGGAGGAGGAGCACGATGCCGATCCCCCTCCCCGTGGCCGGCTGCGACCGGGCGAGCTCGGCGAGCCAGGCGGCCGCGGCGAAGGTGAGCGACAGTCCCAGAAGGACGGCGTTGCTGAAACGCCGGCGCTCGTGGAGCGTGCCGACACAGAAGGCGACGAAGATCAGGGCCGCCGGGACGTAGGCCAACATGCGCACATGCTAGGGCCTGTCGTCACCCTGCCGTCGTCGCCCGAAGGTCGGCCGCGCGGCGTCAGGTGCTGCTCTCGGCGTGCCGGCCCCAGACCCCCGGTACTGGACGTACCGGGGTCCGCCCAGGTTCCGGGAGCGGGTTTCCGGGAGCGGTGAAGGACGTGCTGTCGGTGCTCGCGGAGACGCGGCGGGGAGGGCGGGCGATCCGCACGAGTCATTGACATGTCCAGGGCAAATTGGAATGCTGCGAGGGCGCTCTTCCATCGATGTAAACGCCGCCGCCGACTCGTGCGTCGCAGCGGAGGCCAACCTTGGAACGGGACCATGAAACTCACTTGCCATCTTTCCCGCGCCTACGCCCTCGCGTTGGCCGGCCTGCTCGCCGTGATCATGTCCCTGTCGTCCGCAGAGCAGGCACAGGCGGAACAGACCATCAGGGCCGCGGACCCGAGTGTGATCCGGGTCGGCAGCACCTACATATCGGTGCAGTCGGCCGGTGGTGGCATCGCCGTGCGGCAGGCGTCCTCGACGGCCGCGCTGGCATCGGCGCCCGCCCGACAGGTGTGGTCGGACACGGCCGGTCACGGTGAGGTCTGGGCTCCGGAGATCGTCACGGACGGCGGCCGCTACTACATCTACTTCTCGGCCGGCCGCGGGACAGCCCACCGGATGTACGTCATCAGCTCGGCGAGCCCGGACAGCGGCTACACCGGGGAGAGTCAGCTGGCCCTTCCGGACGGCAAGTGGGCGATCGACGGGACCCTGTTCACCTTCGGCGGGCAGCGCTGGTTCGTCTGGTCCGGCTGGGCCGGTGACACCAACGTCGAGCAGAACCTCTACATCGCGCGTATGAGCAGTCCCACCACACCGACCGGCGCACGCTCCGTCATCTCGCAGCCTCGGGAGAGCTGGGAACGGGTGGTAGGCAACCCGTTCATCAACGAGGGTCCCGAGGCCATCAAGGACCCGAACGGACAGTTGCACATCGTGTACTCCGCCAACGGCAGCTGGAGCGACCAGTACTGCCTGGCCGACCTGCGCTTGCGCCCCGGAGGCGACCCGACATACGTCTGGGACTGGTACAAGTCCAACGGCTGCCTGTTCGGCTCCAACCGGGCGACGATGATGTCCGGCTGGGACCCGACGCTGTACGTCAACGGTCCCGGCCACCACAGCTTCGTCCTGCTCAACGGCGACATCAGCACCAGCCCGCCCGCCGGCCCCCGATTCCCCTCGATGTTCCACGCGGTGCCGAAGGGGACGCCGTACTCATGGGAGAACCGGTACTGGTACACCGGCACGTTCGCCTGGTGGGGCAACACCACCTACAGCCGCGCCAATGTCCCCGGCCCGACCACCGACACGGGCTTCAGCCTCAAGTTCTTCGAGTAGAGCGCTTCGAGCAGAGCGGGAGGGTAGGCCGGTCAGGGGACGATCGTGTCCTGCTCCGGCTTCCACCCCGCCGCGCGAACAGCGCTGAGCCCGGACCGTCGGCGAAGGGCCCGGGCTCGGCCGCCTGTCGGCCCGGGTGCCGCAGATGCCGGGCGTAGGCATGTTCAACAAGGGCACATGAGCTCCAGTGGAAGGAGGCATCATGAAGCCATTGGACTCCGCGCCCCTGGACACGGAGAGCGGCAGACCCGTCGAGCGCGGTGCGCCCGGGGCGGAAGGCGTGAGCCGGGAAGGGACGCACCGGCCGGCCCGTGAGAACGCGGTGAACCCGAGGGGGATCGCGGAAGAAAACCCCAGGGAGCGGGTCAACCGTCGCTGGAACGAGATCCTGCAGGAGACGAGGGTCGCCCAGACCGGTATACAGATCCTCTTCGGCTTCCTGCTCAGCGTCGCGTTCACTCAGAGATTCGAGAAGCTGGGCGACTTCGACCACCGTGTCTACGTCATCACTGTCGTCCTCGGCGCCGCGGCCATCGGAGCACTCATAGCGCCTGTCGCGCTGCACCGGTTCCTTTCCGGCTCCCAGATGAAGGACGAAGTGGTAGCCATTGCCGGCCGGTTCATGGTGTGCGGCATGGTCCTGCTCGCGCTGACCATCGGCTGCACGCTCCTTCTTCTGCTGCACACCGTACTCACCGACCTTCTGGCGGAGATTCTCGTCGGCACCGTCATGGCGTGGTTCGCCGCGGCCTGGTTCGTACTCCCGTTGGTCCTCAAGAAACGCTCGGGCCGCCGCGTCGACTGAGTGATCGAGAAGCGGCTGCAGGGCTGCGGTCCGAGCCGGGCGGGGGGGGAAAGACTTTCAGGGACCCCCAGGGGCTCCCAGCGACCCCCAGGGGTGGTTGAGGGACTTCGGAGGGGCTTCCCGCCGTCTGACGCGGCACGGCCGCGAAAGATCGGAAAGGGCCTCCGACGCAGGTCAAAGGCCCGTTCCAAGGCAAGTCCGCTGGTAGCGGCAGACGAGTCGGGCTGTACGCCGGGTTCTGTCTCCCGGTCGCCTCGCGGCGGCCGGGGAGACGGCCATCCATCTAGGACCGGCATTGCTGCCGGTCTCGTGCGGTCTACCCGCGAACTCGGGCGGGCCGCCCTCGAACGTTCGCGCAGGGCCGTCTTGCGACGGCCCCTCTTGACCTTGCTCCGGGTGGGGTTTACCTAGCCGCCTGAGTCACCCCAGGCGCTGGTGGTCTCTTACACCACCGTTTCACCCTTACCGAGGACCGAAGTCCAAGGCGGTCTGTTTTCTGTGGCACTGTCCCGCGGGTCACCCCGGGTGGCCGTTAGCCATCACCCTGCCCTGTGGAGCCCGGACGTTCCTCGGGAGGATCCGAAGATCCTCACGCGGCCGTCCGCCCGGCTCGTCTGCCGTGGCGCCCATGCTACCCGTCCGGGGCGGACGGACTGTTCAGAGGAACGCCTCGGTCCCCAGATCCAGCCCGAAGGGCTCCGGAAGGCGGATGGCCTTGCCGAACGGGACCGTGCAGTGCTGGCGGTAGTCGTCCCCTTGCGGGTCGCTGAACAGCGTCACCGATGACTGTTCGCGGTCGACCAGCAGGCAGAGGGGTACGGGCCCCCGGGCATAACAGTGGCGCTTGCCGGTGCGGCCGGCCGCCGGTCTGGACGAGGTGACCTCGACGACCAGGGCCACGCCCTCGCAGGGCATCCAGGGATCCGCTCCCCGGTACAGGCGCAGTTCGGTGGGGGCGAAGGTGCCGTCGGGGATGGCGTGGTTCTTGGGGCACCCTCCGCCACTGCGCAGTTTCAGGCCCTTGTTCCCGGAAAACCGCATCTTGGTGCGGGACCGGGTGATCACTTGCTCAAGAATCAGACCGATGTAGTCCTCATGATCCCCGTCCGGCGGCGGCGTCACGACAATCTCCCCCTCGATCAGCTCGGCCCGGAAGCCCTCCGGCGTATCCAGCGCCAGGAAGCCCTCAAGCAGGACTTCCGCCGGCGAGAGCGGTTCGTGCGGCATGGCAGACATGTCACGCCCCTTCCTCGGTCGCTCGCCAGAACGAGACATCAGGGAATCCGCCGTCCGTGAGAGGGGATGTTTCCCTCGATCGTGGCACAGGACGGCGCGCCCCCGTCAGAGGCGGACCGAAGCAGCGAAAGCCGCGATCCCCGCCGTCCACGCCGCCGCGACGTCGGAGCCCTCGGGGAAGCGGCCGTTCAGTTCCATCGTCACCATGCCGTGGGCGAAGGCCCAGGCCGCGCGGGCGCGGTCCGCGTCGCCCGCGAGGGCGCGGAACAGCGGGGCCGCGGCGCGTTCCTCCAGGTCCGGGGGGAGGGGGCGGCCCGTGGTGAGACGGTAGAGGTGGGGGTGGGCGAGGGCGTGGGTGCGGTAGGCGGTGGCCAGGGCCGGGAAGGAGCCCGCGGCGGTGGTCTCGGCCGATTCGAGGGCCTCGGCCGTCTCCCGCAGCATCACGGCGGCCAGGACGTTCACCACCGAGGACTTGTCCGGGAAGTGCTTGTAGAGCGAGGGCGCCGTGATGCCCACCCGAGCGGCGAGGCGGCGCATGGTGAGCGCCTCCGGGCCCTCCTGCTCCAGGAGCGTGCGCGCGGCGGTGACGATCTGGCCGGGGCGGTCGGTGGCGGGCGGGTCCGCGGGGTCGGTCACGCCGGTCCTTCCTTCGTGCGAGGCACAGGGCGGGCGCAGCGCACGGGCACCGGGCCGAAGGCGCGATCGTACGAGATACGGGCAGGGGGCGGCCGGGCGGGGGCGGCCGGGCGCGGCGGGGATGCGGGAAGGGCGCGGGCGGGACTGCCCGTACGCTGGCGCGAGGGGATTCTCACGGACCCGGGCGACACCGCCGGGAGCCGTGGAGCCGGTCCGCACCGCCGGTCACGCCCTTCCCGTTCGTACGAAGGAGAACCGCTGTGCTCGTGCTGTTGCCGCCCTCCGAAGGAAAGGCCGCCTCGGGGCGGGGAGCACCTCTGAAGCCGGAGTCGCTGTCGCTGCCGGGCCTGACCGAGGCGCGGGCCGCCGTGCTGGAGGCCCTCGTGGAGCTGTCCGTGGCGGACGAGGAGAAGGCCCGCGTGGTGCTGGGGCTGAGCGAGGGCCTGCGCGGCGAGATCGCGAAGAACGTCGAGCTGCGGACCGCCGGCACCCGCCCGGCCGGGGAGATCTACACCGGGGTGCTGTACGACGCGCTGGACCTGGCGTCCCTGGACAGCGCCACCCGCCGCCGGGCCGGAAAGTCGTTGCTGGTGTTCTCCGGGCTGTGGGGCGCGGTGCGGGTGGGCGACCGGATTCCTCCGTACCGCTGCTCGATGGGGGTGAAGCTGCCGGCGCTCGGGGCTCTCGGGGCGTTCTGGCGCACGCCGATGGCGGAGGTCATGCCGGAGGCGGCCGGGGACGGCCTGGTGCTGGATCTGCGCTCGTCCGCGTATTCGGCGGCGTGGAAGCCGAAGGGCGAGGTCGCCGAGCGCACGGCGAGTGTCCGGGTGCTGCACTCCCAGCTGGTGGGCGGGGTGGAGAAGCGGTCGGTGGTCAGCCACTTCAACAAGGCCACGAAGGGCCGGATGGTCCGCGATCTCCTGCGGTCGGGCGCCGCGCCGAAGGGGCCTGCGGAGCTGGTGGGCGTCCTGCGTGATCTCGGGTACGTGGTGGAGGCCGGGGCGCCCGCGCGGGCCGGGCGGGCGTGGGAGCTCGATGTCGTGGTGACGGAGGTCCACTGAGTTCTCCACTGAACCGGGCACGCGTTGCAGCATGCGCAACGCTCGTTGCGTGGAGTGCGGTCTTCGCGGCAGGATGAGGTCATGACCTCCTCCGTGCTGGACCTCGCTCCCGTCGTGCCCGTCGTCGTCCTGGAGGACGCCGCCGACGCGGTGCCGCTCGCCCGCGCCCTGGTCGCGGGCGGGCTTCCGGCGATCGAGGTGACGCTGCGGACCTCCGCCGCCCTGGACGCGATCAAGGCCATCGCGGCGGAGGTGCCGGACGCGGTGGTCGGCGCCGGCACGGTGATCTCGGCGCGGAACGTCTCCGACACCGTGGCCGCGGGCGCCCGCTTCCTGGTCAGTCCCGGCTGGACGGACGCCCTGCTGAACGCGATGAAGGCGTCGGGGGTGCCGTTCCTGCCGGGCGTCTCGACGACGTCCGAGGTGGTCGCACTGCTGGAGCGCGGGGTCACCGAGATGAAGTTCTTCCCCGCGGAGGCGGCGGGCGGCACGGCCTATCTGAAGGCCCTCTCCGCCCCGCTCCCGCAAGCCCGGTTCTGCCCGACGGGCGGCATCTCGCTCGCCTCCGCACCGTCCTACCTGGCCCTGCCGAACGTCGGCTGCGTGGGCGGCAGCTGGATGGTGCCCGCCGACGCGGTGGCGGCCGGGGACTGGGCCCGGGTGGAGCGGCTGGCCGCCGAGGCGTCGGCCGTGCGCGGCTGAGCACCCCGGGGCGGAACATTTGGCGCGATTTCCCGTGCATGCTCCCCGGCAGCCGGGGCACGAGACCCTTCAGGGACACGTGACCCGGACTCCGGGTGACCCGGGTTCCGGCAGGCAATCCCCCTGCCGGCCGGAACCACCTCGGCCCCATCGGCTTCCCCCCGCCGATGGGGCCGAGTGCTGTCCGGGGCCGGTCTCCCGCGCGAAGGTCAGCGCAGGTGGGACGTGTCGTTCAGCAGCCGTACGGAGGCGTTGCCGTCCGCGTAGTAGGCCACGGTCGACAGCGAGGCCGCCGACAGCTCCATCCGGAACAGCGACTCCGGCGGTGCGCCCAGCGCCAGCCGGACCAGGGTCTTGATGGGCGTGACATGCGTGACCACGAGCACGGTGCGGCCCGCGTAACGGGCGATGAGGCGGTCGCGGGCGGCGGCGACCCGGCGGGAGACCTCGGAGAAGCTCTCGCCGCCCCCGGTCGGCGCCGCCTTCGCGGAGGCGAGCCAGGCGTCCAGGTCGGCGCGGTGACGCTCCCTGACCTCACTGAACGTCAGCCCCTCCCAGGCGCCGAAGTCCGTCTCGCGCAGGCCGTCCTCGATCCGGACCTCCAGGCCCAGCCGGGCCGCCACCGCACCGGCCGTCTCGCGACAGCGGCGCAGCGGGGAGCTGACGATCTCCTGCACCGGCTCCGTCCCCCGCTCCGGCCCGTAGGCGGCGAAGGCCTCGGCGGCGCACTCGGCCTGTCGGCGGCCGGCGTCGGACAGCTCGGGGTCGGTGCCTCCGCTGCCGGAGAACCGCTTCTGCGGGGTGAGGGCGGTCTCCCCGTGCCGCAGCAGCAGGAAGGTGGCGGGCGCGCCCAGATCGGGGGCGACGCCCCAGCCGACCTGCGGGGTCCCGGCGGTGACCTGCGGGGTCCCTGCGACGTCCGGGTCCCCGGCGACCTGCGAGGCTCCGGCGGCGGGCCGGTTCAGCGCGGCCCTGGCCCTCGCCGCACCCGCCGCCGCGTCGCCCGGCGGACCGGAGACCGGCGGCAGGGCGGCGGGCACCGAGGAGCGCGGGGTGTCGAGGGCTGCCGTCGAGGAGGACGGCTCCCACTGCCTGCCGCGCTTGCCGGCGTCCATCGCCTCGTTCGCGAGCCGGTCCGCGTGCTTGTTCCGCTCGCGCGGGATCCACTCGTAGGTGACGGCGGACGCCGGGAGGATCCGGGCGGCCTCGGCCGCCAGCGGCTTCATGTCCGGGTGCTTGATCTTCCAGCGGCCCGACATCTGCTCCACGACCAGCTTGGAGTCCATCCGGACGTGGACCCGTACCCCGCCGTCGTCCGGGGCGTCCGGAACGAGGGCCTTCGCGGTCCGCAGACCTGCGATGAGGCCCTTGTACTCGGCGACGTTGTTCGTCGCGACGCCGATGTACTCGGCGGCCTCCGCGAGCGTCTCCCCCGTCACCGGGTCGATGACGACCGCGCCGTACCCGGCGGGCCCCGGGTTGCCCCGGGAGCCGCCGTCGGCCTCGATGACGAACTGGCGCGCAGGGGTCACTACAGACCCGAGTCCGCGGTGCGGACCAGGATGCGGTGGCAGTTCTCGCAACGCAGCACCGTGTCGCGGGACGCGGCCTTCACGTCGTTGACCTCGGTGATGTTGAGCTCAAGACGGCAGCCCTCGCAGCGGCGCTGGTAGAGGCGGGCCGCACCCACCCCGCCCTGCTGCGCACGGAGCTTGTCGTACAGCTTGAGCAGGTCCGCGGGGACGGAGGCGGCGACGAGCTCACGCTCCTTGGTGATCGTCGTGGTCTCCCCGTCGATCTCGCTCGTCGCGGCGTCCCGGCGGGCGGTCGCGTCGTCGGCCTTCGCCTGGACGGCGGCGACCCGGTCCGTCAGCTCCGCGACCCGCTCCTGTGCGGACTCCCTGCGCTCCATGACCTCAAGGACGACGTCCTCCAGGTCGCCCTGGCGCTTGGCCAGCGAGACGATCTCGCGCTGGATGCTCTCCAGGTCCTTGGGCGAGGTGACCGTCCCGGAGTCCAGACGCTGCTGGTCGCGGGTGGCGCGCTGGCGCACCTGGTCCACGTCCTGCTCGGCCTTGGTCTGCTCGCGGGCGGTGTCGCTCTCCTCGGTCGTGGAGGCGACGAGCAGGTCGCGGAGTTGGGCGAGATCGGTCGTGAGCGACTCGATCTCGGCGCGCTCGGGAAGGGTGTCGCGCTTGTGCGCGAGCTGGGAGAGGCGCTGGTCGAGGGCCTGGACGTCGAGGAGTCGGATCTGGTCGGCGGGCGCGGCGTTCAGTTGGGGGCTCCAGAAGAGTGGTGGGTGGTCCAGGGGTCGGTGACCTGCTTCGAGACGTGGACCCGCAGGTCCCATCCGTGGCGGTCGGAAATCGCGTCGAGCTGTGCCGCGGCCTGTTCGCACCACGGCCATTCGGTGGCCCAGTGTGCGGCATCGACCAGGCCCAGCGACGAGTGCTGGACGGCCTCGGAGGCCGGGTGGTGGCGCAGGTCGGCGGTGAGGAAGGCGTCCACACCCGCCGCGCGCACCGCGTCGAAGAGGCTGTCGCCGGATCCGCCGCTCACCGCGACGGTGCGCACGAGGGCGTCCGGATCGCCGGCCAGCCGGATGCCCTGCGCGGTGGCGGGCAGCCGGGCGGCGGCGCGGGCGGCGAACGCGGCGAGGGTCTCGGGGTGGTCGAGCGTGCAGATCCGGCCGAGACCGCGACGGCCGGCGGGGTCCGTCGGGTCCGGTACGAGGGGCCGCTCGACGCGCAGGTCGAGGGCGCCGGCGAGGGCGTCGGAGACACCGGGGTCCGCGGAGTCGGCGTTGGTGTGAGCCACGTGCAGCGCGATGTCGTGCTTGATCAGCGTGTGCACGACCCGGCCCTTGAAGGTGCCGGCCGCGACCGTCGTCGTACCGCGCAGGTAGAGCGGGTGGTGGGTGACGATCAGCTGGGCACCGAGCTTCAGCGCCTCGTCCGCGATGTCCTGGACGGGATCGACGGCGAAGAGCACCCGGTCGACCTCGGCGTCCGGATCGCCGCAGACGGTGCCGACCGCGTCCCATCCTTCGGCCCGCTCGGGGGGCCAGAGGGCGTCGAGCTCGGAGATGACTTCAGACAGACGGGGCACGGAGGAAAGGCTACCTGTCCTCCGTGCCCCGCAGTCCATGGCCGCCGCACCCCGTACGGGCGGACCGGCGGCCGGTCATGAATCGTTACTTCACCAGGTCCGCGCGGAGGTCGTCGAGGACCAGGTTCGCGGCCGTGACGCCGAGGCCCAGGTACCAGGTCTCGTCGGAGACGTTCTTGGCCCGCCCCTCCTTGACCGCGGTGAGGTTCTTCCACAGCGGGTTGGACTGGGTGGTGTCGCGCTTGGTGGCCTTCGGTGCGCCGTAGACACCGGTGAAGATCCAGTCGGCGTCCGCCTCGTCGATCTTCTCCGGGCTGATCTCCGCGGCCAGCTCGTTGATCTGCTGGTTCTTGGGCCGCGGCAGGCCTGCGTCGTCGAGGATGGTGCCGATGAAGGAGGCCTTGGCGTAGAGGCGGATCCTGTCCGGCAGGTAGCGGACCATGGAGATGGTCGGCTTCTTCGGGCCGACGTCCTCGCCCAGCTTCTTCGCGTCGGCCTCGTAGGCGCCCAGCTCGGACTTGGCCTTGGCGGTCTTGTCCAGCGCCGCGGCGTTGAGGAGGTAGTTCTCCTTCCAGGTGAAGCCCGGACGGATGGAGAACACGGTCGGCGCGATCTTGGACAGCTCGTCGTACTTGTCGGCGGCGCGCAGCTGGCTGCCGAGGATCAGGTCGGGCTTGAGGCCCGCGATCGCCTCTAGGTTGAGGTTGTTGATCGTGCCGACGTTCTTGGGGTTGCCCGCGTCCTTCTTCAGGTACGAGGGGATGGCCGCGTCGCCCTCGGAGGGGGCGTAGCCGACCGGCTTCACACCCAGCGAGACCACGTTGTCGAACTCACCGACGTCGAGCACGACGACGCGCTTCGGGGCGGCCTTCAGCTCGGTCCTGCCCATGGCGTGGGTGAGGGTGCGGGGGAACGTGCCCGCCGGAGCGTCGGTCCCGTACTGCGCCGTCTTCTTCGCCGCGTCCCCGAAGTCCTTGCCGCCCGTCGCGACCGCGGCCTTCTTCTCGCCGCCCTCGGACTTGCCCGAGCCGCCCGACGCGCCGTCGTCGCTTCCGCAGGCCGACAGGGACAGGGCGGCGACTACGGCCAGACAGACTGCGGCGGTGCCGCGGCGTCGAAGGGACATGACTTGCTCCAGTTGCGGATGACACAGACAGGACTTAGGACTGCCTTACCTTAGCCACGCCCTGATCGGGCGGCATACCCACCCCCTCCCTCTCAGGTGAATACGGGCATCGCCACTCATATGTGTGAAGTGGCAGGTCTCAAGTTGTTCGGCAGGAAGTGCGAAAACTACCTTCGGTGGCCGGAGGTGACGAGTCGATGACTGCCTGTGCCATCGAGGACGGGACCGCGGCGGCGGTCGAAGCCGGTGAGACGGTGGAGCCGGGGTCCGACGAACCGAGCGGGGGCGCGGAGCCCCCGGATCCGGCGGCGGCGGACGCCGCGCTCAACGATGCGGCGGATACGGCGGCCCCAGCGGACGCCGCGACTGAAGCGGCTACGGAAGCGGCCGGTCCGCCGGTACTTGAGGACCCACGGGCCCGGCAGGGCCCGCCTGGCCCGCAAGCCCCGCAGGACCCGGCGCGGTCACCCGCTGAAACGGTCCTGCCGACACCCGCGTTCACCATCACGGCGAACGGCGCGTACGCGGCACGGCTCACGGCCGCTCGTCGCGAGACCCCGGAGAACGGCGACCCGGCCTGGTTCCCGGAGCGCTGGACGCTGGACGGCCCCGAGCCGTACGCCGTGCCGCTCCCCCTCAACCAGCCGGAGGACGCCGGCTCCCAGGTGCTGCCGCTGGCCGACGGGCGGGTGCTCATCCGGCGCCGGGTCACGGACCGGCACACCCTCTCGCTGCTCTACCCGACCGGCCCCGGCACCGGTGAACTGCTGCTGGGCGCGGTCGAGTGCGACGAGCTGACCCTGCTGCCGCCCTCACCGGACGGCGTCAGCGCGTATGCCCTGTCCACCGGCGCGTACTCCACCGGGCTGTGGCTGGTGGCGGGCGGCCCGAACGGGCCCGAGCTGATCGCGGAGCTGCCGGGGCGCTGCTCCGGCGGGGTCTGGCTGGACCGGGCCGGGCGGCTGCTGGCCCTGGACCGGGAACCGGCGGGGGGCGGTCCGGTGAAGGCGGTCGCGGTGGACCTGGGGCGGGGCGCCGAGATGACACCGCTGCTCCAGATCGCGCCGGACAGCGACGACCGGCTGCTGCTCGCGGACCCGGACAGCGGTCTCCTGCTGATCCGCTCGGACGCGCCGGGGCACGACCGGCTCGGCTGGGGCGTGCTGGGCAGCTGTCTGCCGGTGCGCTTCCCGGAGTGCCTGCGGCTGCCCGACGCCGCGGTGACGCCGTTCGCCGTGCAGCCGGGGCAGATGCTGATGCCGGAGAGCTGCGCGGTCGCCCTGCGGATCGACGGGGCGACGGGCAGCTGGCTGGGGGTGTGGCGGCCGGACGGCCGCCGGCTGCACCAGCTCCCGGTGCCCGGGGGCTGGCTGGCGGGCAGCGGTGTCTGGTCCCGCGAGGGCGTACTCGCCCTTCCCTACGCCGACGGGGAGACGGCCTGCGCCGTGGCGCTCCTGACGGCACCGGCCGATGAGGAACCGGCTGCGGTACGGGCCCCGGCCGGATATCCGGAAAGCGGTATGCAACCGTCCGGGGCCGTGGCGCCTCCTTCTGTGTGTAGGCCGGTTCCTCTGGGGCAGGCGCCACTCGTGGGGCGTACCACCACTGGCTAGACCCACCGGTCTAAAGTTGGGCCGGGGGATCATGCGTTCGCGCACCGCGGTTGCCGACGGTGACCGCTTCTCGGGAGGCGGTGGCGTGATGGCCCCGGAGACACACACGTAAGCGATCACAACGGGGTGACTTCCCACATGTCTGAAGCCCGAACCGACACGACCCAGACGCGTCCGCCGGGGGCGGGCGCGGGGTGGGCCAGGGGCGGCGGCTCCGGAAAGCACCGAGGGGGTGTGGCGCCGGACGACTCGGCAGCACAGCCGCTCGGCCGCCACCGGCGCGCCTCCGAAGAGGAGAGCAGGGCGGCCTGACCGCCGGAACATCAACGAGGGGGACGGGG
>CBRG010000204.1 GCA_000470535.1 Streptomyces sp. AW19M42
CCCCGCCAGCCGCGCCTTCGCTTCCGGCCATTCGTCGGCGAGCAGCGAGAAGTAGACGGTGTCGCGCCAACTGCCGTCGTGGCGGCGGCGATGCCGCCGCAGCACCCCCTCGCGCCGGGCGCCGAGGCGCGCCATCGCGGCCTGGGAGTGCTCGTTGAGGTGGTCTGTCTTCAACTGCACCCGGCCCATGCCCAGTTCTTCGAAGGCGTGGGTGAGCAGGAGCAGCTTGGTCTCCGTGTTGACCGCGGAGCGCCAGTACGCGCGCCCGTACCAGGTCGAGCCGATCTCCAGCCGCTCGTTGGCCACGTCGACGTCCATGTACGTCGTCCAGCCGATGGCCCGGCCGCTCTCGCGGTGGACGACGGCGAACGGGACGTACACACCCTGCCGTGCGGCCGCGAGCAGCGCCGTCAGCTTCTCGCCGAGCTCCTCCCTGGTGCGGGGGGCCGGTCCGCCCTGCCAACGCCAGACCTCCTCGTCACCGCCGCCCGCGGCGAAGAGGCCGTCGAGATGGTCCGGGGACAGCGGCTCCAGGCGGACGTGGCAGCCGGTCAGGGTCACGGGAAGGGGAGGCGTGGCAGACATGCCGGAACCCTAACCCGATTCGAACTAGACAGAAAGGGAATATGTACTAGTGCAATACGTCACCGGCGACCGGGCCCGCCCTTCACCGCCCCTCGCGCAGGGCCGCCGTCGCCGCCCGGATCGCGGGCAGTTCGCCGTACAGCGCCTGGCCCGGACAGCTGGTCTGGTACGCGTCGCGGTGGCCGGATATGGCGTTCAGGACGGCCGCCGTGCCCTTCGGGAACCTGCTCGCGTCGTTCGTCGAGACCAGCCGCACCGTGCCGCGCGGATCGATGCCCGGCATCAGCTTCCACGCGGCCACCTTCGCCAGCGCCCGCACCAGGACCGGCGGCACCGTGGCCCCGCTGCCGTAGTTGCCCAGCACCGCTATGCCCACGCTGTCGGCGTTGAAGCCCGTGGTGTGCGCGCCGCGCACCGAACGCCGGACGCCGCCCGCCCGGCCCTCGTAGATCGTCCCGCACCGGTCGACGAGGAAGTTGTAGCCGATGTCGTCCCAGCCGTTGCCCTCGATGTGGGACTCCTCCACCGCCCGCAGCATCCTCGGCACATCCGCGCAGTCGTAGCCGTTGGACTCCCCGGTGTGGTGGATGAAGACCGCCCGCACCGGGCCTGTGTAGACCGCGGGCTCCCTGACCATGTGCTCGTCGGCATGCCAGGCCGTCCGGCTGACGATCGCCGGCTGCGGCACCCGGTACGGCACCGGGCGCGGTCGCTCATGGGCGGCGGCCGACGTGGGCAGCGCGATCCGCACCGGGGCGTCCCGCAGCACCAGCAGGGTGAGTGGGAGGACCGCGGCGCCCAGCGCGAGTCGATGGGGCCACATGGGAACACCCTGCGGCCTCCCGCGCCCACCCGCAGATGCGCTGGCCGATCGGGTGAACCGCCCGGCACGCCTCCGCCGGGAACGCACGATATTCTGGGGGAAGCGGCGCCGGGGACGGCCGCCGCGCGGCGGTGGGGCCCGCCGTACCCGAACCGCGGCCGCGATCGTGAGCGCGCCGCCAACGGTCCCTACTTGGCGACGAGCGCGCCCGCGTCCGGCGGGCGCCCCGGCAGGTAGGAGACGTGTGCCCACCAGAACCCCGAACCCACAGATCCCGGTCGTCGCCGTGGTCGCGCTCGGCGGCGCGACCGGTGCCTGCGCCCGCTACGGGGCGTCGCTGCTCTGGCCCACCGCGGCCGACGGGTTCCCCTGGACGACCCTCGTGGTCAACGTCATCGGCTGCGCGGTGATCGGTGTGTTCATGGTGGTGATCAGCGAGGTCTGGACCGCCCACCGGCTGGTGCGGCCGTTCTTCGGTACGGGGGTGCTGGGCGGGTTCACCACCTTCTCCACCTACGCCGTGGACATCCAGCGCCTCGTCGACGGCGGCCGGGCCCGCAGCGGACTGGCGTATCTGGGACTGACACTGCTCGCGGCCCTCGCAGCGGTGTGGAGCGCGGTGTGGCTGACCCGCCGCGTGCTGGCGTGGAGGCAGACATGACGACATCGAGGACCGAGCGCGCCCTGCGGCTGACCGTCCTGGTCGGGGAGTCCGACGGCTGGCACCACCGGCCGGTCTACACCGAGATCGTGCACCGGGCGCACGCGGCCGGACTGGCGGGCGCCAGCGTGTTCCGGGGGATCGAGGGGTTCGGCGCCTCTTCGATGATCCACACCCAGCGGCTGCTCTCGCTGAGCGAGGACCTGCCGGTGGCGGTGGTGATCGTGGACGCGGAGGAGAAGGTGCGCGCGTTCCTGCCGCTGATCGAGGAGCTGACCGGCGACAGCCCGGTCATCCTGGACGCCTGCGAACTGGTGCGGCGCGGCGAGCCGGAGGAGCCCAGGTGAACTGGCTGCTGGTGATCGCCGGCGCGGCGGTCGGCGCCCCGCTGCGGTATCTGACCGACCGGGCGGTGCAGTCCCGGCACGACACCGTCTTCCCCTGGGGGACGTTCACGGTGAACGTCACGGGCTGCCTGGTGCTGGGGCTGCTGACCGGCGCGGTGACGGCCGGTGCCGCGTCCTCGCACGTCCAACTGCTGCTCGGGACCGGGCTCTGCGGGGCGCTGAGCACGTACTCGACCTTCAGCTACGAGACGCTGCGGCTCGCCGAGGACGGCGCACGCTTCTACGCGGCGGTCAACGTCGTCGCGAGCGTGGTGGCGGGTCTCGGCGCGGTGTTCGTCGGCGTCACGCTCGCAGCGACGCTCCTGAGCTGACCGCTGCCCGGCCCACGACGCAGAGGCCCGGCTCCCCCTCGGGGAAGCCGGGCCTCTGCGGGTGTGGCGCGGTGTGCTTCAGGCGTCCTGTCCGGGGGTCCCCAGCGCGGCCGAAGCGGCCTCCATGGGGCTGAGCTCCACCGGAGCGGAAGGCGCCGGCACGGACCGGCAGGTGAAGCCGAGTCGCCCGAGCGCCCTGGTCACCTCTCCGGCCGAGAAGTCGCGGCGGTCCTGCCGGGTGATCACTTCACCCACCTGCTTGACCGGATAGACACGACGGCTGATGATCACCGAATCCCCGGTGACGGGTTCGGGCTTGATGCCCTTCATCGATGCCTCGACCTCATGCTTGAACAGGTCGAAGGGGAAGCGGGCGATGACGCAGCGCATAGTGCCTCAACGGGGTCGGGGAGCGGAATCCGGACGGGAACGCGGGAATCGGTCAGGCGGCACGGTTGCCGGAGGGCCGGCGCTGCGCACCGCCACCCCGCGGCTGGGAGGACGACGACGGGGAGGCCGACGCCGAGGACGACGAGGTGCGCCGGGCCTGGGCCGGGCGGCTGCGCCGGCCCCGGGAGGAGGACCCGCCCTTGGGGCGCTCGGAGACCGGCGAGGTGATGATGACGGGCACTCCGGAGGGCGCCTGCGCACCGGTGATCCGGCTGAGCTCGGCCTCGCCGGAGCGGACCTGGGCGATCTGCGGGGTGATCCCGGCGTCGGCCATCAGGCGCGTCATCTCGCGGCGCTGGTTGGGCAGCACCAGCGTGACGACGCTGCCGGACTCCCCTGCGCGGGCGGTGCGGCCACCCCGGTGCAGGTAGTCCTTGTGGTCGCTCGGCGGGTCGACGTTGACGACCAGGTCGAGGTTGTCGACGTGGATGCCGCGGGCCGCGACGTTCGTGGCGACCAGCACCGTGACGTGCCCGGTCTTGAACCGGGTCAGGGTGCGGGTGCGCTGCGGCTGCGACTTACCGCCGTGCAGCGCCGCCGCCCGGACCCCGCTGTTCAGCAGGTGGTCGGTGAGCTTGTCCACCGCGTGCTTGGTGTCCAGGAACATGATCACGCGGCCTTCGCGGGCGGCGATCTCCGTCGTCGTCGCGTACTTGTCGGCGCCGTGCACGTAGAGCACGTGGTGCTCCATCGTGGTGACGGCACCGGCGGCCGGGTCGACCGAGTGGACGACCGGGTCGTGCAGGTAGCGGCGCACCAGCAGGTCGACGTTGCGGTCCAGGGTGGCCGAGAACAGCATCCGCTGGCCCCCCGCCTGCACCTGGTCGAGCAGCTCGGTGACCTGCGGCATGAAGCCCATGTCGGCCATCTGGTCGGCCTCGTCCAGGACGGTGATGGAGACCCGGTCGAGCGAGCAGTCGCCGCGCTCGATCAGGTCCTTCAGCCGGCCCGGGGTGGCGACGACGACCTCGGAGCCGCCGCGCAGCGCCGCGGACTGCCGGCCGATCGACATGCCGCCGACGACGGTGGCCATCCGCAGCTTGAGCGAGCGGGCGTACGGGGTGAGCGCGTCGGTGACCTGCTGGGCCAGTTCCCGGGTGGGGACGAGCACCAGGGCCAGCGGGCGCTTGGCGTCGGCGCGACGCCCTTCGATACGGGCCAGCAGGGCCAGACCGAAGGCGAGCGTCTTGCCGGAGCCGGTACGGCCTCGGCCCAGTACGTCACGGCCGGCCAGCGAGTTCGGCAGCGTGGCCGCCTGGATCGGGAACGGCACCGTGACGCCCTCGGTGGAGAGCGCCGTCAGCAGCTGCGCGGGCATGTCCAGATCGGCGAAGGCCTCCGCGGCGGGCAGCGCCGGGGTGATGGTCGTCGGCAGGGCGAACTCGCCCTGCTTGGCGGCGGGCCTGCGACCGTAGCCACCGCCGCCACCGGAGCGCTGGGCCGGGGCGCCGAAGCGGCCCTGGCCGCCCTGGCGGCTCGGGGCCTGCGAGCGGAAGCCGCCTGCCGAACGTGAACCGCCGGAAGTGCGGGAAAAACGGTCATTGGAGCGGGATGTGCGGTCGCGGTTCATAGGAACCCTTCCTCGATATGGCGCGTATCGAGGAATTCATTGCGGCGACGAGCGGCACAAGAATCGCAAGAACGGGCCGTTGGCATACGTGAACGAAGCCCGGCAGCCGGTCTTGAGCCGATACGGGCCCGGCCGAACCGGGTCCGGTGCTTCGCAATGACGGAACGAGCGGGCCACTGTGCGGTCCCACAGGTTGTGTCACGGGGCTCCGGCGGGCCGGTTTTCCGGTCCGGGAGCCATGGCGGATCGTCCGCCGCACGGTGAAGATCGTGGTCCGGGCGCCTGCCCGGCAGCTCGTGGCGGTCGTACACCGGCACGGCATCGCTCGGGGGTGGACCCGGGAAAGCAACGAGCTGGGACCCGCACCCCAAGGTGCGGGCCCCAGCTGCGCGAAAGCATCTCAGCGCGTGAGCGCCGGAGCAATCAGGTTCACGCGGGGGTGATGTTCTCCGCCTGCGGGCCCTTCTGGCCCTGCGTGACGTCGAAGTTAACCTTCTGGCCCTCCTGCAGCTCACGGAAGCCGCTGGCGGCGATGTTCGAGTAGTGGGCGAAGACGTCAGCGCCGCCACCATCCTGCTCGATGAAGCCGAAGCCCTTTTCCGCGTTGAACCACTTGACGGTGCCAGTAGCCATGTTTTATCTCCTTCTGGGGCAGAGCCCGGGGACTCGCACTGTGCCAGTCCCGCGTCGCCGCGATGATTACCCCATCCGGATAATGAACCGGAAATACAAAAGTGCACCCACCCAGCCCATTTAGCTGAGGAGAGCACTTGGAGTCTTTGGGAACCACAACTGCAACTGAGATCTACAGTAGCACAATGAATGCGAGCGGGCGCGGCATGTAATTACACTCCGTCCGGCGTGTCATAAACCCTCATCGCGCATTGCGTAAAATTCTGTGCTTGCCGGTGTAGATATTCGCCGCCGAACGGAGCAGTGCCGCACCGCCCGGTGCGACGGCGGACAGGTCCGCCGTCGCACCGGGCCGGAACTCAGCCGCGCGCGAACCTCAGCGTGACCAGCTCGAACGGGCGCAGCGACAGCTGGACACCCCCGTCACGGAGCTCGGGCGCCTTCGCGTCGGCGGTGTCCAGCTGTCGCTCCAGCAGGTCGGTCACCGCGAGGCCCGCGGCGTCGAACCCGGTGGTGAGACGGACCCTGGCGCGGCCGCCCGTCGACTCGTAGAGCCGTACGACCAGGTCACCGCTCGCGTCGTCCGCCAGCTTGACCGCGCTGACCACCACCGCGTCGTTGTCGACGGCCACCAGCGGGGCCACCTCGCGGTCACCGGCGACCCGGCGCTCCGGCAGGTTGATCCGGAAGCCCTCCCGGACCGCGTCACCGATCCCCGCGCCCGGCGCGAGCGCGTGCCGGAAGCGGTGCACGCCCTGGTCGGTCTCCGGGTCGGGGAAGCGCGGGGCGCGCAGCAGCGAGACCCGCACGGTGGTGGTCGTGCCCGCGTCCGATCCGCGGACGGTGCGGGTCACGTCGTGCCCGTACGTCGAGTCGTTGACCAGGGCCACGCCCCAGCCCGGCTCCTCCAGGTGCACGAAGCGGTGGTTGCACGCCTCGAACTTGGCGGCCTCCCAGCTGGTGTTGGTGTGGGTCGCCCGGTAGAAGTGCCCGAACTGCGTCTCGGAGGCGTACCGCTCGGCGTGGATGTCCAGCGGGAACGCCGCCTTGAGGAACTTCTCCGTCTCGTGCCAGTCGACCTCGGTGTCGATGTCGAGCCGCTTGACGCCCGGCGCGAGGGTCAGCAGCTGGGTGACCTTCGAGTCACCGAAGCCACGGACGATCCGCACGCGGACGGCGCCCCCGTCCTGGACGGGGGTGAGCTCGTCCAGGTCCGTCAGGTCGGTGACGGTGTTGCGGTAGAACTCGTCGACGTCCCACGCGTCCCACATGTTCGGGAAGTCCGGGTGGATCTGGAGCAGGTTCGCGGCCTGGCCCGGGGCCACCGTCTCGCGTCCGGCGCCGGTGTCGTACGCCGAGACGACCAGCCCGCGGGCGTCGATCTCCACCCGGAGCAGGCCGTTGTCCAGGACGAACCCGCCGCCCTCGCGCGGTGCGAGCGTGCCGCCGTCGTCGGCCGTGACGGGAGCCGCCGCACCGGCCGGGACGCCGCCGCGGGCGTGCGGGGCGGAGTTGAAGAGGAGGGTCTCCCCCGTGCTGGAGTCACCGGCCAGGGCGCGCTGCGCGGCGTCGACGATGCCGTTCAGCTCCTCGGCTACGGCGGCGTACGTCTTCTCCGCCTCGCGGTGCACCCAGGCGATCGACGAGCCGGGCAGGATGTCGTGGAACTGGTGCAGCAGCACCGTCTTCCAGATCCGGTCCAGCTGCTCGTACGGGTAGGCGGCCCCGGTCCGCACGGCGGCGGTGGCGGCCCACAGTTCGGCCTCGCGCAGCAGGTGCTCGCTGCGGCGGTTGCCCTGCTTCGTCTTCGCCTGGCTGGTCAGGGTGGCGCGGTGCAGCTCCAGGTAGAGCTCACCGACCCACACCGGAGCGTTCGGATACTCCGCCTCGGCCTTGGTGAAGAAGTCGGTGGGGGTCTCCCACGTCACCGTCGCCGAGCCCTCCAGGCTCCGCAGCCGGGCCGCCTTGGCGATCATCTCGCGGGTCGTGCCGCCGCCCCCGTCGCCCCAGCCGGTCGGTGCGAGGGAGTGCCGCGCGACTCCCTTGTCCTTGAAGTTCTTCGCCGCGTGGGCGATCTCGCTGCCCTTCATCGAGCAGTTGTAGGTGTCGACGGGCGGGAAGTGGGTGAAGATCCGGGTGCCGTCGATGCCCTCCCACTGGAAGGTGTGGTGCGGGAACTTGTTGGTCTGGCTCCAGGAGATCTTCTGGGTGAGGAGCCACTTGGAGCCCGCGGCCTTGATGATCTGCGGCAGTCCGGCCGCGAAGCCGAAGGTGTCGGGCAGCCACGCCTCGTCGTTCTCGATGCCGAACTCGTCGAGGAAGAACCGCTTGCCGTGCACGAACTGGCGGGCCATCGCCTCCGAGCCCGGCATGTTCGTGTCCGACTCGACCCACATGCCGCCGGACGGCACGAACCGCCCGTCCGCCACGGCCTGCTTGACCTTGGCGTAGACCTCGGGGCGGTGCTCCTTGATCCAGGCGAACTGCTGGGCCTGCGACATCGCGAAGACGAAGTCGGGCTCGTCCTCCAGGAGGGCCGTCATGTTGGACGTCGTACGGGCGACCTTGCGCACCGTCTCGCGCAGCGGCCACAGCCAGGCGGAGTCGATGTGCGCGTGGCCGACCGCGCTGATGCGGTGTGCGGAGGGCTGCGCGGGCGTCGCGAGGACGGCGGCGAGCTGCTCGCGGGCGGCGGCCGCGGTGCCGTTGACGTCCTGGAGGTCGACCGTGTCGAGGCAGCGGCCGACGGCGCGCAGGATGTCCCAGCGGCGGGCGCCGTCCACCGGCAGCTCCCGCATCAGCTCGCCCAGCACCTCCAGGTCCTGGACGAGGTTCCACACCTGCTCGTCGAAGACCGCGAGGTCCATCCGGGCCAGGACGTACTGCGGTTCGCTGCCCGCGGTCTCCCTGTCGCCCAGCTGGGTCGGCAGGAAGGGGTGGTAGTCGAGGATGACCGGGTTGGACGCCGCCTCGATGTGCAGCAGCACCTCCTCGCCGCCCTCGGCGGGGGACCCGACGCGCACCCACTGGTTGCGCGGGTTGAGGCCCTTCACCGGGGTGCCGTCGGGGCGGTAGACGAGGCCCTCGCACTGGAAGCCCGGCATGTTCTCGTCGAAGCCCAGGTCGAGCAGCGCCTCGACGGTCCGGCCCGCCCAGGCCTCCGGGACCGTACCGGAGACCCGGAACCAGCAGGTGCCCCACGGAGCGCCCCACCGGTCGCCGACCGCGATCGGCTCTGTGGCACCGGCCAGGCCCTCGGCGACCGGGACCGGCTCGCCCGGCGCGTTCCAGACGGCGACGTCCAGCGGGACGGATTCCGGGTATACGGCCGGCCGGATGCGCTCGTCGAGGACGCGCGTCAGACGGGCTTCGACCAGGGTGCGGTCGTCGTGCATGAGGGTGGCTCCGTTGTGAGTGGGTGCGGGGGGTTACCGGCGGTGCGTGGTCATCGGACCTCGTCGGGCGTGAGTACCTCGGTGATACCGCGCGCGGCGAGGTGGTGCGTGTCCCCGGCCCTGCTCGCAAGGACGGTCGTGGGGCGGACCCCGTCCGCGGTGAGCCGGGCGAAGGCCTCGAAGACCTCGCCGCCGGGGGCGCAGGTGGAGCGGCGGGGCGCGGTCGTGTCGTCGCCGGTGTCGACGACGAGGGCCGTGGTGCGGGGTGCGGGCCCGCGGGTACGGGCGCGCTGCTCCTGGATGACGTCCGCGATGGCGCGTCCGGCCGGCTTGACCTGCCGGTCGTTGGTCAGCAGGCCGAGCCCGTATTCGAGTTCGGGGAAGTCGGCCAGCGAGCGGGACACGTCGTGGGAGCACCACCAGGTGACGCCCCAGACGTCCTCGCAGTCCAGCGCGTTCTCGACGGTCGCCGCGGTGAAGGCGGCCGCGTGCTCGGCCGGGATCAGCGGGGCGGGGGCGCCGACCTCCTGGAGCCAGACCGGCCGGTGCGGGTCGAGGGCCCAGGCCTTGGAGAGCTCGATCAGGTAGGCGGCGTGGTGCTCGGTGGCGGTGCCGGTCCGGCCGTGCCGCTGGGCGGTGCCGTTGAAGACCCAGGAGTGGACGGCGGTGACGGCCCCGATCCGGGCGGCGTGCGCGGGGGTGAAGGCGTGGTCGTCCTGGTACCAGGCGGCGTCGTACTCGGCGTGCAGGTGCAGCTTGCCGGGCGCCCCCTCCTCGCAGGCCGCCAGCATCCGGGTCAGCCAGCTGCCCGCCTGCTCGGGGGTGACGCGGTCCGGGTCGGGGTGCGGGTCCCCGGAGAACTGGTTGATCTCGTTGCCGAGGGTCATCCCGATGAAGTGCGGCCGGTCCGCGAGGGCGGCGGCCAGCGTCCGCAGGTACTCGGCCTGGCCGGAGACGACGTCGGGGTCGGTGAAGAGGTTGCGCCGGTGCCAGGTCCGGGTCCAGGCGGGCAGGAAGTCGAAGCTCGACAGATGGCCCTGGAGCCCGTCCACGCTGACGTCGAGCCCGCGTTCGGCGGCGGCGTCGGCCAGCTGCACGAGCTGCTCGACGGCGCGCGGGCGGATCAGGGTGCGGTTGGGCTGGAAGAGCGGCCAGAGCGGGAAGACCCGGATGTGGTCGAGGCCGAGACCGGCGATCGAGTCCAGGTCGGCCCGTACGGCGTCGAGGTCGAAGTCCAGCCAGTGGTGGAACCAGCCCTGGCTGGGCGTGTAGTTGGCGCCGAAGCGCGGCGGGGAGTCGCTCATACGGAACAGGGTCCTGGTTCTGTGGTGCGGGTGGCGGTCCGGTCAGCCCTTGACGGCGCCTTCGCCGACACCCCGGAAGAAGAAGCGCTGCAGACCGGCGAAGAGCACGATGAGCGGGAGCACGGCGATGATCGTGCCGGCGGCGACGAGCCGTTCGTCGTTCGCGAAGGTGCCGTGCAGGTAGTTCAGCCCGATGGTCAGGGTGAAGTTCTCCGGGTCGCTGAGGACGATCAGCGGCCACAGGAAGTCGTCCCACGAGCCCATGAAGGCGAAGATCGCGACGACGGCGAGGGTGCCCTTGACCGACGGCAGCGCGATTCGCAGGAAGCGCTGCCAGACGTTGGCGCCGTCCACGAAGGCCGCCTCCTCGATCTCCTGCGGGAGGTTCAGGAAGGCGTTGCGCATCAGCAGGACGTTCATCGCCCCGATGGCCCCCGGCAGCAGCACCCCGAGCAGGGTGTTGTTCAGCCCGAGATCACGCATGGTGGTGAACTGGGCGATGATGATGCCCTCCACGGGCACCAGCATGGCGAGGATGAACGCCAGCGTCGCGGCCCGCCGCCCCCGGTAGCGCAGCCGGGCCAGCGCGTAGCCCGCCAGGGCCGCGCCCACGCAGTTGGTGACCACGTTGGCGGCGGCGACCTTGAGCGAGTTGAAGGCGTAGTCCCACACCGGGATCGTGTCGGCGACCCTGCTGTAGTTGTCCAGGGTCGGATGGCTGGGGAAGAACTTCGGCGGCGAGCTGAAGATGTCCTCGCCCGGCCCCTTCAGTGACGTGGAGAGCTGCCACAGGAACGGTCCTACGGTCAGCACCAGTACGGCGAGCAGCAGCACGTAGCGCAGGACGAGCTGCCAGGGCGCGATGCGGCGCCCTTCCGCGTCGGTGGTCCTCAGGAAGCTCACGCGTCCTCCTTGCGGTCGGCGCGCAACACCAGGAGCATCAGGCCGACGGTGACGACGAAGATGACGACGGAGATGGCGGAGGCGTATCCGACCCGCCCGGTCAGCCCGGTGCCGACGCGCTGGACGAGCATCACCAGGGTGGTGTCCTCGCCCGCCGGGCCGCCGGAGGGGCCGGCCATCAGGTAGACCTCGGAGAACACCTTGAAGGCGGAGACCGAGGACAGGGCCGCGACCAGCACCATGGTGGAGCGGATGGCGGGGACGGTGACGGTGAAGAAGCGGCGCACGACCCCGGCGCCGTCCACGGAGGCCGCCTCGTGCAGCTCGCGCGGGACGTTCGACAGCGCGGCCAGATAAATGATCATGTAGTAGCCCAGGCCCTTCCAGACCGTGACCGCCATCGCGCTGCCCAGCAGCAGCCACTGGTCGCTGAGGAAGCCGACCTTGCCGATGCCCACGGCCTCCAGGAGCGCGTTGATCAGCCCCCGGTCGTCGAGCATCCACACCCAGATCAGGCCGACGACGACGATGGACGCGACGACCGGGGTGTAGAAGGCGGAGCGGAAGAAGGTGATGCCGGGGATGTGCCGCTGGACGAGCATCGCCAGCAGCAGCGGCAGGATGACGAGCGCCGGGACGACGACCAGGACGTACAGCGCGCTGTTGCGCAGCCCGGTCCAGAACATCTCGTCGTGCAGCAGTTCCCGGAAGTTCGCCAGGCCGACGAACTTCCCCGGGACCAGGGTCCGCCGGTCGGTGAAGGCGTTGACCAGCGTGCTGAAGAACGGGTACAGGCTGAACGCGCCGACCACGATCAGCCCGGGAGCCGCGAACAGCCAGGGACTGAGGGGCAGATGGCGGCGGATCCGGCGGACCGGCCCGGGGGCGGACGCGGGGGCGGGAGCGGGGGTGAGAGCAGGGGCGGAGGCGGGGGTAGTCACGAGGGTGCTCAGCTCTGCTGCAACAGCCGGTCACAGGCCTTGACAGCGTTATCAAGGGCTTCCTTGGGGCTCTGCTTTCCCTGCAACGCCTTGGCGATCTGGTTGCGCAGCTCGGTCTTCATCTGCTCGCTGAACAGCACCGGCGTGTAATTGACCGCCGTCTTCAGGGACTTGGCGGCGGCGACCCGGACGCGGGTCTCGTCGGTGCCGTCCTCCTTGGTGAAGTACGGGTCGTCGAGCGTTCCGGCGGTGCTGGGGAAGATGGCGACCTTCTTCGCGAACTCCATCTGCCGGGTCGCGTCGGTCATGTAGTGGGCGAAGGCCACGGCTGCGGGCTGCCGCTTGGTCTGGGCGTTCACCATGATGCCCATGACGTACATGTTGGCCTTGCCGGTGTTGCTGACCTGGTCGGTGATGCCGATGTTCTTGTAGAGGCTGGGCGCCTGCTTCTTGAAGTTGGCCAGGTCCAGTGCGCTGCCGGGGTTCATCGCCACGGACTCGGTGAGGAACTTGTGGCCGGACGACTCGGGCGTCGCGGTCAGCGCCTGCGCGTCGAGCCCCTTGACGTCGTACAACTCCTTGTAGCGGGTCAGGAGTTCGACGCCCTTGGCGTCGTTGAAGGCGAAGCCGGTGCCTTCCTTGTTCATCAGCTGTCCGCCGTAGCGGCCGAAGTCCTCGATGGTGGGCACGTTCGCGAGTGCGGCGACCTTGCCCTTGCTCTTCCCGGCCAGCTTCCGCCCGTCGGAGAACACCTCGTCGTAGGTGGACGGCGGCTTCTGCGGGTCGAGCCCGGCGTCCTTGAGGAGGCGCTTGTTGTAGAACATCGGTCCGGTGTTGAGGTACCAGGGGAAGGCGAACGTCCCTTCCGTACCCGGTATCTGATGGCTCTGCCAGGCACCCGGCAGGTACTCGTCGCGGTACTTGGCGGCCGCCTTGTCGAGGTCGAGCGCGATGCCCGCCTTCGCCAGCGGGGCCACCAGGTCGGGCGAGACGTTGACGACGTCCGGCAGGGTGCCGCCGGCCGCGTCCGCGCTGATCTTGTCCGCGTAGCCCTCGCCGGGCCGGTCGACCCACTTCACGTCGGTGCCCGGGTACTTCTTCTCGAAGTCCGCGATCACGCCGTTGAAGTAGTCCTTGAAGTTCGCCTGAAGGTTCCAGGTCTGGAAGGTGATCTTGCCTTCGACCTTGCCCGAGGCGTCGGACGAGCCCGTCCCCGATCCGCCGCCACAGGCGCTCAACGGCAGGACAGTGGCGAAAACGGCGGCAGTGGCGACTGCTCTGCGAGAGATGCGCACGGTGAACGGCTCCTTTGCTCGGACCAGGCGTGCGGACGGCGAACCGGAGGTCACCGACCGGCCGGATGCGTTCGCCCAGCAGACCCTGCAATGCGCGTGACGGAAAGTCAATACATTCTCTGCGATTCGCCTGCAATTTTCAGCATACTTGCAGGTCAAAGCAGCAGAGTGGCGCATTCAAGATCCATAACTAATGCGCTTTAGGTACCTTCAGCTCAAGCGCATTAGTTACCCGCGCTCTTCGCTCTCGACCCATGGCCGCGAAGGCCTTACGATGCCCCCGGGGGAGAGCGAACCCGACGACCCATGAGAGCCACAGGGAACGCAGGAGAGAGGCACTCGGTGACACCGAAGCGGCCGCCGGCCGGGGACACCTCGCCGGCCAGACGGACGCCCGCGCGACGGCCGACCATGAAGGACATCGCCCAGCGGGCCGGGGTGTCGGAGAGCGCCGTGTCCTTCGCGCTCAACGACCGCCCGGGGGTCTCGGCGCTCACCCGGGACCGGATCCGGCGCGTGGCCGAGCAGTTGGGCTGGCACCCGAGCACCGCCGCCCGCGCGCTGTCCGGCGAGGGCTCGGCCACCGTGGGTCTCGTGGTGGCCCGTCCGGCGGCGAACCTGGGCGTGGACTCCTTCTTCCTCCAGTTGATCTCCGGCATCCAGGAGGTCCTGGCGGAGCGCCGGCTCGGGCTGCTCTTCCAGGTGGTGGAGGACGTGGCGGCCGAGTGCGCGGTCTACCGGCGCTGGTGGGCGGAGCGGCGGGTCGACGGGGTACTCGTCGTGGACCCGCGCACCGACGACCCCCGCGTCGCCCTGCTGGACGAACTGGGCCTGCCCGGCGTCGTCATCGGCGCCCTCCCCGGCGGCGACACCGGCCCCCACCCGGGCCTCTCGCAGATCCGCGCCGACGACGCGGGAGCGATGGCGGCCGTCGTCGGGCGGCTGCACGAGCTGGGCCACCGGCGCATCGTGCACATCGCGGGACTGCCCTCACTCGCGCACACCGACCGGCGCATCCGGTCCCTGCGCGTCGAGGCCGACCGGCGCGGTCTGACCGAGGCCCACTCGGTGACCACGGACTACTCGGACACCGAGGGCGCGGCCGTGACCCGCCGGGTGCTGGAGCACGGCACCCCGCCGACCGCGATCGTCTACGACAACGACGTGATGGCCGCGGCCGGTGTGGTGGTCACGGCGGGCCTGGGCCTCCGGGTCCCGGCCGACGTGTCCGTGGTGTCGTGGGAGGACTCCGCGCTGTGCCGGCTGACGGCACCGTGGCTGACGGCGCTGTCCAGGGACACGGTCGCGTTCGGGCGGCTCGCGGCGCGGGAGCTGACCGCGCTGCTCGACGGCGGCACGGCGCACACCATCCAGGTGCCGCTGCCCCGGCTCATCGAACGGGGCAGCACGGCAGCGGTGAACGGCGCCTGAGGAGAGGGGCGCTCAGAGGAGGTGCTCGGGAGGAGGTGCTCAGGAGGGCGTCGGCCCGCGCAGTTCCTCGTTGAGCCGGAGCGCCTCTTCGAGCTGGTCCTCCAGGATCACGATGCGGCAGGCGGCCTCGACCGGCGCGCCCCCGTCGACGAGCTCACGGGCGCGGGCGGCGATGCGGAGCTGGTAGCGGGAGTAGCGGCGGTGGCCGCCCTCGGACCGCAGGGGGGTGATCAGTCTGGCCTCACCGATCGCACGGAGGAATCCGGGGGTGGCGCCGATCATCTCCGCGGCACGGCCCATGGTGTAGGCGGGGTAGTCGTCGTCATCGAGACGGTCGGTGGGATGCGCAGGGGTTTCGGGGGGCATGGGCACCTGCCGCGTGTCGCCGACTTCGTTGACCGGAAGGGAAAATCTTGTTGTGCGAGCCATCGTCTCTATCATAGCCGCGACAGATTTCCCTGGCCGGACGGGGGAGGTTATCTGAGCGGGCCACCCCTGGGCGGCCTCTGCGGGACCCGGCCGCCGGGTGCGTCAAGAACACTGACCGGCGGGTCAGTTGATGACTGCCTGCCGCCGGGCCATAATGCACGTGTAGCCCTTCACGCATCCCCCGTCGTGAAGGGCTACACCCCTGTGCGAAACCGGTGTGCGAAACCGGTGTGCGAAACCGGTCTGCGAAACCGGTCTGCGAAACCGGGTGCGCGAGACCCTGCGTGTCCCGCCCGTCACGGAAGGCACCGGTCCGTCGCACGCGCCGTCACCGAACTTCACGGGCAAGGGGCTCCCCTCGTGGTCCCCTGCCCGTGTTTTTTCGAGTTAACAGTGACGTAGAGTATTTGCGCAACCCTGCTCCTGCACTCCGGCACGTAATGTGCCACTACATCCCCGTTCGGCCTGCGTTCACGGCTCCCCGCACTGGGAACGGCGGACCGGCGTTGGTTACAGTACGAGCCCGTTGACCGAATCGGACACCGCGCGGCGCCGGACAGGACCCGGGCGGGGGCCGGACACGTGGGGGGCCGGATGGACAGCGGCGAAGAACGCGCACCGGAGCTGCGGACGTTGCGGCAGAAGGTCGAGTACATGGTCGAGAAGACCTTCCCCGGCCGGAAGATCTCGGGACGGTTCTTCGCCGACCTGGTCAGGGAGCGCGGCGGATCGCTCTCGCACAGTTACTTCTCCAACATCCTGGCCGGCAAGGTCACCCAGCCCTCCGAGGACATCCTCAAGGCCCTCGGTCTCGGCTTCGGCGTGGACTGGCGCTTCTTCAAGGAGGAGTCCGAGGTCGTCGACGACGTCGTGGACGGTCTCCAGTTCCTGGCCAAGCGGCGCACCGGCGACATCAGCGGGGTGGCCGGCCGGGGCCTGGACGAGGACGGACTGCCCCCGGAGCTGTTGCAGTTCGCGCTGTCCCTGCTGGAGGACGCGAAGAACCGGCAGCGCCCGGCCGACGGCGGACCCCGGAGCTAGGCCCCATGTCCCTGCGCGAACTGCGGAAAGAGTGCGAGGCTGGGCTCGCCGGGCTTCCCCTGCCCGCCCCCTTCACGATCGAGGGGCTGGTCGCGAACATGGAGGCGGCCGGCGGGCGCAGCATCGTGCTGCACGAGATGCCCGACCGGCTTGCGCGCGTCAACGGCGCCTGCGGGCTGCGGCTCAAGGCCGGCGGGACCAGCTTCGTGCTCTACCGGCGGCGCCCGACCGCGTACCAGACCCAGCACGTCATCCTGCACGAGCTGTGCCACGAGTGGTTCGACCACGGCACCTCGCTGGACGCCGAGCAGCTCCAGCGGCTGCTGCCCGTCTTCGACACCTCGCTGATCTCCCGGGTCGTCGGCGCCGACGCGCTCCGGTCTCCGGACGCCGTACAGGCCCGCGCGGCGTACGACACCCACGACGAACGCATGGCCGAATTCGGTGCCTCGCTCATCCCCCGACTGGCCAGGGACGTGACGAGCGATGACATGGTGGGGCGGCTCGCCAACTCGCTCTCCCTCCCGGTCGCCCACCGTCGCCGAGGCCTCTTCCGCCGCACGTAGCCGGACCGACGTCCGCACCGCAGCCGAACCGTTTCCCCCCACCCCGAGGACTTCCGCCGTGACCCCGCTCGACCTCGCCGGCTACCTGATAGCCGGCCTGATGACAGCCGTCGCCCTGTGGCGCATGCCGGCCGCCCTGCGGGGCGACGAGGAGGACAGACGCCGCCGGGCCCTGTGGGGCTGCTACGCGGGATTCGCCGCCGCCCTGTGGACCAAGACCCGGGTCGTGCGCATCGGGCTCAACGACAGCTCCGTCACCGACCTCTCGGTGCTGATCAAGCACTACACGGCGACCATCGCGATCCTGGCCATCCTCAGCTACATCGTCGCCATCTACGGCCATTACGCCGACGCCGGGGACATCCCTCGGCACGTACGGTTCGCCCGGCTGATCCAGCAGGTCGCCACCAAGGCGTCCGTCGCCACGCTGGTGCTGCTGACGGTGCTCTTCTTCACCGTGGTCGACCGTTCCGTCCCCTCGGACCGGTTCGTCGCCGACCACGCCGGGCAGTGGGGCGCGACGCTCTACATGAGCGTGTTCTACCTCTACCTCGGCACCGCCTCCGCCGTCTGCGCCTACCAGTGGGCGCTCGCCACCGCGAGCGCCCGGCTGCGGCTGCTGCGGATCGGCCTCGGCATGATGACGTTCGCGATGTTCATCGGGGTCGGCTACACCGTCAGCCGGACGCTGTTCCTCTGGGTGAGCGTGATCGACGAGCCGGGCGAGGCCTTCGCGCTGCGCTTCGACGAGATCACCGAGGCCTCGCAGGTGGTGCTGTTCGCGTTCTTCGCGGTGGGCGCCTCCGTCCCCGCCCTGGGCAACGTCCGCCGCCGGGCGAAGCTCTGGCGCGCCCAGGTGCGGCTGCACGCGCTCTGGTACGAGCTGATGACGGCCTTCCCCGACCAGCCCTTCGACCCCCCGGCGTCCCTGGTCCGCGAGCTGACCCGGTTCGGCACCCCGGCGGACCTGCGGATCGACCGCTGGGCGGCGGACATCGCGGACGCGGTGGAGAAGCTGCGCCACTACGCCCCCGACACCCTCCTCGCCGCCGCCGAGGCCGCCGCCGAGGCCGCCACCAGGGCCGCGACCGAGGGCGCGTCCGAGACCGGTCCCGCCGACCGGGAGCGGACGGGGCCGCTCACCGACGCGTACTGGATCAAGGCGGCCCTGGCCGCCCACGGCGACGGCACGGCCCCCGGCGACGCGGCGGCCGTCGGCACCCAGCACGCGACCGACCAGGACGGCGAGGTCGCCTGGCTGGTCCGGGTCGCCGCCGCGTACCGCACGGTCACGGCGGAACGGGCCCGGCAGATCCTGGAGTCCTCCGGAGCAGCGAAGCCGTCCGGCACAGCGGAGCCGTCCGGAGCAGCAGCCAAGGAGCAGACAGCATGAGCACCACCGACACCACCGACAGCCCGTCGGGGGCCGCCGACACCCCGGAGGCCTCCCGTACGGGCTCCATCGCCCGTGCGGTCACCGACGTCTTCCAGCCACGTAATCTCCTGCTCGCCGGGATGCTCGCGACCGGGTTCGCGGCGGCGGGCGAGTGGACGGGACTGCTGTGGGGACTCCTCGGCGCGCTGTGCGCCGGGATCGTCCCGGCCGGCTACATCGAGTGGGAGCGCGGGCGCGGCACCTGGGGCGACCGCCATGTCGTCGACCGCACCAAGCGGGCCCCGATCTTCTTCGTCATCCTCGGCTCCATCGGCGTCGGTTCGGCGGTCATGGTGCTCGGCGGCGCCCCCTCCGGCATCCTGACGGCGATGCTCGGGCTCTGGGCGATGACGGTCGTCCTGCTGGCCGTCAACACGGTCTGGAAGATCTCGGTGGACGCCTCGGTCGCCTCGGCCGTCGTCGCCCTGCTCGCCGTGGTCCACTCGCCGTGGTGGCTGTTCGGGTACCTGATGACGGCCGCCGTGTGCTGGTCGCGGGTCGCGCTCGGGTACCACACGGTCGGCCAGGTGACCGCCGGAACGGTGCTGGGCGCGGCCACGGCGGGCGCGTTCCTCCTCGGCTGAGCCGAGCGCCCGCCGGGTGTCCGGAGAGCGTCCCACCGAACGGGTTCGGTTCTTACGGCCTTGTGACGTGCCGACCGCGAAACCGCGCCCACCGGTCGCGGCGCCCTAGCGTGTCCCTCATGCGCGTACTGGTCACCGGCGGAGCCGGGTTCATCGGGTCGGAGATCGTCCGGACCCTCACTTCGGCCGGGCACGAGGCGGTGGTGCTCGATGCCCTGCTCCCCTCCGCACACGGCGGAGCGGCGGACCGGCCGGACAGCGGCATCATCGTGGCGGACGTGCGCGACCGCGAGGCCGTGGACCGCGCGCTGCGCGGCATCGACGCCGTGTGCCACCAGGCGGCGATGGTCGGCCTGGGCAAGGACTTCGCGGACGCCCCGCTGTACGTCGGCTGCAACGACCTCGGCACCGCCGTACTGCTCGCCGCCGCGGCCGGCGCCGGGGTGCGGAACCTGGTGCTCGCCGGATCGATGGTGGTCTACGGCGAGGGCCGTTACGAGTGCCCGCTGCACGGTCCGGTCCGGCCGGGGCCGAGGGCGGAGGCCGATCTGGCCGAGGGCCGGTTCGAGCCGCTCTGCCCGTCCTGCGGTACGGAACTGACCCCGGGTCTCGTCGGCGAGGACGCGCCCGTGGACCCGCGCAACGTGTACGCGACGACCAAGCTCGCCCAGGAACACCTCGCCGCGTCCTGGACGCGCGCCACGGGCGGCCGGGCGGTGTCGCTGCGCTACCACAACGTGTACGGGCCGGGGATGCCGCGCGACACCCCGTACGCCGGAGTCGCCTCGTTCTTCCGCTCGTCGCTGGCCCGGGGCGAGTCGCCGCAGGTCTTCGAGGACGGCGCCCAGCGGCGGGACTTCGTCCATGTACGGGACGTGGCGGCCGCCAACGCGGTGGCCCTGGAGGCCGTCGGCGGGCTCCGGCCGGGCAGCTTCGCCGCGTACAACACCGGGAGCGGGGAGCCGCACACCATCGGTGAGATGGCCGCGGAACTGGCCTCCGCCCACGGCGGTCCGGCCCCGCGGATCACCGGTGAGTACCGGCTCGGGGACGTACGCCATGTCACCGCCGACTCCCGGCGGCTCCGCGAGGAGCTGGGCTGGAAGCCCACGATGGGCTTCGCGGAGGGGATGGCGGAGTTCGCGGCGGCCCCGCAGCGGGACATGGCCGCGAGCCCGGCCCGCTGACCGGGCTCACCGCACCGGCACGCTCACGCCACCGGCAGGGTGACCTCGAAGCAGCAGCCGCCGGTGACGTTGCGGACCTCGGCCCGGCCGGCGTGCGCCTCGACGATTCCGCGCACGATGGCGAGCCCGAGGCCCGCGCCGGCCGGAGGCGTACGGGCGTGCTCGCCGCGCCATCCGGTGTCGAAGACCCTGGCCAGGTCCTCCTCCGGGATGCCGCCGCAGCCGTCGGTCACCGACAGGACCACACCGCCGCCCGTGCGTTGGGCGGCGACCGCGACGGTGCCGTCGGCGGGGGTGCGGCGGATCGCGTTGATCAGGAGGTTGCCCAGGACCCGGCTCATCTCCTTGCCGTCGACCTCCACCGGCACCGCCTCGATCCGGTCTCCGACCAGCCGTACGCCGTGCTCGCGGGCCAGTGGGTGCGCGCCGGCGAGCGCGTCGCCCACCAGGTCGTACACCGAGATCCGGGTGGGGCTGAGGGTGAGCGAACCGGCGTGGATGCGGGAGAGTTCGAAGAGGTCGCCGACCATGTCGTTCATGCGCTCCACCTCGGTGCGTATCTGTCGCAGATAGCGCCGCGAGTCGACGGCCATGCCGTCCTCCAGCGCCTCCGACATGGCCCGCAGTCCGGCCAGCGGGGTGCGCAGATCGTGCGAGATCCAGGCGACGAGCTCACGCCGCGAGGTCTCCAGGGCACGCTCGCGCTCCCGTGAGCTGTCGAGCTTGGCACTGGTGGCGGCCAGTTCCCTGGTGAGGGCGGCGAGTTCGGCGGTGGCCGGGGCCTCGGGGGCCGCGAAGGTGCCGCCGTCCCCGAAGGACCGGGCGGCGAGGGTCAGATCGCGGCTCCGCGCGGCCACCCAGCGGCCGAGCAGGATCGCGGTGGCGAGCGAGACGACGGCGGCCATCGCGACAACGGTCGTGACCACGGACAGGTCGTGCGGCGACAGGAACATCGCCCAGGCGACGGCCAGCGTCCCGGCGAGCATCGCGGTCACGGCGACCGCGGCGACCACGGTCAGCGAGACGACGAGCGAGCGGTGCCTGAAGAACCGCAGCACGAGTGCGCCGAGCAGTCCGGCCGCGGCGGCTCCCAGGAACGCGAACAGCGCGATGAGGAGTATGTCGGTCATGACAGCTCCCCCGGTCCGGCCGGGGCGCCCCCCGGCGGCAGGTCCAGCCGGTAGCCCACACCCCAGACCGTACGGATCAGCTCCGGGCGGGCCGGGTCCGCCTCGACCTTGCCGCGCAGCCGGCGCACATGGACCGTCACCGTCGACAGGTCACCGAAGTCCCAGCCCCAGACCTCGCTCATCAGCTCCTCCCGGGTGAAGACCCGGCCCGGGTGGCGCAGCAGGAAGGCGAGCAGGTCGAACTCGCGCAGGGTGAGGGCCAGCACCCCGCCCTCCCGGGTGGCGCTCCTGGCCGCCGGGTCGAGGAAGAGGCCCGCGCCTTCGAGCGGCGCGGAACGCCCGGTGGGTATGGGGTCCGCACTGGCGCGGCGCAGCACGGAGTCGACGCGCAGGACGAGTTCGCGGGGGCTGAAGGGCTTGGTGACGTAGTCGTCCGCCCCCGTCTCCAGGCCGAGGATCCGGTCGTCCTCGTCGCCGCGTGCGGTCAGCATGATGACGGGCACCCGCCCCTGCGCCCGCATCCGGCGGCAGACCTCGAAGCCGTCCATGCCGGGCAGCATCAGGTCCAGCACCACCAGGTCGGGGCGGCGGCGGGCGAAGCACTCCAGCGCCGCCGGACCGTCCGCGGCGCGGGCCACCTCGTAGCCGGCGCCGGTCAGGTATCCGGCGACGACCTCGGAGACGGTCGGGTCGTCGTCCACGACGAGGACATGGCCGGGCACGGGCACGTGGGCCGGACCGGGCACGTGGGCCGGACCGGGCTCGGGCACGTGGGCCGGACCGGGCTCGGGCACGTGGGCCGGACCGGGCTCGGGCACGTGGGCCGGACCGGGGGCTTCGCTCGCGGCTCCCCGGCCCTCGGACGCCGGACGGGCCGGCAGGGCGGGCTGCATGACTCCACCCTGACATCCGCTCGTCGCGCGCCTGACGCGCGGACACCGCCACACGGTCGATGTCCACGTTTCGTAAGAATCCACAGCCCGAATTGTCGGTTTCCTCTCCGTAGGGTGAGCCGGGTGACCGACTCCTCCGATAACTCCGCCCCCCGCGCCGACATCGTGCTGCCCTGTCTGGACGAGGCCGCCGCCCTGCCCGCCGTACTCGGTGCGATCCCGCACGGCTGGCGCGCGATCGTCGTCGACAACGGCTCCACCGACGGCTCGGCCGAACTGGCCCGCTCGCTCGGCGCGACGGTGGTGCACGAACCGCGCCGCGGCTTCGGCTCCGCCTGCCACGCGGGGCTGCTCGCCGCAGAGGCGGAGTACGTCTGCTTCTGCGACTGCGACGGCTCCCTGGACCCGGGGCTGCTCCCCGGCTTCGTCCGCCGGATCGCGGACGGCGAGAGCGATCTGCTGCTCGGCCGCCGCCGCCCGGACCGGCTCGGCGCCTGGCCCCTGCACGCCCGTGCGGGCAATCTGGCGCTGTCCCGGCTGCTGCGCAGACGTACCGGGCTCCGGCTGCACGACCTGGGCCCGATGCGGGCGGCGCGCCGGACGGACCTGCTGGCGCTCGGCCTCACCGACCGGCGCAGCGGGTACCCGTTGCAGATGGTGGTGCGGGCGGCGGACGCGGGGCTCCGGGTCGCGGAGACGGATGTCCCCTACCTCTCGCGCACCGGGAAATCGAAGGTCACCGGCACCTGGCGGGGCACCTGGCACGCGGTGCGCGACATGCGCGCCGTGCTGGGCGAGGCCCCGGTTCCGGTCGGGGCGTCCCGATGACCCCGGCCGCGTGTACCGGCGCGGGGACGGGAGCCGGGGCCGGCACCGTGACCGCAGGTGCGGTGACCCTCCTGGTCATCGCCAAGGAGCCGCTGCCCGGCCGGGTCAAGACCCGGCTCACGCCGCCCTTCACCCCGCAGGAGGCCGCCCGGCTGGCCGAGGCCTCGCTCGCGGACACCCTGAGTACCGTCCTCGCGCTGCCCGCGGCGCGGCGGGTGCTCGTCCTGGACGGGGCGCCCGGACCCTGGCTGCCACCGGGCATCGAGGTGGTGGGCCAGTGCGCGGGCGGTCTCGACGCCCGGCTCGCCGCCGCGTTCGCGGGCCGCACCGGGCCCACCCTCCTCATCGGCATGGACACCCCGCAGATCACCGCCGCCGATCTGGCGCCCGCGCTCTCCCCCGGTTCCTGGGACGGCTGCGACGCCTGGTTCGGCCCGGCGGAGGACGGCGGCTTCTGGGCGCTGGGGCTGGCGGAGCCGGACCCGGAGCTGCTGCGCGGGGTGCCGATGTCCGTCCCGGAGACCGGCGCGGTGCAGCGCCGCCGGCTGGTCGACGCCGGACTGACGGTGCGCGACCTGCCCCGGCTGCGGGACGTGGACACGGCGGCCGACGCCGCGGACGTCGCCGCCCTGGCACCGCACGGCCGGTTCGCCGCCGTGCTCGCCGCACTGAACGGGGCGGTGACCCGATGAGCCGGACGGTCCCCCGGAACGAGACGGCCCCCCAGCGCGAAACGCCCCGCCCGCCGCGCCCGGACGCCACCTCCTGGAGCACCGACCCGTACGCCAACGCCCTGCGCAACGGCCACGGTCCGCTCTTCCTTCGCCGCACGGACGGCTGGCTGCTGCCGCTCGACGTGGAGCGCTGGTGCGCGGGCGCGGACGCCGCGGACCTGTCGGCGCTGCACCGCTGCGAGGGACCCGTCCTGGACATCGGGTGCGGGCCCGGCCGGCTGGTCGCGGCACTCGCGGCCCGCGGCCACCGCGCCCTCGGCATCGACGTGAGCGAGGCGGCGGTGGCCCGCACCCTGCGGCTCGGCGGCTCCGCGCTCCACCGCTCGGTCTTCGAACCGCTGCCGGGCGAGGGCCGCTGGGGCACCGTCCTGCTCGTCGACGGCAACATCGGCATCGGCGGCGACCCGCGCAGGCTCCTGCGCCGGACGGCGGCCGTGCTGGCACCGGGCGGGCTGCTCATCGCGGAGACCGCGCCGCAGGACATCGACGAGCGGGTCCGGGTCCAGCTGGACGACGGACGCGCCGGCCGGAACCGGTCGGCGCCCGCCGCGCCCTTCCCGTGGGCCCGGCTCGGCACACCCGCGCTGCTGCGGTACGCCGGACTCCTCGGCTGGCACACGGCCGATCAGTGGGAGGCGGACGACCGCACCTTCGTCGCACTGCGCCGCAGCCGCAGCGTCCTGACGACCAGCCACAGCGCCGACAGCACGCAGAGCGCGGCCGTGATCAGCAGCCAGTTCCCGAGGAACACATCGGGAGAGAGCCCGCTCGCCGGTTCGTAGCGCGTCGTGTGCCGGGTGATCAGCGGCCACCACATCAGCAGGAGCAGGCCGGACAGGAGGACCGGCACCCGGACGAAGTTGACCAGGCCGGGGCGCGGGCCGAGCGTGCGCAGCAGCAGCCGGTCCGCCGCCGCGTACAGCGGCACCAGGACCAGATCGTGCACGAGCGCCGCGCCCGCGAACCAGACGACGACGCCGAACGCGTCCCCGGCCAGCAGCCGCACCCCCGCGTACCCGGCCAGCGCGAAGGAGGCGGCCGTCAGGAGGAGGTGCAGCGGGCCCTCCCCGTACCAGCGCCGCACGCGGTCGCGGAGGTCCGGCCTGTTCACCGCTCTCGTCACAGCTCTCCTCACAGCTCTCCGAAGGTCAGCCGGGACACCCATTTGGTGTTGAGTACGCCGGGCGCGGCCGGGACGATGATCCGTGCCGGATATCCGTGGTCGGGCGACAGGTCCTCGCCGTTGACCTGCAACGCCAGCAGCGAGCGGGGGTCGCGCACCTGGTTGTCTCGGAGCGCCGCCCGGCGGAACGACCCGCTGCGCTGCATGGACTCCACCAGCACCCCCGGCGGGTCGCGCGGGTACCCTGCGAGCTCCGCGAGGTCCCTCAGCCGTACGCCCCGCCACCGCTGGTCCGAGGTGGACCAGCCCTCCACGCAGGCGATCGGGAGCGCCGCGCCGTACTGGTCCATGGCCAGCAGCTGTTCCCGGGTGAACCGGAGGTCACCGGCCGGACCGCTGACGGTCAGCCACCAGCCCTCCCCCGTCTCGGCCGAGGTGATCCCGACAGCGGCGGCGGTCTTGTTGATCTGGAAGCCGCCGGGGCCCGAACCGGGTTCGGCGGCGCCGTGCGGGGTGAGCAGCGCGAGGCGGCGCAGCGGACCGTCGAAGCTCCGCCCGGCCGAGGTGATCAGCAGGACCAGCGAGCCGGCCCCCACCATCGCCAGCGCCCCGCGCCGGGACAGCGTCGGCGCGGCCGGAGCCGGGGAGGCCAGCGCGTCCCCCGGCACGTTCGCGCTGAGCGCGCCCGATCTCAGCACCCGTACGGCCTGCGGCGTCCGCAGCCCGGCGTGGGCGAGGAACGCGGCGAAGAACACCCACGCCCCGTAGAAGTGCAGCGGGTAGAACGAGCCGGGGAACAGGTACTCCAGCTGGATGTTGAGCAGTCCGGTGACGAACTCGAACAGCGCCCCGCCCACCAGGAGCAGCAGCGAGAGCCGCTCCAGCGCGTGCCCCACCGAGCGGGCCGGCGGCAGCGCGAAGAGCTTCGGGACCACCGACCACAGCTTGGCCAGCAGCACCGGGACGAGCACGATGCCGACCGTGACGTGGAGCCCCTGCGTCAGCCGGTACAGCCAGTGCGGTCCGGTCGGCCAGTCGAAGAGGTAGAAGCCGAGCAGCCCCTTGTCCGGAGTCTTGTCGTTGACCGGGTTCAGGTCCGGGTTGTACGCGGCGTACGACAGCAGACCGGTCACGAACAGCAGCGTGATCCCACCGAGCAGCACCAGCCCGAGCACCGCGGTGAACCGGACCCCGCGCACCGGGCTGCGCCAGGACCCGGGAGCGGAGGGTGTCCGTTCGAGGAGCCGGGAGGAGCGGCCTGGAAGCGGTGCGGGAAGCGGCGCGGGAGGGGAAGCGGAAGAGGAAGCGGGAAGTCTGAAGCGTCGGAGCCGACGTCGGTCGCCCATGGCCCCGACGCTATGCCCGGAGTGCCGGGGCGTGGGCCGTAGGACTCCTGACGAAACGCTGACGTCGTCCGGACCGGCCGCCCCGGCGGGTCCGGCGGGTCCGGCGGGTCCGGCGGGTCCGGCGGGTCCGGCGGGTCCGGCGGGTCCGGCGGGTCCGGCGGGTCCGGCCGGGTGCGGGAATCTGACGGTTCGGTGACGCGCCCCGTCGGCAGCCGCCCACACCGCCCCGGCGTGCATACCGTGCCTGGGTGAAGACCGAGGAACGCACGGAACAGCGCACCGAACCGGAGAGCGGCCACCGCAGCGGAGCCCGCGCCGACCTGGCCGCCGCGGGCGGGGCCGTGCTGCTGGTCGCCGTCGCCGCGCTCGTCGGCCGGAACGTCGAGGACTACGCCCGCGTCCTGTACGTCCACTGGCCGCCGCTGCTCGCGTCCTGGTACCCGCACATCGGCCCCGGCACCGCGGCCGCGCCCGCCGTCGCCGTGGCCGTGGTGGCGTACGGTCCCGTCCTCGCGGGACGGCTGCGCTGGCGGGCCCTGCTGCTGAGCTGCTGGGGCGCCTCGCTCGCCTGGGTGTTCTCGCTGGCGCTGATCGACGGCTGGGGGCGCGGCATCGCGGAACGCCTCACCACCAAGCACGAGTACCTCAGGGTCATCGGCCGTTTCGACGACATCGGCGCGGCCCTGCGCGGGTTCAACGACCACATCCTGATCGGCCCGCCGGGCAACTGGCCCGCCCATGTCGCCGGGCACCCGCCGGGCGCCACCCTCACCTTCGTGCTGCTGGACCGCGTGGGGCTCGGCGGCGGTGCCTGGGCCGGGGTCTGGTGCATCGTCACCGGCACCACCGCCGCGGTGGCCGCGCTGGTCGCCGTACGGGCGCTGGCCGACGAGCACACCGCCCGCCGGGCCGCGCCCTTCCTCGTCCTGGCACCGGTCGCGGTCTGGGCGGGCACCTCCGCGGACGGCTACTTCGCCGCCGTCGCCGCCTGGTCCGTCGCCCTGCTGGCCCTGGCCGCGACCGGGAAGGTCCGCAGCCCCGCGGCCGCCGCACTCGGTTCGGGGCTGCTGTACGGACTGACCTGCTACCTCAGTTACGGTCTGGCGCTCATCGCGCTGCTGCTGGTGACCGTGCTCCTGCTCGCCCGGACCGCCCGGCCGGTTCCGCTCTTCGTCCTGGGGGCGCTGGTCGTGCCGGCCGCCTTCACCCTGGCGGGCTTCGACTGGTGGGAGGCGTACCACCTGCTGGTCGAGCGCTACTACCAGGCGGCGGGCGGGTTCCGTCCGTACTGGTACTGGGTCTGGGCCAACCTCGCCTGCACCGCGATCGCCGTCGGGCCCGCGACCGTCGCGGGCCTGCGCCGGACCGCGACGGCCGCGCCCGGGGCCCTGAACCCGCTGCGGACGGGGGCCGCGACCGCGCCGCAGCGGCTGGTCCCCGTCGTTCTCGCGGCGTTCCTGATGCTGCTGGCCGCCGACCTGTCCGGGATGAGCAAGGCGGAGACCGAACGGATCTGGCAGCCCTTCATGCTCTGGCTGCTGCCCGCCGCCGCGCTGCTGCCCGCACGCGGCCGCCGCGGCTGGCTGGCCGCCCAGGCGGCCGTCGCCCTGCTCGTCAACCACCTGCTCTGGACGGGGTGGTGAACGGGGGGAACGGCGGGGGGGGAACGGGGCGGTCTGTCGTTGAACCGCCGGCACCCGGGTATGGCTTGTCCCGTGCCGACATTCGAGATCACCACAGCAAGCGCGGACGACATCAGGATGATGGCGGACTGGGCCCATGCCGAGGGGTGGAACCCCGGCCTGACCGACGGTCAGGCCTTCTTCGCCGCCGACCCCTGCGGCTTCCTGATCGGCAGGCTCGACGGTACGCCCGTCTCCTGTGTCTCCGTGATCCGCTACGGCAGCGACCACGGCTTCCTGGGCTTCTACCTCACCCGCCCGGAGCTGCGCGGCCAGGGCTACGGCAGCCGGCTCTGGGCCACCGGGACGGCCCGGCTCGACGGGCGGAACACCGGCCTCGACGGGGTGGTGGAGCAGCAGGCCAACTACCGCAGGTCCGGCTTCCGCCCCGTCTGGACGAACATGCGGTACGAGGGGCTGGCGCCGGTCGACATCGCGCCGCCGCCCGGCGTCACCCTGGCCGACGCCCGCACCCTGCCCTTCGGCCAGGTCGCCGCGTACGACCGCCGGTTCTTCCCGGCGGAGCGCGACGGCTTCCTCGCGGCCTGGACCACCGCTCCCGGCCGCACCGCGCTGGTCGCGCTGCACGAGGGAGAGGTGCGGGGGCTCGCGGTGATGCGTGCCTGCCGTACGTCCTCACGCATCGGCCCGGTGTACGCGGCCACGCCGGAGACGGCCGCCGCCCTGGTGAGCGCGCTGGCGGCGACCGATCCGTCCGCCCCGGTCGCCGTGGACGTGCCCGACGTCAACCCGGCGGCGGTACGGCTCGCCGGACAGCTCGGGCTCACCCCGTCGTTCGAGACGGCCCGCATGTACACCGGCCCGGCGCCCGACGTCGACCACTGCGGCCTGTTCGGCATCACCAGCCTCGAACTGGGCTGATCCGCAGCGGCGGACCCGCTACCCGCGCCCGTGCAGCAGCTCCAGGACCCGGCCCCGGAGCAGCTCGTACTCCTCGCGCAGCCGTCCGATCTCCGGCGGCCGGGCAATCACCGTGCCACCGGTGACGACCTCCCCGGGCGCGAACTGCTCACGGGTCAGGTCGATCTCCGTCCCCGGGCCCAGCCGGTTCCACCAGTGGTAGTCCGTGCGCACCCCGTCGACCCGGACCTCACCGCGTATCAGGTCACCGCCCAGCAGGTCGTGCAGGACCAGGGCGGTCACCCCGCACTGGTCCCGGCCGGGATTGCCGGGGGTCCAGTGCTGCCGGTGTGCGGGTGTGGTGGTGTCGGCGCCCCAGCTGCTGCGGACGGCGGCCTCGATGTCGGCGAGTAGGAGCGGCTTCATGACACCGATCCTCGCAGCCGGCACTGACAGTGCCGCCCGGCTCACCCCGTGGCGCCCCCGCCGCCGGGGACGAAGCGGGCCCGCGACGCCATCACCGCGATGTCGTCCTCCGCGCCGGGACCGAAGCGGTCGAGCACCTCGTCCAGCAGCTCCTCCAGATCGCCGCTCGCCGGCAGCCTCAGATCCCGGAGCCGGCCGACGGACACGTCGATGTCCTCGCCGCGCCGCTCCACCAGGCCGTCGGTGTACATGAACAGCACCGTTCCCGGCGCGCACCGCACCTCCGTCGTCCGGTAGCCGCCCAACCCGGTGCCGAGCGGCGGCCCCGCCGGTACGTCGCCCAGCCGGGTGCCCGCGGGCCCGGGGTCGATGAAGACCGGCGGCAGATGGCCGGCGCTCGACACCAGGCACTTCCCGCCGGACCGGTCGACGACCGCTAGCAGACAGGTCGCCGCCCGGTCGAGCCCCGACCGCTCCACCATCCGGTCGAGCTGCCGCAGGATCTGGTGCGGCGGCAGCTCCTCGTCCGCGAGGAGCCGCAACAGTGAGCGGTAGTGACTCATCGCGACGGCCGCCTCCACGCCGTGGCCCATCACATCGCCCATCGCCTTCAGATGGCGGCCGTCGCGCATCGGGATGATGTCGAACCAGTCGCCGCCGACCAGCACGCTCCGGTCGGCCGGCAGATAGCGGGTGGCGACCTCGATGTACGGATGCGGCTGGCGCGGCTCGGAGAGCAGGGACCGCTGGAGCTCCAGGGCGATGGTGTGCTCGTGGGTGAACCGGCGCGCGTGGTCCAGGTCGACCGCGGCCCGTCCGGCGAGCTCCCGGGCCACCACCACGTCCTGCTCCGTGAAGGGCGGTGAGTCCCCCGCCCTGACCAGGCCGAGAACGCCGACGGGCCCGCCGCGCACGGAGACCGGCACGATGACCGCCGAGTGCATCCCGAGGGCCCGGTAGACCGCGACCCGTTCGGGGGAGGGGGCGGAGCGGCCCAGCTGCTCGTCGCCGGTGAGGTTCTCGACGACCGGCTGGTTGGTGGCCAGGCAGCGCGTCACGGCCGCGTCCTCCTGGTAGTCGACGTAGTCCCCGGCCTCCCCGAACCGCGCGAGCCGCTCGCGCAGCCCCGGCACCGCCGTCATCGCCGCTCGCCGCAGCCGGGTCACCCCGGGCGGTGCGGGGCGCACCGGCGGGGCGACATCCGGCGGGAACACCTCGACCGTGGCGAGGTCCGCGAGCCCCGGTACGAGCAGGTCGACCAGCTCGGCGCAGGTGGTGTCCATGTCGAGCGTGGTGCCGATGCGGGTGTTCGCGGTGTCCAGGAGACGCAGATGGCGCTGGGCCTGGGCCAGCTCGCGCCGCTCGTCGTCGGAGGCCATGACCTCCATCAGGATGCCCGCGACGCCCACCACCCGGCCGTCCACCTCCAGCCGGTGGTACGCGCCGTGCCAGTAGCGCCGGGTGCTGCCCCGTCCGGCCGGGGTCCGGCCGCTGGAGATGATCTCGCGGGGCCGCCCGTCGGAGAGCACCGCCAGCATCAGGTCCTCCCGGGCGTCGACCTCGGGGAGCACCTCGGCGACCGTGCGGCCCACGTGCTCGGCGGCCGGGATGCCGTTGACCCGTTCGAGGGCCGGGTTCACGTAGAGGTAGCGCAGCTTGGTGTCGAGGACCCCCACCCCGGCCTTGGTTCCACCGATCAGGGCCGCGAGCGCCGTGGTGTCGAGCGGCGGCGGACTGCCGGCGTACTCATCGGCCTGCAAGGCAACCTCCTGGGACAGGGCGCGGGCCGCCCGACTGCCCGGCCCTTCATGGTCGGCCGCCCGCCCCGCCCCCGCATCCGCAGACGGCTGATCAGCGAGCGCTGCCCGCGCGCGCCGCCCCGCCCGGCGCGCCGGGGAGCAGCAGGTCCAGATCCACCGTCCCGTCCTCGGCCGGCGCCTCCGGCGGCAGCAGCAGGGCCTCGGCCACGGGGCCGGGCAGCGGGGTGTGCCCCAGCAGCCCGGTGACCAGGGCGGTGGTCAGCCGGTGCCAGACGGGGGCCCGGCGGAGCATCGGGTGATCGCCGCCGGGCACGGTGACCAGACAGCTGCGGGCCCCGGCCCGGCGGGCCCGTGCGGTGAGCGTCCGGGAGGCCGCCGCACTGGTGACCCGGTCCCGGGGGCTGTGCACGAGGACGACGTCCCGCCCGGCGAGCTGCTCGACCGGATCGCCGTCCGGGCACCACGGGGCGAGGCCGACCACGCCCCGTACCAGCGGATGCCCGGCGGCGTGCAGCGCGGCGCGGCCGCCCATCGAGTGCCCCACCAGCACCACCGGGATGTCCCCCGCCGCACTCCGCAGCTCGTCCAGGGCGCGTACGGCATCGTGAAGCGGATCGGCCCTGGACCCGTTCCAGCCCCGGTGCCCGTACCGGACGGCGCGCACCAGGACGTCCCCCGGCAGCGCGCGGCGCAGCGCGTGCGCGAAGGGGCGCATCCGCAGCGCGGGCAGGTTGAACGGTCCGGGCGGCGGCGCCCCGAGGCCGGTCTCCCGTCCGCCGTGCAGCAGGAGTACGGCCGCCGCCGGCCGTTGTCGTCGTGTCATGCGTACCTCCGGTGCGGATGGGTGGAGCCGTAACGAGCATGCTGTACGAGCACGGACGGCACCGTCGCAGCGGGAAACAAGCGGCGCGGAACAGCGGCGCGGAACGAAGGACACACACCATGGGCTCGTCACCACAACTCGGCCGGAACGCACCGGACTTCACCCTCGCAGGAGGCTCACTCGACGGCAATACGTTCGAACGCCGCGACTACACGCTCTCCGCGGCCCGCGGCCGGGCCGTGGTCCTCGCCTTCTACCCCGGCGACAACACGGCCGTGTGCACCAAGCAGCTGTGCTCGTACTCCTCCGGCATGGAGACCTTCGAGGGGCTCGACGCGCAGGTCTGGGGAATCAGTCCACAGGATGTGGACAGCCACGAGTCCTTCGCCCGCGCCCACAGCCTGCGGATGCCGCTGCTGGCGGACACCGGCCGCGAGATCGCACGAGCGTACGGGGTGGCGGCGCCCGGCATCGGCGTACGCCGGGCGGTGTTCCTGATCGACGCGGAGGGGGTGCTGCGCTGGAAGCACGTAGCGCTCCTCGGTGCCACGTTCCAGTCACTGGACACCCTGGCGGGCCACCTCTCCGGCATCCAGACCCCGTAGAAGACTGCCGGAACCCGGCAGTGTCGCCGGTACGGTATGTATGGGACCATCCAGCCAGTTCGACGGAAATGTTCGGGGGATTCCGCAGACCGGGAGGGGTGATCACGTGACCTTGTTTCTCGGTCTCGGCATTGCGGGGGTCGTGCTGCTCGCACTGTCCCTGATCTTCGACGGAATCCTCGAAGGCCTCTTCGGGGGTGTGCTGGACGGCCTCTTCGACGGGCTGCTCTCCCTTCCGGTGATCGCCGGCTTCGTCTCGATGCTCGGTTTCGGCGGCGCCATCGTCCTCGGTACGACCGGCGTCGGCACGTTCGCCGCTGTCGCGGCCGGTGCCCTGGCCGGCCTGGTCGCCGCCTGGCTCACCTGGAAGTTCAGCCAGGCCCTGATGCGGGACCAGACCAACGCCACGCCGCGCGACGAGGATCTCGTCGGCTCGGCCGGTTCCGTGGTCACGGCCATTCCGGCCAACGGCTACGGCGAGGTGCTGCTGAGGCTGGGAGGGCACGTCGTGAAGCTGTCGGCGAAGAGCCCGGTGCCGGTCGAACGCGGCACCGAGATCTGGGTCGAGGCCACGCTCTCGACCACCTCGGTCTCGGTCCGCCCCGTCGAACGCTGAGCCGGCAAGCCGGCCGGCCCATCACCGCCCGCAACAGAACTGCCGTCCCCGTCGGGAGGCAGAGGGGGACACCCTTATGAGTCCAGTACTGATCGCCATCGTCGGAGTCGTCGTACTCCTCGTCCTGCTGGCCCTCGTGGTCATCACCCGCTACAAGGTCGCCGGGCCCAGTGAGGCGTTCATCATCACCGGCCGCCGCGGCAAGAAGTCCGTCGACCCGGTGACCGGGCGGGCCAGCATCGACAACAGCGGCCAGAAGGTCGTCGTCGGCGGCGGCGTCTTCGTCGTCCCGTTCGTCCAGCAGAAGTTCACCCTGGACCTCTCCAGCCGGCACATCCCGATCGCCGTGCGCGGGGCCGTCACGCTGCGCGGGGTGAAGTCCAACCTGGAGGGCGTCGCGATCGTCAAGGTCGGCGGCAGCGAGGACGCCATCCGGGCCGCCGCCCAGCGCTTCCTGCAGCAGCAGAAGGGCATCGTCGGCTTCACCCAGGAAGTGCTCTCCGGTGCCCTGCGCGCCATCGTCGGCCGGATGTCGGTCGAGGACATCATTCGCGACCGGGCCGCGTTCGCCGGCCAGGTGGCGGAGGAGGCCGAGGCCAGCCTGTCCGGTCAGGGCCTGATCCTGGACGCCTTCCAGATCCAGGACATCACGACGGAGGGCTCCTACCTGGAGGACCTCGGCCGCCCCGAGGCCGCCCGTGCCAAGCAGGAGGCGGACATCGCGGAGGCGATCGCCCGCCGCGCCTCCGAGCAGGCCCGGCTGAAGGCAGCCGAGGAAATCGCCATCGCCGAGCGGACGTACTACCTGAAGCAGGCCGAGATCAAGGTCGAGACGGAGGCCGCCGCCGCGAAGGCCAACGCCGCCGGTCCCCTCGCAGAGGCCGCCCGCCGCCAGGAGATCCTCCAGGAGCAGGAGAAGGTCGCCGAGCGCCAGGCCGCCCTGACCGACCGCGAGCTCGACACCAAGGTCCGCAAGCCCGCCGACGCCGCCCGCTACCAGGCCGAGCAGGAGGCGGAGGCCCGCCGCATCGCCCAGGTCAAGGAGGCCGAAGCGGACGCCGAGCGCTCCCGCCTGACCGGTGAGGGCGAGAAGCTGCACCGCTCGGCCCTCGCCGACGCCGTACGCATCGAGGGCGAGGCCCAGGGTGCCGCCATCGCCGCGCGGGGTTCGGCCGAGGCGGAGGCCATGCGGAAGAAGGCGGACGCCTTCGCCCAGTACGGCGACGCGGCCGTGCTCCAGATGCTCGTCGAGGTGCTCCCGCAGGTCGTCGCCAAGGCGTCCGAGCCGCTGAGCGCCATCGACAAGCTGACCGTGATCTCGACGGACGGCGCGAGCCAGCTCTCGCGCACCGTCACGGACAACGTCGCCCAGGGCATGGAACTCCTCAGCTCCACGACGGGCGTCGACCTCGCCGCCCTCCTGCAGAACCTCAAGGGCGCCAACCCGAAGCCCGAGGTCCCGGCCCAGCCGGAACCGTCCACGCCGCGGAACGGCAAGATCGAGGTCACGGACTGACCACCCACCCCAGCGACACCCGCGCGTGCCCGGCCGGTTCCCCCACCGACCGGGCACGCGCGCGTCCGGCCCCGGTCCGCGAGGCCGGCCGAGCGGTCATGGGCTCCGCTCTGACTCCTCCCCGCAGCCGCGGGGCAAAAAGCGCACCCGGAGGGCCCACCAAAGGTCCGGTTAGGGTAATGCGGGACTAAAGAGATCACCAAGTACGTTTCATGAGCGCCGCGCTCCTCGGGAGGAAGTCATGGGAACCCACCGCACCACGCTGCCCGGAGTCGGAGTGCAGTACGACTACACCACCGAGACGGGCCAGCACATCTCCGTCGTCGTGCACCATGACGGGCGGCGGTTCATCGGGTTCTACGACCAGGACGATCCTGATTCGTGCCGGCTCTCCGTACCCCTGACGCCACAGGAGGCCACCGGGCTCGCGCATCTCATCGATGCCGCGCCGATCGACGCCGTGCGGACCGAGGGGATCGATCTGGTCACCGAGCACATCCCGCTCGGGACGCGGTCCCCCTACGGCGGGCGGTTGCTCGGGGACACCCGGGCGCGGACCCGGACCGGGGCCTCGATCGTGGCGGTGTTGCGGACGCACAGTGCGCATCCGTCGCCGGGGCCGGACTTCCGGCTGGCCATCGGGGACACGCTTGTCGTCGTCGGTACGCGCGAGGGCGTGGACACGCTCTCCGAGATCATTGCGGAGGGCTGACCGTGCACGACACGACCGCACTGCTGGTGGAGTTCGGCTCCGTCATCCTGGGGCTCGGCATCATCGGCCGGTTCGCCGGCCGAATAGGCCTCTCCTCGATCCCCCTCTATCTGCTGGCCGGACTCGCGTTCGGCGACGGTGGGCTGCTGCCGCTCGGCGCGAGTGAGGAGTTCACCGCCGTCGGCGCCGAGATCGGCGTCATTCTGCTGCTGCTCCTGCTGGGGCTCGAATACAGCGCCAGTGAACTCGTCACCAGCCTGAAGACGCAGTATCCGTCCGGGGCCGTGGACTTCGTACTCAACGCCACCCCTGGTGCCGTCGCCGCGCTGCTGCTCGGCTGGGGGCCCGTGGGGGCGGTGGCCCTGGCCGGGGTCACCTGGATCTCGTCGTCCGGGGTGATCGCCAAGGTCCTCGCGGATCTGGGGCGGCTCGGCAACCGGGAGACGCCCGTCATCCTCGGGGTGCTCGTCATCGAGGACCTGTCGATGGCCGTCTATCTGCCGCTGCTCACCGCGATGCTCGCGGGTGTGGGCTTCGCCGGGGGCAGCATCGCGCTGCTCGTCGCGCTCGGCACCGTCGGGTTCGTGCTCTACCTCGCGCTGCGGCACGGCCGGCTGATCAGCCGGGCCGTGTCCTCCGACAATCCCGAGCTGTTGCTGCTCGTCGTGCTCGGGCTGACCGTGCTGGTCGCCGGGGTGGCCCAGCAGTTGCAGGTGTCCGCGGCCGTCGGGGCGTTCCTCGTCGGCATCGCGCTCTCCGGCGAGGTCGCGGAGGGGGCGCGCAAGCTGCTGACCCCGTTGCGGGATCTCTTCGCCGCCGTCTTCTTCGTGTTCTTCGGGCTCTCCACCAACCCCGCGGAGATCCCGCCGGTGCTCCTCCCGGCCGCACTGCTGGCCATCGTCACCGTCTTCACCAAGATCGCCACCGGCTGGTACGCGGCACGGCGGGCCGGCATCGGTTCGCGCGGACGCTGGCGGGCGGGCGGCACGCTCGTCGCCCGGGGCGAGTTCTCCATAGTCATCGCCGGTCTGGCCGTGGCGACCGAGCCGCGCATCGGCCCCATCGCCACCGCGTACGTCCTGATCCTCGTCATCGTCGGCCCGCTCACCGCCCGCTGGACGCAGCCGATCGTCGAGAAGATCCAGGAGTGGCGGGGAAACGGCGGGGACAAGGCCGCCTCCCCGTCCGGAAACGGTGGCAGTGGTAGCGGCAGCAGCGGAACCGTTCCTGCCGCACGGGTGCCCCTGCCGCAGGAGGAGCTGGCCCAAACCGACTGAACGCCGCGTCAGCCGTCCTGGGCGGCGGGGAGGTCGGGCAGCCAGCCCAGCGGGTACGCGTCCGCGCCGCCCCCGGGAACGGCCGGCTCGCCGCCCGCCGCGGTGAACGCCGTCAGCGCCTCGACCAGCGCGGACCGCTGCTCCGGCGCGAGGCGTTCGACGATCGAGGCGATCTCCCTGCGTCGGCCGGCCGTGACGTCCTCGACCAGCTGGAGCCCCTCCGGGGTCACCCGCAGTGCCGTCTCCCGGCGGTTGGCCGGGTTGACCTGGCGCTCGGCCAGACCGGCGACGATCAGCCGGTCCAGCATGCGCATCGCGGTCGACGGGTTGACGCCCAGGCGCTCGGCCAGCGAGACCAGCTTGGCGTCCCCGTGGGTGGCCAGGACCACGAGCAGCCGGAACTGCGGCAGCGTCACCCGGTCCTCGACCGCCGCCAGCGACCGGGCCGAAACGGCCACCAGCAGGCGCGACGCGGTCAGCACCGCCCGCGTCACCGCGTCGACGTCGTCTCTGCCCGGGGCGGACGGGGCGGACGGTCGTTTCCCAGATGCCTGTTCGTGCGCGGCCATGCCCCTTTGTACCGCGCCGGACCGCGTACTCCCACTGCGGGGAGTCCCGCCCGCGACGGTGGCGTAGATCTTGTCACTGTGCAACGTTTGCATAGTGACACATCAATCCGCAGACTCGTCCGTGCCCCGGCGCCCCGCACCGCCGACCGGCTGGCGGCGTACCGTCGCCCGGCTCCCGGTCCATATGTTCCGGGCCGGGCTCGGGCCACTGTTCCGGGGGCGGCTCCTGCTCCTCGTCCACACCGGGCGCACCTCGGGACAGCCGCGCCGGACCGCCGTCGAGGTGGTCGAGTCCGCGACGCTGGAGGGCCGGCGGAGCTGGACCGTGGCGTCCGGATTCGGGCCCTGCGCCGACTGGTACCGCAATCTGCGACGTACGCCGCAGGCCACCGTGCAGATCGGCCGCCGGTTCCACGCGGTGACGGCGGCGGAGCTGCCGGCCCGGGAGGGCGGCGAGCTGATGGTGCGGTACGCGCCCCGGCATCCCCGGGTCGCCCGGCGGCTCTGCGCGTACCTGGGGTTCACGGTCGACGGCAGCGCGGAGGGCTACCGGGCCGTGGGCGAGTCCATTCCGTTCGTACGCCTCACCGAGGGCGCCCCGGCCCGCCGCGGCGACCGCTGAGGGCCCGAGGTCAGGCCCGTACCGGATCGGACTCCTCCACCGGGTGCGGCTGCGGAACGCCCCGGCGGTAGAGGATCACCGTGACCAGGAGTCCGACGGCGAAGAAGCCGGCGGACCACCAGTACGCGGTGGAGTAGCTCTCCAGCTGGGACTGGGCGATCGCGGCCGAGGTCGGGCGGCGGCCGACCAGGTAGCTGGTTGCCGCACTGGTGGCGAGGGTGTTCAGCAGAGCCGTACCGATGGAGCCGCCCACCTGCTGGCTGGTGTTGACCATCGCGGAGGCCACCCCGGCGTCCCGGGCAGAGACCCCGGCGGTGGCCAGGTTCATCGCCGTGGCGAAGACCATGCCGAGGCCGAGGCCCAGGCAGATCAGCGGGGGCAGCACATGGGCGGCATAGGTGCTGTTCAGGTCCAGGGCGGTCAGCCACACCATGCCGGCCGCCGCGAGACCCATGCCGAGCGGCACGATCGGTTTGGCGCCGAGCCTCGGCACCAGGACGTTCGTCGTCGTCACGGACGTCACGATCATGACGGCGATCATCGGCAGGAACGCCAGGCCCGTGCTGACCGGCGAGTAGAACAGGCTCTTCTGCAGGAAGTACGTGAGGAACAGGAACACCCCGAACAGGCCGCCGCCGGAGATGAACATCGCGAGGAACGACGCCGCCCGGTCCCGGTCGAGCACCACCCGCATCGGCAGCAGCGGATGCGCGGCCCTTGTCTGCCACCACGCGAACGCGGCGACGAGCACCGCACCGGCCACCAGGAACCCCCAGACGTCCGGCGAACTCCACGCATGCGTCTCCGCCCTGGAGAATCCGAACACGATGCAGAAGAGGCCCGCCGAGACCAGCACGGTCCCCGGGATGTCGAGCTTCGGGCGGTCGACCGGCGCCCCGGCGGTGAGCAGCCGCCAGCCGCCGAGGAACGCGACGGCCGCGAACAGCAGGTTCACGTACAGGCACCAGCGCCAGTCCAGGTACTCGGTGAGCACCCCCCCGAGCAGCAGCCCCACCGCGCCGCCCGCCCCCGCGATGGCCCCGTAGATACCGAAGGCCTTGGCCCGCTCCTTGGGAACGGTGAACGTGGTGGTGAGCAGGGAGAGCGCGGCCGGGGCCAGCAGCGCGCCGAACATGCCCTGGAGGGCGCGGGCCAGCACCAGGATCTCGAAACTCGGGGCGGCGCCGCCGATCGCGGAGGCCACCGCGAAGCCGACCAGTCCGATCAGGAACACCACCCGGCGGCCGACCAGGTCCGCGATCCGGCCGCCGAGCAGCAGCAGCGAGCCGAAGGCGAGGGCGTACGCCGTCACGATCCACTGCCGGTTGCCGTCGCTGAAGTCGAGGTCCTGCTGGGCGGAGGGCAGCGCGATGTTCACGATCGTCGCGTCGAGCACCACCATCAGCTGGGCGAGCCCGATCACCCCCAGCACCCACCACCGGTGGGACGGACCGCGTCCCTCCCCGTTCCTGCCCTTCTCGACGTTCTCGGCAGGTTCCCGTGGCTCACGCGCGTGTCGGGCCATGGTGCGGATCTCCCTCGTTGCGCACACCGCCGGATCCCCCGACTGATCACGCTAGGCGGAGGTCGGCCCACCCGCATGCGGGGAGCGTCGCCATGGCCCGTCCTGCCCGGTCCCGGCAGGATGAGGGGCGGCCGGCGGCCAGGCGGTGGGCAGCCGCCGGTCGGGCGACAGGCGGG
>CBRG010000205.1 GCA_000470535.1 Streptomyces sp. AW19M42
GGGGGCCGGCCCCGCCCCGGGCCGACGTGCGGTCGCGGGCCGCCCTTCCGGCCGCCCCTCCGGGGGCCCCCGGCTCAGCCCGTGCGGGCGAGCTTCTTGGCGATCTTCTCCGCGTCCCGGGCCAGCTCGCGGAGCATGCCGCTGATCGGGTTGGTGAAGCCGGTGAAGTACAGCCCGGGGGCCTGCTCCGGCGTACGGCCGCCGTGCACCACCGGCCGGCCCCGGGCGTCCAGCACCCCGAGGTGGCCGACCAGCCCCTCCAGGGAGCGGAGGTAGCCGGTCGCGGCGATGACGGCGTCCGGGGTGATCCGGGACCCGTCGGCCAGCACCACCGCGTCCTCGTCGAAGGACTCGACGGCCGCCACCGGCAGCACGCGACCGCCCTTCACCGCCTTGATCAGCCCCACGTCCTGGACCGGGATGGCCCCGTCCTTGACCCGGGAGTACAGGCCGGTGTCCGGGCGGGGCAGCCCGTGTTCGGCGAGATCGGGCATGGAGACGCGGGCCAGCAGGCCCCCGGCCCGGTCGACGAGCGCGACCGGCAGCCGGCGCACCAGGATGCCGGTGCCCTGGGCGGGCCAGCCCGCCGTGGAGCGGCGCAGGATGTGCGGAGGGGTGCGCACCGCGAGCCGCACCCGTGCCGCCCCGCCCTCCACCAGGTCGACGGCGATCTCGGCCCCGGTGTTGCCGACGCCCACGACGAGGACGTCCTTGCCCGCGTAGGGGGCCGGGTCGCGGTAGTCGGCGGCGTGCGCGAGTTCGCCGGTGAAGGTGGAGCGCCCGGACCAGTCGGGGATGCGCGGGGTGTGGTTGAAGCCGGTGGCCACGACCACGGCCCGCCCGGTCAGCTCGCGGCCGCCGGTCGCGGTCAGCCGCCACCCGGTGCCGTCCGGCGCCGGGTCGATGCGGGAGACCTCGACGCCGGTCACCACCTCCAGCTCGTGGTGCTCGGCGTACTTCTCCAGATAGCGCACCACGTTGTCGCGGGACACCCAGCGGCCGAACCGGCGGGGCATGGGCAGCCCCGGGAGGGCCGACCAGCGCCGGGTGGTGTGCAGGTGCAGCCGGTCGTAGTGGCGCCGCCACGACGCGCCGACGTCCGCGGACTTCTCCAGCACGACGGCCCGTTGGCCCTGCGCGCGCAGGACCGCCGCGACGGCGAGACCGCCCGGACCGCCGCCGATGACGTAGACGGGCCGGTCCTCGGTGAGGCTGACGGAGGCCGGAATGGGGCTACCGGGGGCAGATGTGCTGTCGGGCATGGTTTGGAGCGTAATCGCGCGCCCTGTTGATGGGTCTCGGTCAAGACCGGAATCGATTGCGAATTGATCACGGGTCCGCACCCGGGCGTCGGCCGGGGACGCGCACCCGTGGATCGACCGTGGGCGCACACCCCTTGCGCGGGCCGCCGCCATCAGGTGAACTGACGTACCGTCAGATTACGTCAACGGGAGGGCCCATGCGGACGATCTGGCTCGACGGAGCCCAGTGGCTCGCCGTGCTCCGGATAGGCCTCGGCCTGTGGTGGCTGGAGAGCTGGCGGCACAAGGACAAGAAGGGCTGGTTCGAGCGCGGCACCGGCATCGCCTGGGCCTCGGACGTCGCGGGCAAGCACCGCTGGCCGGTGGTCCGGAGCGGCTTCGAGAGGATCGTCGCGCCGCGCCCGAAGGTGATGGCGTACGTCGTCGTCTACGCGGAACTCGCCCTGGGCCTCGGCCTGGTGACCGGCCTGCTGACCCCCGTCGCGCTGATCGCGGGGCTGCTGCTCAACCTGCTCTACCTGGTGCTGATGATCCACGACTGGGCCGAGCAGGGGCAGAACGCGATGATGGCGCTCAGCTCGCTCGTCGCGCTGTTCGCGATGTCCTGGCAGACGTGGTCCCTCGACCACGCGATCGGACTCTTCCTTTGACCGCCACCGGGCCGGCCCCCCGCTACGACCTGCCCGAGCCGGACGCGTCCACCCGCCCTTACTGGGACGCCGCCGCCGAGGGGCACCTGCTGCTGCGCCGCTGCCGGGACTGCGGCCGGGCGCACCACTACCCGCGCGAGTTCTGCCCGTACTGCTGGAGCGAGGACGTCGGCTGGGAACGGGCCAGCGGCCGGGCCACGCTCTACACGTGGTCCGTCGTCCACCGCAACGACCTGCCGCCGTTCGGCGGCCGCGTGCCGTACGTCGCGGCCGTCGTCGACCTGGCCGAGGGGCCACGGATGATGACGGAGGTCGTGGAGTGCGAGGAGTCCGCGCTCGCCATCGGGATGGAGCTGCGGGTGACGTTCCGGCAGGAGGAGGGGCGCGAGGCGGTGGCGGTGTTCCGCCCGTAGGGTTCCGGCTTCGCGGGGGACCCGGGCGCCGGCCGGTGACCGTGCGGTGTCAGGCTGATGTTCCTTGATCCGTACGGCCGCGAGGGAAGCACCGATGAGCACCGGCAGTTACTACGAGCGCACTGACGACCACCGCTTCAAGCCCACGGCCCACGCGAGCGGCGCGTGGAGCACGGACGAAGTGCACTTCAGCCCGCTCGGCGGCCTCATCGTCCACGCCGTCGACCGCCACCTGGCCGACCGGACGGGAGAACGCCTGCTGCTGTCCCGGATCAGCTTCGACATCCTCGGCCGGCTCGCCCTGGACGAGTGCGAGATCCGGGTCGAGACCATCCGGCCCGGCCGCACCATCGAACTGGTCGAAGCCGTCGCCCTCATCGCGGACCGCCCCGTCGTACGCGCCAGGGCCTGGTGCCTCGCCGCCGTCGACACCGTCCCGGTCGCCGGGGGCGAGGCCGACAGGCTCACGGCTCCGGAAACGCTCGCGCCCTGGCGCATGGCGGACCTCTGGCCCGGCGGCTACATCGCGTCCATCGACGTCCGCCCGCTCGCGCCGCCCCGGCCGGGCCGCACGACCGCGTGGATCTCCACACCCCTCGACCTCGTCGCGGGCGAGCCCGCCGGCCCGCTCGCGTCCTACGTCGCGCTCGTCGACACCGCCAACGGCATCGCCGTGCGCCAGCCCCCCACGGCCTGGACGTTCCCCAACGTGGACCTGACCATCCACCTCCAGCGCCAGCCCGAGGGCCGCTGGACCGGGCTCGACACCACGGTCGTCTTCGGCCCCACGGGCCAGGGCATCACCAGCACCGTCCTGCACGACATCCACGGCCCGGTCGGCCAGGCCCAGCAGATCCTCACCGTCCGGCCCGCGTAGAGGGCCCTGGCCCCTCGCGGCGCGGCCCGATCCCGCTCACTCCTCGGGCACGAGCTGCGCCGTCACCACGCCGTGCAGCAGCTCCGCGTCCACGAAGTCCCCGTCGTCCGGTGCCCCGCACCGCCAGCTCAGCGGATACGTGTTGCCGTGCGGGGCCGGAATCCCCACGTACTGGTCGCGGGCGGCCGGGCCGAAGCACTTCGCGCCGGGCGGCCAGTCGAAGTCCCGGCTCGCCCCTGGGGCCAGCAGGAAGTACGTCCACCGCGCCCCCGCGATCTCCCGTACGACGGGCCCCGGATCGCCGTCGGTGAGGGTGGCCAGATGGTGCAGCACCGCCTCGCCCCGCACCCCGCGCAGCCGGATCGCGTCGAAGTGAATGCCGGACAGGCGGAGTTGGTGCCCCGAGGCGGGTACCCATTCGGGGAGTTTCTTGCTCGTCATGCCTACGAGCATCGCGGCGACTGCGTAGCGTGACCAGGAGGAAACGGTTCACATCGTGCGGTGTGGGGAACGGTGGTGAGTTGTGGTGAAGACCGAGGTATCCCATATTCGGCGGCTCGTGGGGGAGCTGATTCGCGCCCACCGGGTGCGTGCCGGATTCACGCAGAAGACGGCCGCGGAGCAGCTGCTGATCTCGGAGTCGCTGATGGGGGCGGTGGAGCGCGCGGAACGGATTCCGTCGATCGATCTGTTGCTGGCTGCCGAAGAACTGTTCGCAGCTAACGGCGCTCTGGAGGAGTGCTGCGAGATGCTGGACGAGGAGAAGTATCCGCCGCAGTTCGTGAACTGGGCGCAGTTCCAGCGGACCGCGCGGATCATCAACGGGTACGAGACGATGGTGATGCCAGGTCTGCTCCAGTCCGAGGCGTATGCCTACGCACTGCACCGCGTTCGTGTGCCTGCCTACACGGAGTCCGAGATCATCAGCCGCGTGGAAGCGAGGCTGGAACGGCAGGCGGTTCTGACGCGCACACCGCCTCCGCACATCGGATTCGTCGTGGAGGAGTCGGTATTGGAACGCTGCTTGGGCGGGCCGGAGGTGCTGAAGGAGCAACTGCGGCACATGCTCGACTGCATCGAGCGCTACAACCACCTGACAGTGCAGGTGATGCCGACAGCGCAGCACACCCATGCTGGGCTGATGGGGTCCATGCAGTTGATGTCCACGGCAGACGGGCGCGCGCACGTGTACGTGGAGGCGCGAGGCGGGGATAGGTTTATCTCGCAGCCGGACCAGGTCGTCGACATGTTCGACCTCTTCGGCATCTTGCGGGCCCAGGCGCACAACCCCTGGGAATCCGCAGAGATCATCGAGAAGAAGATGGGGCAACTGTGAGCCACCACACCACCGGACTGAGCTTTTTCAAGTCCAGTTACAGCGGCAACGAGGGTGCCGAGTGCATCGAAGTCGCCACCTGCCCGCACACCGTCCACGTCCGCGATTCCAAGGTCACCGACGGCCCGACCTTCGCGGTCGCGCCCGGCACCTGGACCGCGTTCCTGGGGCACGCGGCGAACGGCTGACCGGTGCGCCGGGGCCGGTCAGGTGGAGGCAAATGCGTTCGCGCCAGACGGTGTTGATTCCTAGGCTGCCCGGATGCCCGCAACGGATCTCCAGCGCATCGCAGCCTGCCGCCTGTCCTTCGCCAGGCGGCAGGCCGCAGTCGTGAACGAGGTTCCCGGCGGCGTGGTCGTCCTGGACGCGGAGTACGCCGCGTCGTACGAGCACAATCAGCTCGTGATCGGACGATCACCGCATCCCGCCGGACTCCCTGCCCTGGCCGAGACGGCTCTCGGCCACCTGCGCCACCGCCAGATCACGGTGCTCGACGACAGCACCGGTACCGACTGCGCACCCGCCCTCACCGCAGCCGGGTACACCCACGTGACCGAACTCGTCATGACGTACACCGGCTCCGCCCCCGCTGCCGTCCTCCCGGAGGCGGCCGCGCGGACCGTGGCCTTCGACGAGCTTCGACCCGCACTGCTCGGGGCAGCTGCGCAGGTGGATGCCCGAGGCCGAGGACGTTGTGGTCAGCCAGCTCGCCCACCGCTGGACAGCCCGGCTCCGCGGCGCCGAACAGGTCCGCTTCCTCGCCGTCCGCGACGAGGAGGGAACGGTCGGCTCCTGGGCTGACCTCTACCGCGACGCCTCCGAGGGAATCGCCCAGATCGAGGACGTCGTCACCGCCGACACACACGTCCGGCGCGGCTACGCGGACGCGCTGCTCGCCACCGCTCTGCGGCACGCGTCGGACTGCGGCCTGGTGTTCTTCCTGGCCGACCCCGACGACTGGCCGCACGCCTGGTACACCCGCCGTGGGTTCAAGCCGATCGGGCGCTCACACGTGTTCACCCGCGCTCAGGGCCTGCAGGCGAGGGGCTGACCGCGTGGCCCGCAGGACTGCCATGGGCGCAGAGGGGTCCGGCAAGTTTTCCGTGCGACGCGCGAGCGAGTCGGATGCCGATGCACTGGCGCGAATCGATTCGCTCGCGGCAGAGGGCGACGAGGAGCGGTGCAAGCATGAATACCGGCCGGTCTGCTCCACGGCCTGGACGAGGGCGATCCGGAGCTGTTCTACCTGTGCGCCCCCCTCTGCCGTCGACCTCGGCGGCGGCCGGACCGCGCTCCTGATCCCGTGCTCGCCGCGCGGGGAGTCGGGGCTTCCCCCATCGGCGTCAGACGCTGGCGCGGACGAGCAGCGTGCCGATGTGGCCGGCCTGCGGTGCGGCGAGTACCTGAGCGTCGATGTCGCGGAAGCCGGCCCGTCTGAGCAGGCTGGTCCACCTTCGGGGCGTATAGCTGTAGCGGTAGGTGTACATCGCCTTCCCGGCGAACCCGCCCTTGTACATGCCCTGCGGGCCGTAGGCACCCGGGATGGCCGGCGGGTGTGAGAAGACCAGGGTGCCGCCGGGGTTCAGACGCTCCGCGACGAGTGGCAGCAGGTTGGCCGGGTCCGTGAACCACGCCGCGCCGAAGACGGAGTAGACGGCGTCGTAGGTCGCAGTGGAGCTGCGGAGGTGTCCGATCACCTCCGCGCAGACGAACTCGACGCCCAGGTGCTGCCACCGCTCGGTCGTCTTCTTCACCATGACGGGGGATAGATCGACGCCTGTTGCCTTCACACCCCTCTGTGCGAGAAAGGCCAGAGCGCGGCCGGTGCCGCAGCCGATCTCCAGTGCAGTGCGCGGATTGCCCAGCAGCTCGGGCCCGGGTCCGTGACCGGCGTACTGGGTCCAGTGGAAGACCGGCTCGGCGTCGTCCTCGAAGGCATTGCCCGCGTAGGTGTCCCATAGCTCGGTCTCGGCAGCGGTGTCGTGTCGTGCGGGCATGGGATTCCCTTCCTGGGCGGGAGGATCGGGGTCCTTGCCCTCCTCGTGGGAAGAGGGCAAGGACCCGCCGGGAGGCTGTCAGTGACTGTCCGGGACCTTGCTGTCGCAGGGCGAGCAGTCGGCGCCGTCGATGGCCCACAGTTCCTCATCCACCTGCCAGCCGTCCGCCCGCAGGAAGTCCGATGTGCGCAGCACAGGCCGTCACCGCGCCGTTGGACGAACGGCGCGTGGTGCTTGTACCGACCGCTGTTGTAGACGTCGCAGATCGCGAAGTACACGGGGGTGTCGAGGATGAGCTGGTGCACGCCGATGTCGACGAGCCTGCCGACACCGAGGTGGACGTCCGGGTGTTCCATGGCAGCGATCGTGTACATCACAGCATTGGCGAGGATGCGTTCGGCCATGTTGCGGACCATGGTGTTGTCCCTCAGCAGGAGCGCGATCTCGCGCTCCCACAGAGTGCCGCCGTCGGCCACGTTGATCGCGAGTTGGCGGATGTGCGGCTGGACGGAGTTGAGGACGGCCTGCGGGTCGCGGGTCCTCAGCTGCGTCTGAACGGCTGTACTCATGGGCAATTCCTCCTGCACATCGGTGGTGCAACGGACTTGCGGGCCTCACCGTGCTCCTGCCGGTACCGGCAGGAGCACGGAATATCGCTGAACGTAAGGACCAGCTAGGTATCCGGGCAAGTGGTGTGCAGTTATGTGCAGAAAACCCATGGATCAGGGAATTGCCTTCCGGAGAGGGTCTTGACGGTCGCACTCCGTGGTCTGATGGTGGTGCACACAGCTGCACACCATGGACGGAGTCAACGATGTCGTCGTTACAGTTCATCGGGATCGACCCGAACACCGGAGACCATGAAAGCCCCACGGTCTGGGCGGACCTCGCCAATCAGGAACTGGTGCTCCAGGGCTGGAAGCCCGATGCCGAGACCGAAGCGGAGTGCGCCGCTCTGGAGCTTCCCGGCCACGCCGTGGGAATCCCGGAGAACGAAGCCGTGATCCGTATCCCCGCGAGGATGGTGGACATGATCAGGGAGGCCTGCGATGCGGTCGAGCGTGCCGCCGACGTTTCGTGAACTGCTCGCACAGTGCACCCGATCCGCTGTTCACCTGGAAATGCGGGACGCCTACGCCGTCGACTACGAGGCCGGGCCGTTTGCCGACTGGCGCGCCGGACACCGTCTCGATCCGGCGGACCGGGCAACGTGGTGGCGTCCCTGGCTCGATCTCGTAGTCGAGACCGCAGACCGCGGAGTCGTCATGCGGCGGGCGCGGGTCGTGTCCGAGCCCGTGAGCGAATACATCCGCTACGAGCACTCCAGCACGTTCACCAACGTCGTTGCCGGCGAACAGGTGCGCTGGCTGCCTCGCAGGCAGGCATCCGCACTGAGCCTGCCCGGCAATGATTTCTGGCTGTTCGACGGACAATTGGTCCAGTGGAACCACTTCGCAGGTGACGGGTCGTCGCAGGGTCCCGAACTCAACGACGATCCGGACACGGTGAAGTTGTGCGCCAGGGCCTTCGACGCGGTGTGGGAATTGGCCGTACCGCACGACCAGTACAAGATCTGCTAGCAGGAAGCACCGACGTATGACGCTCCCCTCCTCTTCCGCACAGTCCGCTCGCGAAATCGTGGCGCGACGTCTGCGCGACCTGCGGAAGGGGGCGGGAATGACCGTTGTGGAACTGGCGGCCGGCTGTGGGTGGCACCATGCCAAGACGTCCCGGATCGAGAACGCCCGTACCGCACCGACGGCCACCGATATCCGGCGGTGGTGCCGTGCCGTCGGGGCCGAGGACCAGTCCGACGATCTGGTCGCGCAGTCGTTGCACGCCGAGTCGATGTACAGCGAATGGCGCCACCGGACACGTGATGGACTGAAGCAACTCCAGGACAGCGCAGTCGATTTCTTCCGTCAGACCGAACTGTTCCGCGTCTACTCCTCCTCGCTCGTCCCAGGCCTTCTGCAGACCGAGGGCTACGCTGCGGCCGTCCTCGGGATGAGCGCCCGATTCCGGGACCTGCCGGTCGACGACAGCGAGGACGCCGCCCGTGCCAGAGTCGACCGTTCCCGGATCATCCACGAACGGGGACACCGTTTCGTTTTCCTCGTCGAAGAGGCGGTGCTCCACTACCGGATAGGCGATACCGACGCGATGGCGGCCCAGCTCGGCCACCTGCTCACCGCCGGGGCGCTGCCCGCCGTATCGCTCGGCATCATCCCGACCACCGCGACGCGTGGGCAGTGGCCGCGCGAGACGTTCCACGTCTACGACGATTCCCTCGTGTCCGTCGAGCTGGTCTCGGCACAGGTCCGGATCACCCAGCCCAGTGAGATCGGGCTGTACGTGAAGGCCTTCGAGCAGCTGCGCCGCACCGCCGTCTACGGAGCCGATGCCAGGGCCCTCGTGGTGCGGGCGATCGACGCCCTGGGCTGACGCTCTCCCGCTGCGCCTGGCACCGCCTCACAGCCCCGGCGCCCCCCACACCGGGAACCACCGGGCCAGGTCCTTCTCCACGCGCAGGTCGTCCCCGAGGGCGGCGCGGACCTGTAGCTCCAGCTGGTTGTCGCGCTTCTCGCCGCTGCCCGGCGCCGGGGCGAAGGGGTAGAACGTGCCGCGCTTGTAGAGGTAGACCAGCGCCAGGGGGCGGTCCCGGTCGTCGCGGAAGGCGACCAGGGAGCAGAGCAGTTGCGGGCCGAAGCCGCCTTCCTGGAGCAGGGTGTTGACCGCGTGCAGGTCGTTGACCAGGGCTGCGGTGTCCTCGGCGGGCTGGCGGGCGAGCAGCCAGGTGTAGCCGTAGGAGTCCCGGCTGAACTCCACCGGGATGCCGCCGTGCGCGGTGTCCGCGTCCAGTAGTTCCCGTACGTCCTGCTGGATACGGGCGAAGGTGCCGCCCTCCACCCCCGCGAAGCACACCGAGCCGAGGCCGGTCGGGACGAAGCCCGTCGCCGCCTGGAGGGTGAGCGCGGCGGACGGGACGGCGAAGAGCTGGTCGAGGTCGGGGCGGACCGGTTTGCTGCGGCCCAGGATGGTGTCGAGCAGACCCACGGAGGCTCCTTACGGGCGGGAGAGGTCGGCGGAGATGCGGGAGAGCTGGTCGAGGCGCTGTTCGAGGGGCGGGTGCGAGGAGAGCAGCCGGCTCAGGCTCTCCTTGGAGGAGAAGGCCGGGACGAAGTAGAAGGCGTTGTACGGCTCCGCCTTCCGCAGGTCCTCCGTCGGGATCCGGGCCATCTGGCCGCTCACCTTGGTGAGGGCGGAGGCCAGGGCCGAGGGGCGGCCGGTGAGCAGCGCTGCCGTGCGGTCGGCGGAGAGCTCGCGGTAGCGCGAGAGGAGCCGGGTCAGCAGGAAGCTCAGGGCGTAGACCACCGCGCTGATCAGCGGAATCAGCATGATCGCGATGCCGATGGGGTCGTTGCTGCGGCTGTTGCGGGAGAAGCCGCCCCAGAGCGCCACCCGGGTGATGACGCCCGCGAGGACGCCGAGGAACGAGGCGATCGTCATGACGGCGACGTCACGGTGTGCGACGTGTGACATCTCGTGGGCGAGTACGCCCTCCAGTTCCTCGGGCTCCAGTCTGCGCAGCAGTCCCGTGGTGGCGCAGACGAGGGCGGTCTTCTCGCTGCGGCCGGTGGCGAAGGCGTTCGGTACGTCGCTCTGGGAGATCGCCACCCGTGGTTTGGGCATGTCGGCGAGGGCGCAGATGCGGTCGATGGCGCCGTGCAGTTCCGGCGCCTCCTCGGGGGTGACCTCGCGGGCGCCCATGCTGAAGGCGGCGATGCGGTCGCTGAACCAGAACTGGGCGACGAACATGCCACCGGTGATGATCAGGATGATCGGCCAGGCACCGCGCAGCACGGCGAGCAGCACGCCGACCAGGACCACGTACAGCAGGCCGATCAGGAACATGGTGGTGACCATGCGAGTGGTGAGACCGCGGTCCGGGGCGTACCGGCTACGGGTTCGGGTCATGGGTGACCTCCAGTCCTCATCTGCTTCCCATAGTGCTCCTCGGCGGTCGCGAGCGGATAAGCGTGGAACGTTACGAGCCGTGGCGGGCGCGTCCGGTACGGGGTATTTGGCCGAACAACGCCTAGCCCAATTAGGTGCCTAGGGCATCTAGTGGTGGTGATCGGCAGGACTCCCCCCTTCTTTGCGAGGTCCTCCATGGCAGAGACCGACATCGAGACCCAGACCGCCACCATCGACTTTCCGCAGAACCGCAGCTGCCCGTACCACCCGCCCACGGCATATCCGAGTGAGACCCGGGGGCAGCAGTCGGTGACCCCCGTCCGCATCTACACCGGCCGGACGGTGTGGCTGGTGACCGGTCACGCCGAGGCGCGGTCGCTCCTGGCGGACCCCAGGCTGTCGTCCGACCGGGGGCACCCCCGGTTCCCGCTGTTCGCGAAGCGGCAGGCCGAGATCACCCAGCGGCGCGTGGAACTGATCGGCGTCGACGATCCGGAGCACAACGTCCAGCGCCGGATGCTGATCCCGAGCTTCACGGTCAGGCGGACGGCGGCCCTGCGGCCGCAGATCCGGGCGACCGTGGACGGACTGCTCGACGCGATGGTCGAGCAGGGGCCGCCGGCCGATCTGGTCAACGCCTTCGCGCTGCCGGTGCCCTCGATGGTCATCTGCGCGCTGCTCGGGGTGCCCTACGAGGACCACGAGTTCTTCGAGGCGCAGTCGCGCAGGATGCTCCGCGGCCCCGAGGCCTCCGATGTCGAGGTCGCGCGGGACGCCCTCGACGAGTACTTCCGGGCACTGATCGAGCGCAAGCGGCGCGACCTCGGCGAGGGGCTGCTGGACGAGCTGATCGTCAAGCAGCTGGAGACCGGTGCGGTGGACGTCGAGGAGCTGGTGCGGCTGGCCGAGATCCTGCTCGTGGCGGGGCACGAGACGACCGCGAACATGATCTCGCTGGGCACCTTCACCCTTCTCCAGCACCCGGAACAGCTGGCTGTGCTGCGTGCGGCCGGTACCTCCACCAGTGACGTCCCCGGCAGTGGGATGCCCGCCGCGGTGGAGGAGCTGCTGCGGTTCCTGTCCATCGCGGACGGGCTGTCGCGGGTGGCCGTCGAGGACATCGAGGTGGGCGGGGTGACCGTCCGGGCCGGGGACGGCGTCCTGCTGTCCACGGCGGTGATCAACCGGGACGGGGCCGTGTACCCGTCGCCCGACGAGCTGGATCTCGGCCGCAACGCGCGCAATCACGTGGCGTTCGGGTTCGGCGTCCATCAGTGCCTGGGCCAGAACCTGGCGCGGGCCGAACTGGAGATCGCGCTGCCCGCCCTCTTCGAGCGGCTCCCCGGTCTGCGGCTGGCGGTGCCCGCGGAGGATGTCCCGTTCAAACCGGGGGACACGGTCCAGGGACTGCTGGAACTGCCCGTGACGTGGTGACGGAAACCGATCGGAAAGGTCCTGCTGAGATGCAGATCGATATCGACAGGGACGTGTGTATCGGCGCGGGTCAGTGCGCGCTCGCCGCGCCGAAGGTGTTCACCCAGGACGACGACGGGTTCAGCGAGCTGCTGCCCGAGCCCGGTGACGCCCTCGGCGGGCCGATGGTCGGGGAGGCCGCCCGCGCCTGTCCGGTGCAGGCGATCACCGTGAACTGACCGGGAGGCGGCGGGGGCGCCCGGCGGCTGGGGCGCTGCCCGGTGGCCGGGGTGCCCGGCGTCCGTCAGGGCCAGAGCAGCTCCCGCTGCCAGGCCCCGGCGGTCCCGGCCTCCCGGTGGTAGCGCAGCCGGATGTGCCGCCGCCGCGCGTCGCCCTGGAAGAACTCGACCTCGTACGGCTCGACGACGTACCGCGTCCAGCTCGTCACCTCGGCCTCCGGCTCCGCCTGGGCTCGCTGCCAGGCGGCGTCCGAGGCCCGGTCGAGCTCCCCCGTCGAGCCGAGCACCTCGCTCTGCCGCCCCACCAGCGCGGAGGCCAGCGCCCCGGTGGAACGGGCGTGCAGGTCGGCCCGGCCCTCGGCGGCGGAGCCCGCGGTGACCGGGCCCCGTACCCGTACCTGCCGCCCCTGCGCGGGCCAGTAGAAGCCGAGCGCGGCATGTGGACGGGTGGCCAGCTGGCGGCCCTTCGCGCTTCCCGCGTGGGTGGCGAAGTGCCAGCCGCGCTCGTCCGCGTCGTGCAGCATCAGGGTCCGCACATCGGGCAGCCCGGCCGCGTCGGCGGTGGCCAGGGTCATGGTGTGCGGCTCCACCTGCCCGGCGGCCACCGCCTCCGCGAACCAGGTGTGGAAGAGGGGGAGCGGGGCCTGCGGCGCGGCGCCGGGGTCGAAGGCGGGCAGCTCGATGTCCCACACGCGCTGGGCGTGGAGCAGATCACGGAAGGCGCGCTGGGCGCCGGATGCGGAGGCGGATGCGTCGGTCATGCGGTCATTTGACCTCATGGTCCGTGGGCAACGAGAACGCTGTAGCACGAGGAGACACGTAAGGCTACGCTGAATGCATGAAGACCATCACGCAGCGCGAGTTCCGGAACCGGTCCGCGGATGTCATGAACGCTGTGGAGGAGGGCGAGATCTTCCACATCACCCGTAACGGGATAGAGGTCGCGGAGCTCCGGCCGCTCACGCGGAAGCGGAGGCTGAGTGCCGAGGAGCTGGTGGCCCGGCACCGGCGGCTTCCGCGCGTGGACGCTGCGTCGATGCGTCGCGAGGCAGACGAGCTCTTCGGTGGCGAGGACCGGGCCGGGGACGACGATCCCTGGGAGCGCGCGCATGGCTGAGCGCTACCGCGTGGGTGTGCTCGACACCTGCACGTACATCGACCTCGGCCTACTGAGTGCCGAGGATCTTCCTTCCTTTCCGGCGCTCACCGCCGTGACGATGGCCGAGCTCCAGCAAGGTGTGGCGATGGCCGGGGACGCGGCCGGGCGCGCGGCACTGATGGAGAAGCTTGGCGCGGCCGTGGCCGACTTCGAGCCGCTCCCCTTCGACGGCGAGGCGGCTGCCCGGTACGGGAGCCTGGTGTCCCTCGTCGTGGCAGCGGGCCGAAACCCCCGTCCTCGTCGCATGGACCTGATGATCGCGTCCATTGCCTCTGTCAGGGGGCTGCCGCTCTTCACCCGCAACGCGGACGACTTCAAGGGGCTGGAAGGTGTTCTCGCCGTCGTCGCCGTGTGATCCGGCGTAGCGCCCCCACCCCTCACCCCCGCCCCAGCACCACCGTCCCCGACGAGCAGAACCAGCCGCCCGTCCCGGATGCCACCGCCAGTTCCGGCAGCCGGCCGCCCGCCTTGCGGACCTGACGTCCCCCCGCCTCGCCGCGCAGTTGGCGTACCGCCTCCACCAGCAGGAACAGCCCGCGCATGCCGGGGTGGCAGGCGGACAGGCCGCCGCCGTCCGTGTTCACCGGGAGCTCGCCGGTCAGTCCCGTGCGGCCCTTCTCGACGAATGACCCGCCCTCGCCCTTCGCGCAGAAGCCCAGGTCCTCCAGCGTCACCAGGGTCATGTAGGTGAACGCGTCGTAGATCTCCGCCAGGTCGATGTCGGCCGGGCACACCCCCGCCCGCTCGAAGGCGAGGCGGCCGGAGACGGCGGCGGGGGAGACCGTGAAGTCGTCCCACTCGGACATGGCGGAGTGCGACACGTGCTCACCGGTGCCGAGGATCCAGACCGGCTCCTTCGCCGTGTCCGGTACGTACTCCTCGGCCGCCAGCAGCACCGCGCAGCCGCCGTCGCTGCGGATGCAGCAGTGCAGCTTGGTGAACGGGTCCGCGATCATCGGGCCTGACAGCACCTCGTCGACCGTGACCGGGGTGCGGAACATCGCGTCCGGGTTGGCCGCCGCGTTGGTGCGGGCCTGCACCGCCACCTCGGCCAGCTGCTCCAGGGTGGTGCCGTACTCGTGCATGTGGCGGCGGGCGGCCATCGCGTACTTGGCGATCAGCGAGTGCCCGTACGGGACCTCGAACTGGAGCGGGCCCCGCGCCCCGAAGGAGAGGTTGGACGTGCGGCGGCCCGCCTTGATGTCCGCCCGTGCCGTCGAGCCGTAGACCAGCAGTACGGCGTTGGCGTGGCCCGCCGCGATGGCGTCCGCCGCGTGGGCCGCCATCACCTCCCAGGTCGATCCGCCGACCGAGGTGGAGTCCACCCAGGTGGGTTTCAGCCCCAGGTACTCCGCGACCTCGACCGGGGCGAGGGTGCCGAGTCCGGCGGAGGCGAATCCGTCGACGACCGACCGGTCCAGGCCCGAGTCGGTGAGCGCCCGGCGGGCGGCCTGGGCGTGCAGGGCGTACGGCGTCGCCGTGTCGACGCGTCCGCAGTCGGCCAGCGATATGCCGACGACAGCGACCTTGCGGTGGGAGGAAGGCATGAATCTGACGGTACATCAGATATGGAGCGGGTGAACCGGCTCGCGGCGGGGGATCTTGCGGGCCGTCGCGGTGCGTGGCTCTGGGAATCTCGTAGCATCCGCCCTAGCATGACGGCCCGTCAGATCAGAGGCCGTCGGCCTCTGAGGGGAAGGAGCCCGACGATGGATGCCGCCTTCACCGCGGAACAGGACGAGATCCGCCGCACCGTGCGCGAACTGCTGGCCAGACACAGCGGCCCCGAGGAGGTCAGGAGCGCGGTGGGCACGCGGGACGGCTACGACGCCGAGCTGTGGCGCCGGCTCGCCCAGGACCTCGGGCTGCCCGGACTCGCCCTCCCGCAGGAGTACGGAGGCGCCGGCTGCGGCCCCGTCGAGCTCGCCGTCGTCTGCGAGGAGGCGGGCCGCGCGCTGCTGCCGTCCCCGCTGCTCGCCACCGCCGTGCTCGCCGCGCCCCTGATCGCCGCCCTCGGCACCGAGGAGCAGCGCACCGCCCTGCTGCCGGCCGTCGCGGCGGGCGGGCTCACCGCGGCGCTGGCCGTCCCGG
>CBRG010000206.1 GCA_000470535.1 Streptomyces sp. AW19M42
CCCCGCCTACACCATGGGCCGGGCCGCCGACATGCTCGGCACCACCCAGGGCTTCCTCCGCGCCATCGGCGAAGCCCGCCTCATCACCCCGCTCCGCCCTGGCTGACGTGGTCCGGGTGGGCCCGGTGCGGATTCGCCTTGTATGCGGCAATCCGCGTGACCAGGGCACCCCCATCGAGGCCGTCTGCCGCATCGTCATTCTCGAGGACCAGCTCGAAGAAGCCCAACGTATGATTCTGGACCTTCGGTGCAGGAGGCCCGGCCCTCTGCACCCCGGGAGTCAGCGAGGCGATAGGCGTCCTGGCCACGGTGGCGCCCGGCCCGGGCGCCACCGTGGTCTCGTCGTCGGACGTCGCAGGCTGTGCTGCTCGCAGCTTGTCCAGCCGGATGGTCTGCTCGGCCGTGTTGCTCGCGATGGCTGCGGCCAGTTCCGTCGCCTCGTCGGCCTGGCCATGGGTCTGCTCGCCGGCGCAGAGCAACCGGACTTGCGTGAAGGCGGAGCGGAGCGCGTCGGTGAGGATCCGGTCGAACGCCTGGCCGTCCGTGGCTGCCGCCTTTTCGAGGGTGCCGAGGCCCACCATGCCCGGCATGTTGTGCCCCTCGTGGGGGTGGGTATCGGGGACGCCTGAGAGACGCAGCACCGCACGCAGTCGGCGGAGGTCTCCGCTCAGTGTCGATCCGGTCTGCGCCGCCAGCTTGGCCAGGCTCGGGTCCGCCGTGCGGGAGGGAGCCAGTTCGGTCAGGAGTTGTGCGCGCTCGGTCGTGGGGATCATCAGCAGGATCCAAGCGGTGTCGGTAGCGTTGAAGGCCGGTCCGGGCGACGCGCCGGCCGTCGGCTGCGAGGTGCAGCCGACGGCCAGCAGCGCCACCACCATGGCGCATGCCGACCACAGGGTCAGAATGTGCCGGCGGAGTTGCACTTGGCCTTCTGGTTGATGCAGTCCTTCACGCGGTGCCCGAGACCGGCGTTGTCCCAGGCGTTGAAGAAGTCGCCGTGGATGGACGATGCCATGCCCGATGCCAGCCGGAAGCCCGCGGTGCTGCCGCTGGTCGGATAGCTGACGACGAAGGAGAGGTTGGGGATGGCGACAGGGTAGGCGCCGCTGCACTTGCCGTCGTAGGTGGTCGCCACGTGCGACTTGTGGTCGGGGCTGTCGAGGTTCTTGCCGTCCCAGCAGTCGGGGAAGACGAGTTGGTGGGTGAGATGGGCCTTCGGGGCGCAGCGCGGCCAGTTGCCGTCGGCGCTGCGGCCGATCTCACCACCCTCGCCGGCGCACCAGTACTGGCCCGGCGAGCCCGCCGGGGTGGGCGTCTGGGTCTTGGCGTTGCCCACGATCATGCGGAACCCCTGCGGGAAGGGCACGGTTGCCGAGGGGTCGACGAGCCGGGAACCGTAGTACACGATCATGCCCTCGGCTTCGACGGCCTTGTCGCCCTCGTACAGGGTCGGGATCCAGTACGCCGAGAGGTCGTTGGCAGGCGTGCAACTGGTGGGTGTGCTGGTCAGCAGCGACTCGGTCGTGGTGAACGCGTCGGTGCTCTTGTTGCCGAAGAAGCTGTGCATGTGGGACGCACCGGGCAGGCCCGGCAGGACGATGGGGTCGTCCGGCTTGGAGTGGCTGTAGGAGCAGGTGGCGTTGAACTCCGGGACCCGGACGATGCCGGCGGGCACGGCGGCGGGCGTCATCGCACGGAACTGCGCCAACTGGGCGTCCCACTTGGCCTGGTCGATGGGGACCCATCCGGCCGCTGGGCTGTCGCCCGCGCCGACGAAGGAGAACCAGTTGATGTTGACGAAGTCACCGGCCGCCGTGCTGCGCAGCACGGCGAACACCGTCTGTGATCCGGTGGGATGGGTGGTCACGTCGGTGGCCTGGGTCGCCCAGGTCTGCCAACCGCCGGTCGGGGAGACCGGTGTGACGGCGAGCAGCGGTCCGGTCAGGCTGCCGGTCCGGAATTCCACCGTGCCCGAGCCGACGGCGGACGCGATCCGGGCCGACACCGTCAGCCGGCCGGCCGCGCCGAGGTCGACGTTGTCGAAGCGCATCCAGTCACCGTTGGCGAGGAACGCGGCGTTCTGCCCGCCCCCGATGTCCCCGGTCGCCTCCGACGCGACACCCGACTGGGCTGCGTAGGACTCGGCCTGGACGGTGACCGTCGCGGCCTGGGCCTGCTGGGTCGATACGGTCAAGCTCAGGGCGGCGGCCAGCACGAGCGCCAGAGCGCTCACCAGCAGCGTGTACAGGTGGACGGGGTATCTGTGCATTTCACTTCCTTACGGGCATCGGGGGTGACGGGTCTGCTCGCCGGAGTACAGCGACGGGAGAGCGGGAGGCGGACAGCGGCGTTTGTCCGCAAGGGGATTCGGGTGTCTCGGCACGCCGCCCACAGGGGGGCGGGCGGAGCCGCCCGGGACCTTCGCGGTCGCCGGGCGGCCCGGGGTCACTGATAGACCCGCACGTGATCGACGAGCATTTTGGCGGGGAAGGGGGTGCCGGCATCTGTCGGGCCCGGCCAGTCACCTCCGACCGCCAGGTTGAGGATCAGGTAGTGAGGGTGGTCGAAGATCCACGGTCCGCGTGTCTGCTCCACCTGCTCTTTGTCGAGAGTCAGAACGGTCCGGCCGTCCAGGCTGTAGGTGATGCCCTTGCTGTTCCAGTCGGCGACCCAGGTGTGGAAGTCGTCGGAGAAGTCGGCGTTCCCGGGCAGCGTGTACGGCGCGCCGATTCCACCCCCGCCGTTGTAGGCGGGCGCGTGGACGGTCGAGTAAGCGGTTTTCACGTCCTTGCCGAGGATCTCCATGATGTCGATCTCGCCGTTGTACGGCCACGGCCGGCCCGTCAGGAAGTCGCCGCCCATCATCCAGAACGCGGGCCACAGACCGTTGCCCTTGGGCACCTTGATGCGTGCTTCGACGCGCCCGTAGGTGAACTGGAACGTCGCGCCGGTGTTCATCCGCGCCGAGGTGTACTGACACGTGGTGCTGCCGCTCAGCGGGTCAGGCGGGCACGACGAGCCGGCGGTGACCTCCTTGCGGGCTTCCATCACCAGGTGTCCCGCCCCGTCCAGTGCGGCGTTGCGGTGGTCGGTGTAGTTCTCCAGCTCGTTGTTCGGCCCGGTTCCCGGGTCGGCCCTCCACTTCGAGGAGTCGGGTCTGCCGCCTGCGGCGCCGTCGAAATCGTCGCTCCACACCAGCCGCGGCGGGTTCGCGGGGTCACTCGGCAGCGGCGGAGCCTGTATCGGATCGCCGCCGGTGCCGTACACCTGGAACTCCCACAGCGAGTAGCCGTAGGGGGTGGCGCGCTGCGTCCCGTACATGCGCACATAGCGTCCGGTGCCGGAGACGGTCAGCGTCTGCTTGAAGCCCGTGCCGGACGTCGTGGAATAGATCGGTGTCCAGTCGGTCCCATTCGAAGAGACCTGGATCTGGAAGGACTTGGCGTAGGCGGGATCCCATTGCAGTACGACCTTGTTGATCTGCGCCGTCGCACCGAGATCGACGGAGATCCAGCCGGGATCGGTCCATCCCGTGGTGGAGCTTGTGGACCAGCGCGAGGCCGGATCCCGGTCGAAAGCCCTGGCCGGCGTGCATTCCCAGCAGTTCTGGTCGCTCTGGGAAGAGGAAGCCGCACCCGGCCTGCCGTAGGAGAGCAGCCCGGCGGTGCCTCCGCCGGGACCGCCGGTGCCGTACACCTGGAACTCCCACAGCGAGTAGCCGTAAGAGGTGGCGCGCTGCGTCCCGTACATGCGCACATAGCGGCCGGTGCCGGAAACGGTCAGGTTCTGGGTGCCGCCCGTGCCCACGGCTGTCTGGTGGACGACGGTCCAGCTCGCCGCGTTGCTCGATACCTCGATCCTGAACGCCGTGCCGTACGCGGCTTCCCAGTTGAGGATGACCCGGCTGATCCCGGCACTCGCCCCGAGGTCGATCTGAATCCACTGCGGGTCGGCGAAGCCGCTGGACCAGCGCGTTCCGGGGTCGCCGTCGACGGCGCTACGAGCGCTGAAGTTTCCCTCGGTACTTGAGGAGGTGGCGGGTTTTCCCTGAGAGAGCAGCACCTCCGCCGCCTGCGCGGAAGGGGTAGGGAGAGCGATGAGAGCGAGCAGTGCGGCCGCGAGGGCCCAAAATAAGCTGAAGCGACGCAGCGATGCTTGCATGTCGACTCCTCAAGTGGGGGAGTTCAGGGAGCGCTCCCTGACAGGGAGGATGGAGGGACTGGTAAAGACTGTCAAGGCCTCTTTCACCTCGAAAAAACACCGACGTAACACCCATGACGCATTGAGGGAGCGGTCTCTCATGGTCGACGCGGCGCGCCGACAGCCACGGGGTGGCGCTGAGGGAGACGCCTTTCCGGGCATGCCCATGTCGCCCCGGCCTGCGGATACGCTGCTCGCATCGCCATGACGCAGAGCCGGAGGTTGCCCTGATGAGAAAGCCCGCCCCGCGCACCAGCTCGGGCGGCGGCACAGGGGACGGACAGGTATGAAACGCCCCACCCTCGATGTGGTAGCCGCCCGAGCGGGCGTGTCTAAATCGAGCGTCTCCCGGGTCATCAACGGCGAGACGACGGTCGCCCCGCAGATCCGAGACGTCGTCATGCGCGCCGTGAACGAATTGGGCTACGTGCCCAATGGCGCGGCACGCAATCTCGTCACCCGCCGCACAGACACCCTCGCCGTGGTGGTATCCGACCCGCCCCAAGGAGTCGTCTCCGACGATCCCCTCTTCTCCGCCGTGGTCCGCGCCGTCAGCAGAGAGCTTGAGACGGCGGGCAAACGGCTCGTGCTCATGCTCGCGGAATCGGACCGGAGCCGGACCAGAGTCGTGCAGTACATCGCCGGCGGGCATGTGGACGGCGTGCTCCTGGTCGCCTTGCACGGTACGGATCCGCTGCCGGCCGCACTGGCCCGGCAGGGCCTGCCTGTCGTGTCCTTCAACCGCACCTCCGCACAGGACGTCCCGTATGTCGCGCTGGACAACGCCGGCGGAGCGGCGCTGGCCGTGCGTCATCTCCTGGAACGCGGTCGGCGCCGGATCGCCACCATCACCGGGCCGCTCGAACTGTACGAGGCGCGTGAGCGCCTCGATGGCTACCGTCGGACGCTGCGTGACACCGGCCGTCGCTCCATCGTGGCACTGGGCGACTTCACCAGAGCCTCCGGCGCCGAAGCCATGCGGCAGCTCCTGGAGGACGATCCCGACCTCGATGCGGTGTTCGCAGCCAACGACCTGATGGCGATCGGAGCCCTGCGCACCCTCCATCAAGCGGGCCGACGCGTCCCCGAAGACGTGGCGGTCATCGGCTTCGACGACATAGAAGCCGCGTCCTACACCAGTCCCGCGCTCACCTCGGTGCGCAGCCCGATGGCCGACCAAGCGACCGCCGCCGTCCACCTGCTCCTCGGCCTGATCGACGGCGGCCCCACAGGGCCGGTGATCATGCCGAACGAACTCGTCGTGCGCGAGTCGACCTGATCTCCCGTCGGCATGCCTCACCCCGCGAGCGGAGCGCCGGCGCGCCGACGGCACTCCGCTCGGGCCGGAGCTACTCAGGAGGACGATCGGTCAGCCGAGGAAGTCCAGCACGCGGCGCCAGGTCAGCTCGGCAGCAGCCGGGTCATGGTCGGGATGCTCATGGTCGGTGTAGAAGTGGCCGGCGCCCGCATAACGGAAGATCTCCAGATGGACGCGCTTCTCTGTTGCCGCTCGACGGAGTGCGGCAACGTTCTCGGGCGGTGCGAAATCGTCTGGTTCAGCCGCGTGCAACTGCATCCTGAGACCTGGGCGCACGGATTCCGGCACGGCGGTAGTGGCGTGCAGGAGCAGGACGCCGAGGGTGTCCGGGCGTGCGGGCCACAGCTCGGCGACGACGCCTGCGCCCATTGACACGCCGGCGAGGACGGTCTCGCCCGGCATATCCCCGAGGGCTTGCTGGGCGCGGTCAACCACTGTTCGCCAGCCGATCCGTTCGATCAGCTGGTACCCCTCGTCGATAGTGGGCGCAATCTCGCGGCCGAAAAGGTCGGGGGCGGAAACCTCATGCCCGGCGCGTCGCAGTCGCTCGGCGGCGAGGAGTTCGACCGGGCGCAGACCGAGGACCGAGTGGAACAGCGCGATGTGCATGATGGCTTCCCGCGGGGGCATCGAGACGGAGGGCGACCCTAGTACTGCAACGGTCTTTGGCCTGATGGTTGGGCAGCTTCTGGTGGTGTGTGGCCGCGTCGTTTGTAGTAGCTGAGACGGGCTTGGTGTTGTCGTCTGCGGCGCCAGTGTGACCAGTGCAGGACGTGCTCGACGGGTGGTGGCCTGCGGTGGGTGAGGCGGGTGATCAGGCGTCGGAGTTCGGGAAGGGTGAGGGGTATGAGCTGGGAGGATCCGTTTCTGCTTTGTCGGTGTCGAGCTCCCGAGCTCGCAGGACGGTGAGGCAGGCGTGGGCGGCCATGGCGAGGGTGATGTGACGGTGCCAGCCGGGATAGCGGCGGAGCTGATAGTCGTCCAGGCCGCACTCCTGCTTCGCGGTCTGGAAGCATTCCTCGACGGCCCACTGGCTGCCCGCGACCCGGATCAGTTCGTCGAGTGTGCTCTCGGCGGGGCAGTAGGCGATGTAGTACGAGATCTCCTCGGGCCGGCGGACACTGCGGCGGGCGATCACCCAGTGCCGGCGGTCCTCTCGGTGCCAGGGCCGCACCTCGACCCTCGCCCAGTCATAAACCCGTGGGCCGTGAGCCCCGTTGCCGCAGGAACGGCGCTTCCATTTCTGCCTTGGCAGATCGGGGAACAGATCGTGGACAGGATGGTCCATGGCCCAGCGGGTAACGACCGTGTCATGTCGGGTGGTGGCCATGACGTGGAAGACATCGGCCCGCTCGAGCTCGGACAGCCAGCCCTTGGAAAAGCCGTAGGCGGCGTCCGCGGTCACCCACCGGAACGGGATCTTGTCGGTGATCGCCCGGCGGACCATCGCTTTGGCGGTGACCACTTTCGTCTCGAAGGCGACCTCGTCGTCAATGCCTGCGGCCCGGCACCGTTCCCGGTCATCGGTCCATGACGTGGGCAGATACAGGCGGCGGTCGATCAGAGTGCGGCCACGTGCACCGGCATAGGCGAGGAAGACACCGACCTGGCAATTCTCCGTCCGGCCAGCAGTTCCGGAGTACTGCCGCTGGACACCGGCCGACCGCACACCCTTCTTCAAGAAACCCGTGTCGTCCACGATCAGCACCGCACCTGGGTCTCCCAGATGCTCGACCACATAGTCACGCACATCATCGAGGACCTCGTCAGCGTCCCATTCACACCGATTCAGCAGACGATGGATTCTGTCCGGACCGCCATGCCCGGCCTCCTCCGCGAGCGTCCAACCGTTCTTCCGCTCCAACGGCGCTATCAGCCCCCGCATATACGCAAGCGCCGACTCCCGAGGCTCCGACCTGGCAAACCGGTGCACGAACCGCTCGTGCAACTCACCCAGACCTGCAGCCCACAACCTCACATCGCCAAGAACCCCACCCATAACCAGACCAACGACCGTCCTGGCCACCAGTCACACCAAGCGCCGTTGCAGTACTAGGCGCGGACGTCGCCGGCCCCGTGCGGCTGGTCAGAGCCCGCCAAGATCGCACCCGCCAGGTTCAAGGCGCTGACCGCCTGCTCCCGGTCATCGCGGCCGGCTACGTCGGCCAGCCATGGCAAGGCCGCGAAGCTGGCCGAGTAGACACTGCCTTGATGGCAGAGCGCCGACCACAGATCGTTCAGACGCTCGGGGCTCGGCTCCGAAGCGATCTGATCCAGCAGCACCGGTATGTCTTTCGCCGAGCCGTAGGCATGGCTGAGTTGCGCCCAATCCGTCATGCCGGAATCCAAGCAGGTCAGTCCTATCCGCCGCGACTCTGGCCCTCGGACAGGGAAAGCTCCTGACCTGCACGGTTAAGGTTCGATGTCCCGAAACCGGTAGTCATCACGCTTCGATGGCAAACGAGCAAGATCCGATGGCAGAGGACAGGACGGTTCCGAGCAAGAACGTGCCCAGGTCGCAGCGCTCGCTCCGAATATGTCCAGACCGCTTCCGCTCAGATCGCCGAACTGAAGAGGCTTTCAGAGCGGTCCTGGGCCGCAAGGCCATGTGAGCGGCCGTCTACAGGCCGAGCCAGCCGTACAGGCGCGGGTGCCGGGTCTCCGCCCCGCACGGGTCGTAGTCGCCCGAACCGATCACGGCATCGGGGACCGATACGGCGTCAGCGCTCGTGCCGGGACTGGGTGCTGGGCCTTCGAGCGGCATGTACCGGCCCTCGTACTCGACGTGACCTTGTCCCTTGGTGTCGGCAGGATCGTAGGTGGACCCGTACGGGTCGGAGGACAGGGACAGGCCCTCGTTGGGGCAGTCGCCGCCGACGGGCTGTACGGCCCACCAGGCGAACAGGCACAGGCCCGCGATGGTGCCGAAGGTGGCGAGCTGGCGGCGCGGGAACAAAATGAGAGGAGAGGTCACCCCGGGATGATATGGACGGTCGCCCAGCTGTGCCCGGATCGGCCATCGCGTGCATCTGACCGACGGTGATCAAGGTTCGATGACACGGGACAAGGGCTCTCCAGAGGACGTTTTCGGGGTGGAGCGTGACACTCAAGGTTGGACCTCACGCGCACTTGTGAGAAGCACGGAGCGGTAGTTACGGGCCGGGTTCCGCCGGAGTGCTCCCGGGCCCGCCTGCCCGGCGATACCTTGGTGGCACACGCCAGTTCTGCCCTCTGGAGCCCTCGATGAGCGAACAGCCGGCCTCCGCCGACACCGCCGCCCGGCAGCTGGAGCCCGCGGCAGCCGAAGCGGTCCGCGCATACGCGGCCAAGATCCGCGCCGACGCCGACCGGTTCGCCGCCGTCCTGGAGGACATCGCCACCAACGGCCTGCCCGACCCCGAGCAGTGCACCCTGTGGGAGGACCTGCGCGAGGCCCACCTCACCCGCCTCGCCGCCCAGCGCCCGGCCCTCGCCTGATGACCCACCAGCACCGCCGCCGCGCCCGGATCGCGTTCTCCGACTCCGCCGCGAAGCAGCTGGAGAACGTGACCAGCGAGGCGGAGATCCACGCCCTGGACCGCGCCCTGGTCGTCGTCTCCGTCAACCCGGACGTCGGGGAGCCGATCCCCGGCGATTCCTCCGGTCCTCAGCTGCGCGAGTGCGCCGACGAAGTCGAGCACGTACGCCTGCTGTACTGGGTGAGTGCCCTGCACACCGTGGTGGTCGTAGCGTTCATCGAAGTCTGACCGCGAAGGAGTTGCAGTGCCGACCGTCTTCCAGCAGCTCGCCTCTCACCGTGAGACCAGCGTGCTCCGCAACGTGCTGGACTGCACGCTCGATGCCTCCCTGCTGCGCGAGGGAGCAGCCAAGGAGTCCGGCACTCGTCCGGCCTGGCTCATGCTCATGTGCCCGGCCCACTCCGAGGAGCTCCCCGAATGGCCCGGCGCCGCGACGCACACCGACACCGGCTCGATGTCGTGCGGCACCGTGCTGGACTACCGGTCGACTGTAGAGATGTTCCAGTCGCACGCCGACCTGTAGCTGACACCCCTGACCGGGGTGCGGCCGGACGCCTTCGGTGGTGTTTGGTCCGAGGTCCTGAACGAGGCCGATCGTGTCTTGGTCGCCCGCCTGGAACGGGAAGCCAGCGGCGAGGGCGAGGGTGAAGATGAAGTGCTGCAGGGCATGCTGGCGTTGATGGATCTGGCCTGCCCATCGGCTGCCGAGGGCAACCTCACGCAGGCTGTTACGTCCCTCGTTCTCTGCGAAACACTCGCCCTGCGCCTCTGACGTACCCCTGCTCCACACCGCTCTTGCCTCCCAACGCAGGTAGGTACTTGTGGTGCTTACCTGCGGGTTGAGTTGTCTTTCCCCTGAGGGCGGAGCTCTCGGTGCAGTGACGCTGTGTGCCTGACCTTTCCAGCCGCACGCCGGCGGTCAATCGTTTTCGACGTTGACTCCGTGTTGGGTGCCGCACCCCTCGAAGACATTTGGGAATCCATGGGTGATCACGAGGCGGTATGAGTCAGGGAGGTCACAGTCCTGGTTCGTCCACTGAATGGCGCCGAGGGTCCAGATCGCGAACGCGATGACTCCAATGTAAGTCGTGAGATTGCGCGGGTAACGCCGTCCTCCTGGGCTGTCATTGTTCAAGGGAGGCAACTGGTTACCCCCTCTCTTCGGAGGTAACCAAGGGTGCTTGCTGTCTGCGGGACGCCATCCGCCTTTGTCGTCTGCCATGCGCTGATTGTCGAGCGCAGTGATTCATATAGCCATAGCCCTGCCGCTCACCTGTACCGACTACCGGTTGCCGTCCGGCACCCATGATCGTTCCCTGCGCTGCACGGCCGCCTGCGGCGCCCTCCGGCCTCCCGGGAGGCGGTGGTCAAGGGCCCCAGAGGGGCTCACGGCGGCGTACAGCGGTTCGAGCGGGCGGAGGGGCGCTTGGCCCTCGGCAACATCGCCACGACCGCGTCGCCACGCCACCCGATGTCGGAGCTACACCCCCGCTGTTCCCGGCCCGAGCTCTGCTCTCAGGGAGAAGGAAGTTCAACCAGCAGATAAGCACTACAAGTACCTACTTACATTGGGGTGCAAGACCGTTCCCGACTGGGCCCGGCCGCCGACGGTCCCCACAGGCGGGTTGCAGCACCCGTCTGCTGCCCGGCCCGTGACGTCCTGCTGCTCCTGGTAAAAGACCAGGCCGACACGAGTGGGCGATCGGTTCTGCAGACCGTGGTCATCGTCGCGTACCTCAAGGTCTGACCCGCGACATCCTGGACTAGGCCGACCGCGTGCTGGTCGCCCGGGTCGAAGGAGCCGGCGCTGGAGGCGCGGACGATCGGCTGCAGGACAGCATGTTCGTTGGTTGGTGAGGGATCGGGTCTGTCACTTGGTGAGGGATCGCTCGCGTAGAAGGAATACCTAGCTAAGGCGGCGGTGCGCAGCCACCCCGAATCCCGTGCGCGGCAACTGCGGTCTTCATAGGCTGTGTTGATGCTTACCGAGGTTCTGTCCAACCACCCAGCCGTCCTCGTTCGGGAAGCGGTCGTCGCGCTCGACGAGCAATACCGCCTCATGGCGGAGCACGACCACCAGGTCACCCTGCTCCGGGAGCGACGCAGGACTGCGCGCAAGTGGTGGCAGATCCTGCGGATGCTCAGCGACCACCAGGAGGTCCGGGCCCTGCGGGTGCGAAGGCCGGTGGTCGATCCAGGGCTGCAATCGGCACTCGCCTCGCGGCAGGCGGGGATGGCCGCCGAGGACCGGGCGGTGCACGAACTTTCGCTGCTGCCCGACACATGGCGGCTGTTCCGGGGCTACGCGAACAGGCGCGGCGAGGTGGACATCCTATTGGTCGGACCCCAGGGCATCTGGGCGGTGGAGGTCAAGGACCGGGCCATCTTGGTGCACGTGGACGGCGAGCGTTGGACGTTCGAGAAGTTCGACCGGTACGGCAACCGGGTCGATCAGGGGGTCCTTCAGGACCGACGGGGCCGCAGCTGGGGGCGGCAGGTCGGCGACATCTCCCGCGACTTGGAGAAGTTTCTTGCCTCCCGGGGCCTTCACGTGCCGGTGCACCCCGCCGTAGCCGTTGTCAACGACCGTGCGGGACTGGGGATATGCCACGAACCAACGGTCACCCTCAGTATCGGCACCGACTACCTCCTGGCTGCCATCCGGGAGGCGCCCGTCACACTCGATTCCGCAGCCCGGGACCGCGCCGCTGCCCTTGTACGCCGCGATCACGTCTTCCACAGCAACCGCCGCCGCACGCGCGGCTGAGGATACCCAGTCGAGGCGCCGCAGACGGATGATGCCGTATGCCGGATCGAGGAGGGCCTGGCAAAGGTCGGCCCAGCGTTCGTGCCAGATGGTTGACTCGACATGACGGGCCTGCTCGCTCGGGGCGGCGCGGGTGTACCCCAGTGCCTTTCAGGCGCGAGGCGACCGGGCCGAAGCAGACGTAGCAGGCGATCTCGCTGGGGTCGTCGGCGAAGCGTCGGGCCAGCACCCAGTGCCCACAGCTATTCTCCCAGGCGTACCGGATCGGGACGCGGGCCCAGTCGTAGATCCGCTCGCCGTGAGCGCCGGCGCCGCCCGACAGGCGCTTCCACTGCCGGCGGGGTTGCGCGGCGATCTCGCTAGCACGGATGGGCAGTCAATGGTTCTGGACCTCGGCTTCCTCAACACACACCCGCATGCCATCGGTCCCTTCGGGCACGCTCCCACGGCCCTCTCCGCAGCTCATGTGGCTCGCGTCTCGGAACTGCTCTGGCAGATCGACTTGCCCGCTCTTCTGGTTGCCCGCTCTTCTGGCCGCCTTGCCGACCGACGAGACAGAGGCCGCTTCCTTGATCGGCGACGGGCCGGCCAGGATCGTCGGCGGCATGAGGAAGTACCTGCTGGGGCCCTTCAATGCCCTGCGAGAGTTCTACCATGATGCATCCCAACGGCGCCTTCTTCTCGTGCTGTGGTGGGACTGACACAGGGTGCCCTCCAGTCAGCTCACGGCAGCACCTGGGGAATTACGTGAACTTCCGCGTGGGTAATTGCGTGACCGTCCACAGTCCAGCCAAGACGCGCGAGCTCGCGGGGCGCGGGTACCCGTGATGACCTTCCTCGACTCGCTCGCCGGCCTGACGCCGGAACGTCGAGCGGCCGGTAGTGAGTGGCGTCCCACCTTCCGGACCCGGGTCAGCCCGAGACGCTCGCCCGGCCGTTCTCGATGTGCCCCATCAGCCGGCGCCGGAAGGTGTCGTCCCCGTCGACGGTGACGTCCAGGTCGTACCAGCCGTGCGCGTCGGCCGCCGAGTGCACCACCGTGCGGCCGCGCCCCGGCTTAACCATGACGGTCCTGGTCCAGTCGCGCAGGTCCGCCTCGTCGACGTATCCCCGCGGCCTCACCGTGTCTGGTCTCTACGGCATCAGGCAGGTGAAGGAACGCGCCCCGGAGCGCACCTTGCGGTGCCACCCTCATGTTCGGCGGGCACCGCACCGACGAACCCTGGGTGCCTCAAGATATGGAAGGCCGCAGCCGCGAGCCCCGCGCCTGAGCGGAGCGGCCCTGCGGCCGCTGTGCGGCCCATACCGTGGTGGGACACGGTTCGCGCCCTGAAGGCCACAATGGGCGAGAAGTCGGGCCCGCCGACACCTACGGGCAGCAGCTGACGGATTACGCACGTACGCGGCCCGGACCCACGAGAGCGGCGACCGGCTCGCCGTCGTCTTGGAGGACATCGCCTCCAACAGCCAAACGGCTGACCTCGGCTGTTCATCAAACACGCTACCCACGGGTCTCACTCGACGCCGTGAGGCGTGATGTTTGGACGCGGTCAGGAGGGCCAGGTGGTGGGTGTTCCTGAACTCGAGAACAGCAAGGTGTGAGTGACATGGCTGCCAACGAGAAGACCCAGGCCAAGACCGACCAGGCCAAGGGTCCAGTCCCGCAGACGCCGCCAGGCCGTCACCCCGCTGCAGCCGACCCGCTCCGCGGGGACGTCCCGCCCACTCACGCCCTTGCGCAGCACGTAAACGATGCCCCGCAGAGCAGCTCGGTCATCCACCGGCAACCGCCCGGGATGTCGATGCCTTCGAGGCGGTCGCTCCGGAAGTAGCGGGGCTATGCGTTCCCATAGATCATCAGGCACAAGGTCAGCAGACACCCACCAGATCCTGCCGACCCAACACCCAACTGCCAAGCCACCACACCGATCTCATTCTGAAACGATCAGTAAGGGCTTGCCGGGAAACAAGTC
>CBRG010000207.1 GCA_000470535.1 Streptomyces sp. AW19M42
ACCCGGGAGAGCCGGGTGAGCGCGGCCCGCACATCGGGGGCCGGCGTCCGGCCGGCCGCGTGCAGTTCCTCGCCGTCGGCCGCGAGCAGGACGGCCCGGCCCTCCAGCTGGGCCGCCAGCTGGTGCAGCACGGCCGGCACCGGATCGGTCCTGGCCGCCGCCGTCGCCAGGGCCTGCTGGGCGCGCGTCACCCGGCGCAGCTCGCGTACCCGGGCCTGGGCCATCAGCTGCCACACCGCGCGGGCGATCGCGGTGAACGGAGTCTCCGGCGGCACCTCGATCAGCGGCAGCCCGTACCGTTCGCACGCCGCGATCAGCTCCGCGGGCACCGTGTCGTACACCGGCCGCACCCCGAAACCGAGCGCCGCCGCCCCCGCCTCCACCAGCCGGGACACATAGGTGTCCGGGTCCTTGAGCAGCACCCCGGCGCTCAGCAGCAGCTCACCGCCGAGCAGATACGGATACGGGTCGGCCATCTCCGAGGTGTGCACCCACAGCAGCTCCGCCTCCGCGGGGCCCGCGATGCGGCGCAGCCCGAGCTCCTCCCTGGCCAGCAGCTCGGCCAGCGGGATGGGCGGGGTCGGTGGGGTAGTCGGGGCTGGTGGTGCCGTTGGACCGGTGGGGAGTTCCGGCATGGAGGGTTCATCCGTTCAGTGCGGCGAGAATGGATGAAACGTACACTTCAGTGCCGCTTCCCGGCCACCTACCGTCTTCACCACGTCCGAACCCCGGACCCCGAACCCTGTGAAACGAGACGGAGGGAAGCCCATGGCAGTCGACTACGCCGTGATCGTCGTCTATCTGGCCGGCATGCTCGCCATGGGCTGGTGGGGCATGCGCCGCGCCAAGTCCAAGAGCGAGTTCCTGGTGGCGGGCCGCCGGCTCGGCCCCTGGATGTACTCCGGCACCATGGCCGCGATCGTCCTCGGCGGCGCCTCCACGATCGGCGGGGTCGGCCTCGGCTATCAGTACGGGCTCTCCGGCGCCTGGATGGTATTCACCATCGGCCTCGGGCTGCTCGCCCTCTCCGTGTTCTTCTCCGCCCGCATCGCGCGGCTGAAGGTCTACACCGTCTCCGAGATGCTCGACCTGCGCTACGGCGGCCGGGCCGGGCTCATCTCCGGCATCGTCATGTGGGCGTACACGCTGATGCTCGCGGTCACCTCGACCATCGCGTACGCCACCATCTTCGACGTCCTCTTCGACATGAACCGGACCGTCGCGATCATCCTCGGCGGCACCATCGTCGTCGCGTACTCGACGCTCGGCGGCATGTGGTCGATCACGCTCACGGACATGGTCCAGTTCGTCGTCAAGACCATCGGTGTGCTGCTGCTCCTGCTGCCCATCGCGGTGATCAAGGCGGGCGGCTTCAGCGAGATGAGGGCCAAGCTGCCCACCGAGTACTTCGACCCGCTGGGCATCGGCGGCGAGACGATCTTCACGTACGTGCTGATCTACACCTTCGGGATGCTGATCGGCCAGGACATCTGGCAGCGGGTGTTCACCGCCCGCAGCGACCGCGTGGCCCGACTGGGAGGAACGGTCGCCGGTACGTACTGCCTGGTGTACGCGGTCGCGGGGGCGGTCATCGGCACGGCGGCCAAGGTCATGTACCCGAAGCTGCCCACCGCGGACGCCGCCTTCGCGACCATCGTCAAGGACGAACTCCCGGTCGGCGTACGCGGTCTGGTCCTGGCCGCCGCGCTCGCCGCGGTGATGTCCACCTCCTCCGGCGCGCTGATCGCCTGCGCGACGGTGGCCAACAACGACATCTGGTCGCGGATCAAGGGCGCGGTCACCCGGGGCGGGGACGGCGCGGAACACGACGAGGTGAAGGGCAACCGCGCCTTCATCCTGATCATGGGCATCGCGGTGATCCTCATCGCGATCGCGCTGAACAACGTGGTCGAGGCCCTGACCGTTGCCTACAACCTGCTGGTCGGCGGACTGCTGGTGCCGATCCTCGGCGGTCTGCTGTGGCGCCGGGGCACGGCGGCGGGGGCGCTGGCCGCCGTGGCGGTGGGCGGCCTCGCGGTGATCGGCCTGATGGCGGGGTACGGAATCCTCGCGAACGAGCCGGTCTACTACGGACTGCTGGCCTCGCTCGCCGTCTACGTCATCGTCTCGCTGGCCACGAAGCCGACGGACGCGGCGGTGCTCCTGGCCTGGCGCGAGCGGCTGGCGGGGCGCGGCGGGGAGCCGGAGCCCGCCGAGCGGGTGGAGGAGACGGTCGCGGGCTGACCGCCCCCTCGGCGGTCAGTCCCCGCGCCGCGCGCCCTCGTCGTGCCGGGCCGAACGGCGGGCGCGCAGGCGTGAGACAAGCGGTCTGCCGCGGCCGGCGGCCAGCGGCGCGAAGAACCACAGGACGTAGGCGTACGAGAACACCCAGGCGAGACCGAGGCTCAGGACGAACCAGAGGGCCACCGCCCACGACCCGTTCGCGTGCCCGCGGGCCTCCGCGGCGTCACCGATGACGAGACCGGTGGCGGCCGAGACCTCCTTGAGGGCCACCTCGCAGAAGAGGACGCCCGCCATCGTGCCGGCGAAGAGGGTCTGCGCCATCGGATTGGTGATCGTGGACCCGATGACGGCCGTCGGGAACGGCAGGAACGCGACCAGCAGCAGGAACGGCGCGTGCCAGAACGTGAAGGTGTTCGACAGCACGCGGATCCGGTCCATCAGCTGGTGGTGACGGCGCCACACCGACCAGAGGAGGACGAACGCCAGCGCGAACGCCAGGAAGGAGCTCCGCTGGTCCACCAGGAAACGGCCCAGCGCACCGGACGACTCCAGCTGCTCCTGGCCCGGCCGCTTCAGCTCCACGGCCAGCAGCGTCATGGCGATCGCGAAGATCGAGTCCGTGAAGAAGGTCAGTCTCTGGGGTGAGAGACCGGGCTCCGGCCGCGCGCCGTCCTCGCTCATCCGAACTCCCGGTGGTCACGATCGTGGCCCCGATCCTAGGGAGCGCCGGACCATGCGTTCCTGAGCTCGCCGGAGTGCGCCCTTGGCGCAAGCCGAATGTCGGCAGTCAACGGACCCGCATATGGATATTTCATCCCGTCCGATCGATGGGAATGGATGAAACGAACACTTCAGGCGGACTTCCCCGCCGCTTACCGTCGTCGATGGACCCGTGGGCGTGCTTCCGGGCCGTTCCGGGAGGTCCGGCAGACCGGAGAAGCAGCGCGTTGCCGCAGGAATCGTAGGAATCGAAGGAAAGGCCACCCATCCCATGAGCAGCACCGAAACGCCGCGCGGCCCCATCGACTCCTCCCGCGTCCCCCGGTACGCCGGGCCCGCGACGTTCGCCCGGCTGCCCCGCCTCGACGAGGTCGGGACGACGGACGTCGCCGTTGTCGGCGTGCCCTTCGACACCGGGGTCTCCTACCGGCCCGGCGCCCGCTTCGGCGGCAACGCGATCCGGGAGGCCTCGCGGCTGCTGCGCCCGTACAACCCGGCGCAGGACGCCTCGCCGTTCGCCCTCGCGCAGGTCGCGGACGCCGGTGACATCGCGGCCAACCCCTTCAACATCAACGAGGCCGTCGAGACGATCGAGGCCGCGGCCGACGATCTGCTCTCCACCGGCGCCCGACTGATGACGCTCGGCGGCGACCACACCATCGCGCTGCCGCTGCTGCGCTCCGTCGCCAGGAAGCACGGGCCCGTCGCGCTGCTCCACTTCGACGCGCACCTGGACACCTGGGACACCTACTTCGGCGCCGAGTACACCCACGGCACCCCGTTCCGCCGGGCTGTCGAGGAGGGCGTCCTCGACACGTCCGCGCTCTCCCACGTCGGCACCCGCGGCCCGCTGTACGGCAAGCAGGACCTCACCGACGACGCCAAGATGGGCTTCGGGATCGTGACCTCCGCCGACGTCATGCGGCGCGGCGTCGACGAGATCGCCGACCAGCTCCGGCAGCGCATCGGTGACCGGCCGCTCTACATCTCCATCGACATCGACGTGCTCGACCCGGCGCACGCCCCCGGCACCGGCACCCCGGAGGCCGGCGGCCTCACCTCCCGCGAGCTGCTCGAAATCGTGCGCGGGCTGTCCTCCTGCAACCTGGTCTCCGCCGACCTGGTCGAGGTCGCCCCCGCGTACGATCACGCCGAGATCACCTCCGTCGCCGCCTCCCACACCGCGTACGAACTGACGACGATCATGACCCGCCAGATTGCAGAGGCCCGGACGAAGTGAGCCACGACCACCACGACGAGCGGCCCGAGCTCACCCCCGAGCAGACCGCCGCCGCGCTGAACCCCCCGCCAGGACGCAATGGCGGCGACCTCGTCGTCGAGACCCTCCAGGGCCTCGGCGCGACCACCGTCTTCGGGCTGCCCGGACAGCACGCGCTGGGCATGTTCGACGCGCTGCGCCGTTCGTCGCTCGACTACGTCGGCCTGCGCGTCGAGAACAACGCGGGCTTCGCCGCCGACGCCTACGGGCGCGTCACCGGCGAGGTCGCCCCGCTCCTGCTGTCCACCGGCCCCGGCGCGCTCACCTCGCTCGCCGCGCTCCAGGAGGCGGCTGCCGCCTCCGCGCCCGTGCTCGCCGTCTCCAGCCAGATCCCGGCGGCGGGACTCGGCGGCGGACGCCACGGCTACCTGCACGAACTGCGCGACCAGAAGGCGTCGTTCCGGGACATCGTGAAGTCCGTCCACACGGTGCGGACCGCGTCCCAGATCCCGTCCGCGATCGCCGCCGCCTGGGAGTCCGCGCTGGCGGCCCCGCACGGCCCGGTCTGGGTCGAGATCCCGCAGGACGTGCTCCTGGCCCCGACGACGCTGCCGGTCGTCACCGCGATGGACGCCACCCCGCGCGAACTGCACGCCCGCCCCGAACTCGTCGCGGTCGCAGCGCATCTGCTGTCGAACGCCGAGCGGCCCGCGATCATCGCCGGCGGCGGGGTCGTACGCTCCGACGCGTCCGGCAAGCTCCGGGCGCTCGCGGAGCGGCTCCGCGCACCGGTCGTCACCACCTTCGGGGGCAAGGGCGCCTTCCCGTGGGAGCACCCCCTCTCGCTCCAGTCCTGGCTGGAGGACCGCCACACGACGGACTTCCTGGAGGACGCCGACGTCCTGCTGGTCGTCGGCTCCGGACTCGGTGAACTCTCCTCGAACTACTACACGTTCGCCCCGCGCGGCCGGGTCGTCCAGATCGAGGCCGACGCCGGGAAGCTGGAGTCCAACCACCCGGCGCTCGGCATCCACGCCGACGCCCGGGACGCCCTGGCCGACCTCCTCGAAGCGGTCACCCCGCGCGAGGACCCGGCCGCCGCAGAGCGTGTCCGGGAGGTGCTGGCCCGGGTACGGGAGAGGATCGACGCCCAGGAACGCACCCTGGAGCAGCACCTCCTCGGCGAGATCCGGGCGGCCCTGCCCGACACGTCCCCCAGCTTCTGGGACATGACGATCCTCGCCTACTGGGCCTGGTCCGCCTTCGACGCCCGCCACCCCAACACCATGCACTCCGCCCAGGGCGCGGGCGGCCTCGGCTACGGATTCCCGGCGGCCATCGGCGCGGCCGCCGCCGACCGCACGAAGCCCGTCCTCGCGGTCTCCGGTGACGGCGGCGCGATGTACTCCCTCGCGGAACTGGCCCCCGCCCGCCAGTACGACCTCCCGGTCACCTGGCTGATCGTGGACGACGGCGGCTACGGCATCCTGCGCGAGTACATGACCGACGCCTTCGGTGAGACCACCGGCACGGAGCTGTCCCGCCCGGACTTCGTCGCCCTGGCCGAGTCCTTCGGCGTCCCCGCGGTCCGTACGAGCCCGGAGACGCTCGCAGACGACCTGGCCAAGTCCTTCGCGCAGCCCGGCCCCTCGGTCGTGGTGCTTCCGGCGCTGCTCAGGATGTTCGAGCCGACGCACCTCTGAGGGAGGCGCACCTCTGAGGAGGACGAACGCGACGCGCCCGGAGCCGTAACGGCTCTGGGCGCGTCGCGTTGATCCGGGCACACCATGACCACATCCCGCATATCCCGCCGTACCCGGCCCGTACCGGCCGCCGCGCTGGCCGTCACCGTGCTCGCAGCCGTGGCGCTCGGCGCGGCGCCCGCCGCGGCAGCGACGCCGGCGGTGAACTGCGCCTCCGGCCGGCCCGGACTCGCCGCAGAGCTGACGAAGGACATCACCGCGGCGCTCAAGGGGCGCGGATCGACCACCGCGGTGGCGCTCCACGACCGGACCACCGGCACCACGTGCACGCTGCGGTCCACGGCGGCGTACGACTCCGCCAGCGTCGTGAAGGCGACCGTGCTGGCCGCGCTGCTCCGGGAGAACGCCCGGCACCACCGCTACCTCACGCGGCGCGAGACCGACCTCAGCACCGCCATGATCACCAAGTCCGACAACAACGCCACCACCAGCCTGTGGAAGCAACTCGGCACCACCAGGATCAAGGCCTTCCTCAAGGCGGCCGGGATGACGCACACGACACCCGGGTCCGGCGGCTACTGGGGGCTCACCCGGATCACCGCGCAGGACGAGCAGCGGCTGCTGGCCCTGCTCACCGAGGAGAACCCGGTGCTCAGTGACAAGGCCCGCGCCTACGAACTGGGACTGATGCGAAAGGTCGTCCCGTCGCAGCGCTGGGGGACACCCGCCGGGGCCCCGGCCTCGGTCACCGTCCAGCTCAAGAACGGCTGGCTCCAGCGGGCCGGCCACGGCTGGCGGGTGCACAGCATCGGCGCCTTCACGGGCAAGGGCCACGACTACGCGTTCTCGGTGCTCACCCAGGACAACAGGACGATGGGCGACGGCGTCCACACCATCCAGGCGGTGGCGCGGGCCGTGCACAAGGACCTGAACGCGCGCTACGCGAGCCACCTGGACCCCGCCGCGCCGAGGCACTGAGCGGACCGGCGGACGGGGACGCCGGTCCCGGTGTCAGGCCCGGCCTGGAGGCGCAGGGTCAGGCCCCGGCCTGGAGGCGCAGGCCCGACAGCGTCAGCTCCAGCCCGGCGAGGAACTGCTCCTTGTCGTCGTGCCCGTCGAACTCGTCGACGATGTCGTGCAGGAACGGGTACCTCCCGGCGTCGAGCGTGCGCCACGTCGCGGCGTAGCGGCCGAGGAACTCTTCGCGGCCCACGAGGCCGTCGACCACTTCCTGGGGCGGCTCCTGCCCCATGTCGGCGGCATTGGCGACCACGACGCCCACGATCGCCGTCACGGCGTGGAACCGCTGCTCAGGCGTGAGGTCGAGCCGGAGCGTCTTCTGCCCCAGCTCCTCGTACAGCCGCAACGCGTTGCCCTCGACGTCGATGTTCTGCATGAAGTGCGCACCCAGCCACGGCCGGCTGCCCGCGGGCACCTGGAGCGACGCCCTGGTGGCGTCGTTCTTCCACGGCGAGCGGATCACCTACGCGGTACTGGCGGTCGTCGTCGGCCTGATCGCGGCCGCGGCGCACTCTCCCTGACCAACTCCCGCGTCACCGAGGAAGCGCACTGAGGTTCATCGCGGAGGGGTCTATCGCGCAGGGGTTTGTTGCGGAGGGATGAAATCCGCCGCCCACCACGTTGGTGCCTTCCGGAAGAGCAGGTCGAACGGGAGGCACCGGGTGTCGGACGCAGGGGAGACAGACGACGGGCAGCAGCCCCGCGGCTGGGCGCGCAGGCTGAGCGGTTACGCCTGGCGATACCGCCGCAACGTGCTGCTGTCGCTCGGCTCGTCGCTCGCCGGAATGGCGGTGATGGCCCTGGTCCCGCTGATCACCAAGGTGATCATCGACGATGTCGTCGGCGACCACACCCGTTCCCTGGCCGTCTGGACCGGGCTGCTGATCGGGGCCGCCGCGCTCGTGTACGTCTCCACGTACATCCGCCGCTACTACGGCGGCCGGCTCGCCCTGGACGTCCAGCACGACCTGCGGACCGAGATCTACGGGACGATCACCCGCCTCGACGGGAAGCGGCAGGACGAGCTGTCCACCGGACAGGTCGTCGGGCGTGCCACCAGCGACCTGCAGCTGATCCAGGGGCTGCTGTTCATGCTCCCGATGACCATCGGGAACGTGCTGCTCTTCCTGCTCTCCCTGGTGATCATGGCGTGGCTCTCGCCGCTGCTGACCCTCGTCGCCGTGGCCGTCGCCCCCGCGCTCTGGTTCATCGCCCGTCGCTCCCGCACCCGGCTCTTCCCCGCCACCTGGTACGCCCAGTCGCAGGCCGCAGCCGTCGCAGGAGTCGTCGACGGGGCCGTCTCCGGCGTCCGCGTCGTCAAGGGGTTCGGGCAGGAGGACCAGGAGACCGGCAAGCTGCGCGAGGTCGGACGCCGGCTCTTCGCCGGGCGGCTGCGCACCATCCGGCTGAACTCCCGCTACACCCCCGCCCTCCAGGCCGTCCCCGCGCTCGGCCAGGTCGCCATGCTGGCCCTCGGCGGCTGGCTCGCCACCCGGGGTGAGATCACCCTCGGTACGTTCGTCGCGTTCTCCACCTACCTCGCCCAGCTCGTCGGCCCGGTCCGGATGCTCGCCATGGTCCTCACCGTGGGACAGCAGGCCCGCGCCGGAGTGGAACGCGTACTCGAACTCATCGACACCGAGCCGACCATGCGGGACGGCACCAAGCAGCTCCCCACCGGCGCACCGGCCAGCGTCGAGTTCGACGACGTCCGCTTCGGCTACGACGACGACCGCCCCGTCCTCGACGGCTTCTCGCTCACCATCGAGCCCGGCGAGACCGTCGCCGTCGTCGGCGCGTCCGGCAGCGGCAAGTCCACCGTCTCGATGCTCCTCCCGCGCTTCTACGACGTAACGCACGGCGCGGTCCTGGTCGGCGGCCACGACGTGCGCGAACTGACCCTCGACTCGCTGCGGGCCGCCATCGGCCTCGTACCGGAGGACAGCTTCCTGTTCTCCGACACCATCCGCGCCAACATCGCCTACGGACTCCCGGACGCCACCGACGAGCAGATCGAGCGGGCCGCCCGCGCCGCCCAGGCCCACCGCTTCATCGTCGAGCTGGCCAAGGGGTACGGCACCGAGGTCGGTGAGCACGGCCTGACCCTCTCCGGCGGCCAGCGCCAGCGCGTCGCACTCGCCCGCGCCATCCTCACCGACCCCCGGCTACTCCTCCTGGACGACGCCACCTCCGCCGTCGACGCCCGGGTCGAGCACGAGATCCACGAGGCGCTGCGCGGGGTGATGGCGGGCCGCACGACGCTGCTGATCGCCCACCGCCGCTCCACCCTCAACCTCGCGGACCGGATCGCCGTCCTGGAGAACGGCCGGCTCGCCGACATCGGTACGCACGAGGAGCTGGAGCGCCGCTCCGCGCTCTACCGGCGGCTGCTCACCGACCCGGACGAGCTCGGCGGCACCTCGCCCGGCCACCGGCCGGCCCGCCCCGCCACAGACCCCGAGGACGACCGCGCGCTCCAGGAGGAGCTCGGCGTCGAATTCGACGCCGAGCGCGGCATCACCCCCGAGCTGTGGGTACGCAAGGAGCAGGCCCGGGAGACCGACGCGGCCGGCACCCCCGCCACCCCCGAGCTCCTCGCCCAGGTGGACGCCCTGCCCCCGGCGACCGACACCCCGGATGTCGACGAGGCCCGCGCCGTGCACGCGGAGGAGTCGTACGGGCTCCGCCGGCTGCTGCGCGGCTTCGGGCTTCCGCTGCTGGTCAGCCTCGCGCTGGTGGCCGTGGACGCCGGAGCGGGACTCCTCCTGCCGGTGCTGATCAGGAACGGCATCGACGAGGGCGTCACCCAGCTGGCGCTCGGCGCGGTCTGGGCGGCCTCCGCCCTCGGCCTCGCCGTCGTGCTGGTGCAGTGGGCGGCCCAGATCGGTGAGACGCGGATGACGGGCCGCACCGGTGAACGGGTGCTCTACTCGCTGCGGCTGAAGATCTTCGCGCAGCTCCAGCGCCTCGGCCTCGACTACTACGAGCGCGAGCTGACCGGCCGGATCATGACCCGGATGACGACGGACGTGGACGCGCTGTCCACTTTCCTGCAGACCGGCCTGGTCACGGCCTTCGTCTCCGTCGTCACCTTCTTCGGGATCATGGTCGCGCTACTGGTCCTGGACGTCGAACTGGCCCTGGTGGTCTTCGCCACCCTGCCGGTGCTGATCATCGGGACGGTCTTCTTCCGCCGCAAGAGCGTCAAGGCGTACGAGCTGGCCCGTGAGCGCATCAGCGCCGTCAACGCCGACCTCCAGGAGTCCGTCTCCGGGCTCCGGATCGTGCAGGCCTTCCGCCGCGAGCGGGACGGGGCCGAGCGGTTCGCCGGGCGCAGCGACTACTACCGCGAGGCCCGGGTCCGCGGCCAGTGGCTGATCTCGGTCTACTTCCCGTTCGTCCAGCTGCTGTCGTCGGTGGCCGCGGCGGCGGTGCTGATCGTCGGCGCCGGCCGGGTCGACAACGGCACGCTCACCACGGGCGCCCTCGTCGCCTACCTGCTCTACATCGACCTGTTCTTCGCCCCCGTGCAGCAGCTGTCCCAGGTCTTCGACGGCTACCAGCAGGCCACCGTCTCGCTCGGCCGGATCCAGGAGCTGCTCCAGGAGCCGACGTCCACCGCCGACCGGGACGAACCGCTGGACGTGCTGTCGCTGCGCGGCGAGATCGCGTTCGAGGACGTGTCGTTCGCGTACACCGGCGAGGAGGCGGCGCTCACCGGAGTCGACCTGCACATCCCGGCCGGCCAGACGGTCGCGTTCGTCGGTGAGACCGGCGCGGGCAAGTCCACCCTGGTCAAGCTCGTCGCCCGGTTCTACGACCCGACGGCCGGCCGGGTCACGGCGGACGGCACCGATCTGCGCCACCTCGGCCTCACCGCGTACCGGCACCGGCTCGGAGTCGTCCCGCAGGAGGCGTACCTCTTCGCGGGCACGGTCCGCGACGCCATCGCGTACGGGCGGCCGGAGGCCACCGACGCGCAGGTGGAGGCGGCGTCCAGGGCGGTCGGCGCGCACGACATGATCGCCACGCTGGACGGCGGCTATCTGCACGAGGTCGCGGAGCGGGGCCGCAACCTCTCCGCCGGACAGCGGCAGCTGGTCGCGCTCGCCCGCGCCGAACTCGTCGACCCGGACATCCTGCTGCTCGACGAGGCCACCGCGTCCCTGGACCTGGCCAGCGAGGCGCTGGTGAACCAGGCGACGGACCGGCTGGCCGGCCGGCGCACCACACTGGTCGTCGCCCACCGGCTGACCACCGCCGCCCGCGCCGACCGGGTCGTGGTGATGGACCACGGCCGGGTCGTCGAGGACGGCACGCACGACGAACTCCTCGCCCTGGACGGGCAGTACGCCGTGCTGTGGCGCACCTTCATAGGGGAGGACGAGCCTGCCGGGGTGTGAGGCGGGGGCGGCGGCGCGCCCCCGCCCCGGGGCTATCCGCGGATGCCGGAGATCTTCCCGGTGCCCAGCTCCGACTGCACGGTCAGGTTCGTGTACGTCGGGTGGGCGACCGAGCCCCAGGTGAGCCGGACGTGCGTCCAGGCGTGACCGGCACCGCTGTCGCCCGCGGTGACGCGGAAGGCGGCCGGGACGTCCTGGGCGCGCAGTACACCGTCGGCGTGGTTGGCCTTCTCCCAGGCGCGCAGCTCCTGGCGCAGCTCCGGCGTGAGGTAGAAGCCGCGGAGCGCGGTGGCGAGGTCGCCGCCGTCCTCCGCGGCGACGGCGTCGAGGTACGCGCCGTAGAAGTGGGCGACCTCCTGAGCCTCCGCCTCGGAGACGTCGTCGCGGGCCGCGGCGGCGGACGCCCGCTGGGGTGCGACGGCAGCGGCGGCCGGGACGGCGGCGACCGCGGTCAGGAGCGCGGCCGCGAGCAGGGTGCGGCCGATGATGCGGCGGCCGCGAAGGTGCCGGGTGGTGCTGGGTCGGGTCATGACGGTGTCTTCCTTTCGTATGGCTCTGTCCTGTTGGAGGCGGCATGTGGTGATGTGGTTGCCCGGAATGTGGAGCACGCCGCATGCAACCTCCGAATGGCCTCCCGCGTCGTACGCAGATACACGCATGCGTCGGAAAGAGGTGTATGTGTTCGATGAGGCGATGAGGTGGCTGGTGACAGGAGTGACGATCGGACGGGCCGGGGCGGGGGGCGGGCGCACGGGACACGGGGGCTCCGCGCGGCTGCTGGTACTCGCCCTGACCACCGCCCTCGGACTGCTCGCCGGCGGGATCGGGGCGACCGGTGCGAACGCCGCGTCGGTCTGCGCCGGACGCCCCGCGAAGACCCTGAAGTTCGGCACGGGCGAGCTGCGCGTCTACCGGACCCGCTCCTACGCCTGCGCCCTCGCGGTCGCCGCCAAGCCCGGTGCGCGCCGCAGGATGTCCGTACAGATCCAGCCGCGGGGCGGCCGCCCCGTCGTCGACAAGGGCAGCTTCACGCAGCAGGCCGGTCCGGTGACGGTCCACGCGCTGAACCGCTGCGTCCGGGTGTCCGGCACGATCTCGGGGAAGACGGGCTCCACCGGCTGGATCCTGTGCTGACCGGGTGACGTGGCCGGGCATGCGGCAAGGGGGGCTGGCGGTGCCGGTGTTGCCCCGCTAGGTTCACGACCTCTGTTGTGAATCAAGGGGAGGGTGAGAATGCGCAAGGCTCTCAGAGGCGTCCTGTCGCTCGCGATGCTCATCGGCACGGTGAGCGCGACGGGTGCCTCCGCCGGGGCGGCCACCGCCGCAGAACCGGCCGCGCTCCGTTCCGCCGTCGGTGACAGCGGTACGAGCACGGACATCAAGGACCGCATCCTGGCGATCCCGGGAATGAGCCTGATCGAGGAGAAGCCCTACCCGGGCTACCGCTACTTCGTCCTCGACTACACCCAGCCGGTCGACCACCGGCACCCGTCCAAGGGAACGTTCCAGCAGCGGATCACCCTGCTGCACAAGGACACCTCCCGTCCGACGGTGTTCTTCACCAGTGGATACAACGTCTCCACCAACCCCAGCCGCTCCGAGCCGACCCGGATCGTGGACGGCAACCAGGTCTCGCTGGAGTACCGGTTCTTCACCCCGTCCCGGCCGTCGCCCGCCGACTGGTCCAAGCTCGACATCTGGCAGGCCGCCAGTGACCAGCACCGGGTCTTCGCCGCGCTGAAGAAGATCTACTCGAAGAACTGGCTGACCACCGGCGGTTCCAAGGGCGGCATGACCGCCACGTACTACGAGCGCTACTACCCGAAGGACATGGACGGCGTCGTCGCGTACGTCGCACCCAACGACGTGGTCGACAAGGAGGACTCGACGTACGACCGGTTCCTGGCCGACGTCGGGACCAAGGAGTGCCGCGACAAGCTGAACGGCGTGCAGCGCCAGGCGCTCGTCCGCCGGGAGCCGTTGGAGAAGAAGTACCGGCAGTACGCCGCCGACAACGGCTACACCTTCACCACGACCGGCTCCCTCGACAAGGCGTACGAAGCCGTCGTCCTGGACTACGTCTGGGCGTTCTGGCAGTACAGCCTCCTCGCCGACTGCGACTCCCTCCCGGCGGACGCCAAGTCGGCCACCGACCAGGCGATCTGGGACTCGGTGGACTCGATCTCCGGCTTCTCCGCCTACGCCGACCAGGGCCTGGAGACGTACACGCCGTACTACTACCAGGCGGGCACCCAGCTCGGGTCGCCCGACATCAAGCAGCCCTGGCTCGGCAAGCTGAGCCGCTACGGCTACCAGCCGCCGCGCACCTTCGTGCCGCGCTCCATCCCGATGAGGTTCCAGCCCGGGGTGATGCGAGACATCGACAACTGGGTGAAGCACCGCGCCGACCACATGCTGTACGTGTACGGGGAGAACGACCCCTACGGTGCGGAGCGCTTCCAGCTCGGCGCCGGCGCCCGTGACAGCCACGTCTTCACCGTGCCCGACGGCAACCACGGGGCGACCGTCGCGGGTCTCGTCCCGGCCGAGAACGCCACGGCCACCGCAGCCATCCTGCGCTGGGCGGGCGTCTCCCCGGCCGCCGTCCAGGCGGACCCGGCGAAGGCCAAGCCGCTCGCGAAGTTCGACGCGGTCCTCGACAAGCGGGACCTGACGACCGAGCACCGGCTCGGCCACCGGCGTCCGTAGCGGGAACCGTGCCGGCGGCCGTAGCGGCCGCCGGCACGGCGAGGGCGCTTCAGGGATTCAGTACGACAGCCCGTAGCCCACCGGGTAGAGCACCCGCGCCGGGTCGTCCGCGCGCTGGACCGGCACCGGCAGGGCGCCACGCGGTTCGGCGCGGCCCGCGATCACCCGGGCCGCCGCCCGCAGTTCGACATCCGTCCAGGAGTACGCGGCCAGGCTCGCCGCGTGCCCCGTACCGTCCAACTGCGCGATGTCGTACGGGTTGCGGATCGCGACCGTGATCACCGGCACGCCGGTCGCGGCCAGCGCGCTCACCAGGGTCCGCTGTAAACTGGTCGCCGTGACGTTGTACGTGCCCACCACCACCGCGTCCTTGCCCTGCGCGGCCGCCACCGCCGCGTCGATGTCCGCCTGGGCGGGCGCGGTACCGGTGGACAGGGCGGTGGCCGCGTACCCCAGCTCCTTGAACTCCGCGGCCAGCGTGGCGGTCGGCGGTCCCGTCGTGCCGGACGGAGAGGCCGGATCGGCCCCCACCACCAACAGCTCGCGGTGCGAACGGCGCGACAGCGGCAGCAGCGCGCCCTCGTTGGCCAGCAGCGTGGTGGTGTGCTCCGCGATCCGGTCGGCGGCGGCCAGGTGCGACCGGGTGCCGACCGTACGGTCCACGCCCCGGAGGCTGACGAACGGGTCCTCGAACAGCCCGAGCTTCGTCTTCAGCCGCAGGATGCGCAGGATCGATTCCTCGATCCGGGCCTCACTGACCTCGCCGCTCTTCACGGCCGCCAGCAGGGCGTTCCAGGAGACGTCGAGGTCCGGCGGGTTGAGGAGCTGGTCGACGCCCGCCTGTACGGCGAGCACCGGCACGCGCTCGTCGCCGTACTTGGTCCGTACGCCCTGCATGCCGAGCGAGTCGGTGACCACGACGCCGTCGTAACCCAGCTCCTCGCGCAGGATTCCGGTGAGGATGGGCCGGGACAGGGTCGCCGGGTCCTCGGCCGGGTCGAGTGCGGGCACCACGATGTGCGCGGTCATGATCGAGTCGATGCCGGCGGCGATCGCGGCCCGGAACGGCGGCTCGTCCAGCTCGGCCCACTGCTCGCGGGTGTGGGTGATGACCGGCAGGCCGGTGTGGCTGTCGGTGCTGGTGTCGCCGTGACCGGGGAAGTGCTTGGCCGTGGAGGCTATCCCCGCGCTCTGGTACCCCTTCACCTGGGCGGCGACCATCCCGGCCACCGACTGCGGGTCGGAGCCGAAGGAGCGCACCCCGATCACCGGGTTGGCCGGGTTGACGTTGACGTCCGCGTCCGGGGCGTAGTTCTGGCAGATGCCGATCGCGGCCAGCTCGGCGCCCGCGATCCGCCCCGCCTCGCGGGCGTCGGAGCGCGAACGGCCCGCGCCCAGCGCCATCGCGCCCGGCATCAGCGTGGCGGGCTCACCGACCCGGCAGACGATGCCGTGCTCCTGGTCCGTCGAGACGAGGAGCGGCAGCGGGGTGGGACCCGCCAGACCGGCGCGCTGGATGCCGTTGGAGAGATCCGCGATCTGGTGCGGGTCACGGGTGTTGTGGGCCCAGGTGAAGTAGATGATGCCGCCGACGTGGTACTTGGCGATCATCTCCGCCGCGGTGCGCACGCCGATCTCGGCGAGGTTGGCGTCGATGTCGGCCTGGTCGGGGTCGGTGGCGGAATGCCCGTAGACCCGCATGACGAACAGCTGGCCGACCTTCTCCTCCAGGCTCATCCGGGAGATGAGCCGCTTCAGCCGCCGGGTGGTGGCTGCGGAGTTGTGGCTGCCGCCCGCGGAGTTCCGGGCGGCGACGGCGCCGGGGGCGAGTGCCGTGCCCGTCGCCGCGACGACTGCGGTGGCGGCGGTGGCGGTGAGAAGGGTGCGTCTGGAGGGGCGGTGGTGCACGTGAGCTCCTTCGGCCGTACTCGGTGACGAGGGGGTGGTGAAAGAAACTTCCAAGGATCACGGATATCCAGAAAATAACTTCCGGTCAAGGGTTCCGACCGTTTGAGCGCGTCCCGCACGGGCGGTGGAGGGGGGATGAATCCCCCACCCCGGCCCACCTCACCTCACGTCGCCCACCTCACGGTTCACCTCGACCACACGTCGTCCGGCGCCGACCCGGCCGTCGGCTACCGTAGCCCCGCGTCCGCGCCGTGCGCCTGGAGCGCCGAGACGGCCGCCGTGATCGCGGGGCGGCGGGCCGCCTCCGTACGCCACAGCGCGTACAGCCGGCGCACCGGTACGGGCTCGATCCGCACCGCCACCACCCCGTCCGGCAGCGGCCCGCGCCCCAGCCGGGGCATCATCGCGACCCCGAGACCGGCGGCGAGCAGGGCCAGTTGGGTGTGGTTCTCCTCGGCCTGGTGCCGGATGTCCGGCTCGTAGCCCGCCGTACGCAGCGTCCGTACGAGCCAGTCGTGGCAGACCGTCCCGGGCGGCTGGCAGATCCACCGCTCCCGCGCCAGCTCCTCGCGCCGTACCCCGTCCCGGCCCGCCAGCCGGTGGCCCGCGGGCACCAGCAGATCGCAGCGGTCCTCCCCGATCACCGCCTGCGCCACGCCCTCCGGGGCGGGCAGCGGCGCGATGTCCCAGTCATGCGCGACGGCCAGGTCGATCACGCCCTTGGCCACCAGATCGACCGAGAGGTGGGGATCGACCTCGGTCATCCGGACGTCAAGGGCCGGGTGCTCGCGGTCCAGCTCCGCCAGCACCCCGGGCAGCAGCCCACGCGCCGCCGATGCGAACGCGCCGATCGACAACCGCCCCGTCGGCAGCCCCCTGCGTTCCTCCAGAGTCGTCTCGGCCCGCTCCACGATCGCCAGCAACTGCTGCGCGGTGGCGGCCAGATGGAGCGCCTCCTCGGTGAGTGCGACCCCGCGTCCGCGACGCTCCAGCAGTGTCGTACGGGTCTCCCGCTCCAACTTGGTGATCTGCTGCGAGACCGCCGACGGGGTGTAGCCGAGCGCGGCGGCGGCGCCCGCGACGGAGCCGTGTACGGAGATGGCGTGCAGCGCGCGCAGCCGGGAGAGATCGAGCACCGGAGCCTCCTGGATCCATCGATGCGTCGGCACCACTCAAAATCATTAGCAACACTCAATTTCACCATGAAGGAATCCGTGCTGGTGCTAAACGGTCGGTGCGGGTGATCCTCGGGGCATGCGTCCCCTCCACATCGCCCTGGCCGCCCTGGTGGCAGCCGTCTGGGGCGTCAATTTCGTCGTCATCGAGCTGGGCCTCGCCCACTTCCCGCCGCTGCTCTTCTCCGCCCTGCGCTTCCTGGTCGCGGCACTGCCCGCGGTCTTCTTCGTCGGCCGCCCGAAGGTCGCCTGGAAGTGGGTGGTGGGGGTGGGGCTGGTCCTGGGGATGGCCAAGTTCGGCCTGCTGTTCATCGGCATGGACCGGGGGATGGGCGCCGGACTCTCCTCCCTGGTCCTTCAGGTCCAGGCCGTCTTCACCGCCCTCTTCGCGGCGCTCGCGCTCGGCGAACGGCCGGGGCGGGTACGGGTGCTGGGGATGGGAGTCGCCCTCGCCGGCATCGGGGTCGCCGCGGTCGACGAAGGGGCGAGCGGACCGGTGCTCGCCTTCGTCCTGGTGATCGCGGCGGCGGCCTGCTGGGGCGTGTCCAACGTGCTGACCCGCAAGGCCGCCCCGCCCGACGCCCTCAACTTCATGGTCTGGGTCTCCACCGTCCCGGTGCTGCCGCTGCTCGGGCTCTCGCTCCTCTTCGAGGGCGGGCACCGCGATGCGGAGGCGCTGGCCGCGCTCGACTGGAGCGGCGCCGGAATCGTCCTCTACGTCGCCTGGATCACCACGGTGTTCGGCTTCGGGGCCTGGGGCTTCCTGCTGAGCCGGTACCCGGCTACGTCGGTGGCCCCGTTCACCCTGCTGGTACCCGTCTTCGGGATGTCCTCCGCCGCCCTGCTGCTCGACGAGTCGGTGAGCCCGCTGCGGTGGTGCGCGGCGGCGCTGCTGGTCGGCGGGGTGGCGCTGACCTCGCTCGCCGGGGCGCGGCGCCCCCGCCCCGCCACCCCGGCACGGCCGCCAAAGTCGCAGGTCGAGGGGGCCGCCTGACCGCCCTACTGCTTCGGCGCGCCCAGCCGCAGCAGGTGCTCGCGCCCCGCGCTCAGCAGCCCCGGCAGCTCCGCCGCCCCCGGGTGCCAGCGCTTCTCGTACTCCCAGCAGACCCAGCTGTCCGCGTCCAGGGTGTCCAGGCAGGCCCGCAGCGGCAGCACCCCGGCGCCCAGGGCGACCGGCTCGGTGTCCTCGGCCGACGCGATGTCCTTCACCTGGACGTAGCCCAGGTGCGGGGCCAGCACCGCATGGCTCGCGACCGGTTCCTCACCGGCCAGCCAGGTGTGCATGACGTCCCACAGCGCACCGATGCTCCCGTGTCCCACCGTCCCCACCACCCGGGCCACGGCGGCTCCCGCGCGGTGCGAGTCGTGGGTCTCCAGCAGGATGCGCACGCCCATGTCCGCGGCGTACGGAGCGGCGGCGGCCAGCCTGCGGGCGGCGGTCGCGTCGGCCGTGGCGGGGTCCTGGTCACCGCCGCCGGGGAAGACCCGGACGTTGCGCGCCCCCAGGTCCCGGGCCAGCTCCACCAGACCGGCGAGCTCGTCGAGCACCGGCTGGTCGTCGCCCTCCGCGGCGGCCCGGACATAGCCGGCCACGGTCAGGATCTCGATCCCGCCCCGCTTGAACTCCTCGACCACATCGGCACGGTCGAGCATCGAGAGCCCCGGGTGCACCGGCTCCTCCGGGTGGGCGCGCAGCTCCACCCCCTGGTAGCCGTGTTCGGCGGCCAGCCGGACGACCTCGGATATCGGCAGCCCCGGCACCCCGAGGGTGGAGAAAGCGAGCTTCACGTGCATGTCCTTCCATCGGTACCTGCCATGCCCCCGCACCGTACGGTCCGGTCGGTGGCCGGCACATCATCGGCGTGCGGCCTGAACTACGGATGCCCCGGCCCGGGGCAACCAAGTCACTCCGTGCGGACCCGGTCGCGCGATCCGGGCGGCCGGGAACCACGTCATGCCCTTGGCGCCGCCGTCGAGCCGCGCACCATCAGCTCCGCCGGGATCGTCGCGACGCCGCCCGGCGGCGGGGCCTCCTTGCCCATCGCGAGCCGGCCCGCCCGCGCCCCCGCCTCGAAGAGCGGCAGCCGTACGGTCGTCAGCGCCGGGACCACGTCCACCGAGAACGGCAGATCGTCGAAACCGGCCACCGAGATGTCCTCCGGGATGCGAAGGCCGCGGTCGCGGATCGCCGCGGCGGCGCCCAGGGCCACCGTGTCGTTCGCTGCGACGACGGCCGTGATCCCCGGTTCGCGGCGCAGGAGTTCGACCGTGGCGTCGTAGCCGGAGCCGCGGTCGTAGGAGCCGTGCACGGTGAGGCGCTCCTCGGCACCGGAGCGCGCGGGCCGCCCGCCCTCGGCAGCGCCCCCGCCCCCGTACAGTCCCGCGGCCCTCATCGCCTCGCGGTGGCCCTCCAGCCGGTGGCGGGTCGTGGTCCGCTCCAGCGGACCCGCCGCGTAGCCGATGCTGCGGTGGCCCAGCGAGATCAGGTGCTCGGTCAGCCGCCGGCCGCCGCCCCGGTTGTCGAAGGCGAGCGCGGCCAGGACCGATTCGCTGTCCGGCAGCGGGGGGCGCCCGCACAGGACCACCCTGGTCCCCCCGTCCGCGAGCTTCGCCAGCTTCGCGGACATGGCGGCCCGGTGCGCCGGGTCCTCCACCGCGCCGCCGGTGAGGACGACGGCGGCGGCGCGCTGGCGCTGGAGCAGGGTCAGGTAGGTGAGCTCGCGTTCCGGGGTGCCGCCGGTGTTGCAGACGATCGCCAGCTTCTCGCCGCCCGCCCGGCCCGAACCGTCGCCCGGACCGCCGATCTCCGTCTGCGCGGCGCCCGCCATGATCCCGAAGAACGGATCCGCGATGTCGTTGACCAGGATGCCGATCAGGTCGGAGGTGGCGGCCGCGAGTGAGCTGGCGGGGCCGTTCAGTACGTAGTCCAGGTCGTCCACCGCTCGCAGGACCCGCTCCCGAGTGGACGCGGCCACCGGGTAGTTGCCGTTCAGTACACGGGAGACCGTGGCCGGGGACACCCGGGCGCGAGCCGCCACGTCCGCCAGGGTGACTGTCATCGAAATTCCTCCGGGGGAGTGATGAGGGGAGAGGACCAATCGGTGGGCCCCTCTTGTCCAGGCCGCTGTCGGCAGGCTAGCGTCATGCAGGATAGAAAGCGCTTGCTACGGCTGTATGGAGGAACTTTCGTGACACGCAGGACAGTGCGCATCGCCATGAACGGCGTCACGGGTCGCATGGGATACCGGCAGCACCTGGTGCGCTCGGTCCTCGCGATCCGGGAGCAGGGCGGCCTCGACCTCGGCAACGGCGACGTGCTCTGGCCCGAGCCGGTCCTCGTCGGCCGCCGGGCCCACGCGCTGGAGGCGCTTGCCGAGCAGCACGGCCTGACCGAGTGGTCGACCGACCTCGACGCGGTGCTCGCGGACGAGACCATCGACATCTACTTCGACTCCCAGGTCACCTCGGCGCGCGTCGACGCGATCAAGAAGGCCATCGCGGCGGGCAAGCACATCTACACCGAGAAGCCCACCGCCACCGACGTCGAGGGCGCCCTGGAGCTGGCCCGCCTCGCCCGGGACGCCGGCATCAAGCACGGCGTCGTCCAGGACAAGATCTTCCTGCCGGGCCTGCTGAAGCTGAAGCGCCTCATCGACGGCGGCTTCTTCGGGGAGATCCTCTCCGTGCGCGGCGAGTTCGGCTACTGGGTCTTCGAGGGGGACTGGCAGGAGGCCCAGCGCCCCTCCTGGAACTACCGCTCGGAGGACGGCGGCGGCATCGCCGTCGACATGTTCCCGCACTGGGAGTACGTGCTCCACGAGCTGTTCGGCCGCGTCACCACCGTCCAGGCGCACGTCCAGACGCACATCCCCGAGCGCTGGGACGAGCACGGCAAGCCGTACGCCGCGACCGCCGACGACGCCGCGTACGGCATCTTCCAGCTGGAGAGCGGCGCCGTCGCGCAGATCAACTCCTCCTGGGCGGTCCGGGTCAACCGCGACGAACTGGTCGAGTTCCAGGTCGACGGCACCCACGGCTCCGCCGTCGCGGGGCTGCGCAACTGCCGGGTCCAGCACCGCTCGGCCACCCCCAAGCCGGTCTGGAACCCCGACCTCCCGGCCACCGAGTCCTTCCGCGACCAGTGGCAGGAAGTCCCCGACAACACCGTCTTCGACAACGGCTTCAAGGCCCAGTGGGAGCTGTTCCTCCGCCACATCGCGCTGGACGAGCCCTACACCTGGGACCTGATGGCGGGTGCCCGCGGCGTCCAGCTCGCGGAGCTCGGCCTCAAGTCCTTCGCGGACGGCCGCCGCTTCGACGTCCCGGAGCTGAACCTGTGACCAGCCACCTCCCGCAGGACGCACCGGAGTTGAACCCTTGACCATCCACCTCCCGCAGGGGCCCTACGAGCCCCGCACCACCCCGCTCGACCTCACCCCCGGCAGGGCGCCCCTGGCTTCCCGCACGGTCTTCTCGGCCGCCCATGTCGTGGCCGACCCGTACGCGGACATCAGCCCCGACTCCCCGGCCGCCGTCGACTGGGACGCCACACTCGCCTTCCGACGCCACCTCTGGTCGCACGGCCTCGGGGTCGCGGAGGCCATGGACACCGCCCAGCGAGGCATGGGCCTGGACTGGGCCGGCGCCGCCGAGCTGATCCGCCGCTCGGCCGCGGAGGCCAGGTCCGTCGGCGGCGCGATCGCGTGCGGCGTCGGCACCGACCAGCTGCCGCCCGGCCCCGCCTCGCTGGCCGATGTCCTCTCCGCGTACGAGGAACAGCTCGCCCTGGTCGAGGGGAGCGGGGCGCAGGCCATCCTGATGGCCTCCCGCGCACTCGCCGCCGCGGCGAACAGCCCGCAGGACTACCTGGAGACGTACGCCCACCTGCTGCGCCAGGCCACAGAGCCGGTCGTGCTGCACTGGCTCGGCCCGATGTTCGACCCGGCGCTGGACGGCTACTGGGGCTCCGCGGACCTCGACGCGGCCACCGACACCTTCCTCCAGGTCATCGCGGAACACCCGGACAAGGTCGACGGCATCAAGATCTCCCTGCTCGACGCGGAGCGCGAGATCGACGTCCGGCGCCGCCTCCCCGGCGGGGTGCGCTGCTACACGGGCGACGACTTCAACTACCCCGAGCTGATCGCGGGCGACGACCGGGGCTTCAGCCACGCCCTGCTCGGCATCTTCGACCCGCTCGGCCCGCTGGCCGCTCACGCGGTCCGGGTCCTGGACACCGGTGACACCAAGGGCTTCCGCGAACTCCTCGACCCGACGGTCGAGTTGTCCCGCCACCTCTTCCAGGCACCGACCCGCTACTACAAGACGGGAGTGGTGTTCCTCGCCTGGCTGGCCGGCCACCAGGACCACTTCACGATGGTGGGCGGCCTCCAGTCGGCCCGCTCGCTGCCGCATCTGACGAAGGCGTACGAACTGGCGGACCGGCTGGGCCTGTTCCCCGACCCGGAACTGGCCGAGTCCCGGATGCGCGCGCTCCTCACGGTCAACGGGGGCACCCGATGAGCGACGGCCGTCTCTCCATCAACCAGGAGACCATCAAGCAGTGGTCGCTGCCCGAGCTGACCGAGGGCTGCGTGAAGGCGGGCATCGACAAGGTCGGCCTGTGGCGGGCCCCCGTCCAGAAGTACGGCGTAGAGGCGACAGCCCGTCTCCTCTCCGATGCGGGCCTGTCCGTCACCAGCCTCTGCCGGGGCGGTTTCCTCACCGCTCTCGACCCGGCCGAGCGGACCCGCGCCCTGGACGACAACCGCGCGGCGGTGGACGAGGCGGCGGGCCTCGCCACGGACACCCTGGTGCTGGTCTCGGGCGGCCTCCCGGCCGGCAGCAAGGACCTGTACGGTGCCCGCGAGCGCATCGCGGACGCCCTGGGGGAACTGGCCCCGTACGCAGCCGAGCGCGGCGTGCGCCTGGCGATCGAGCCGCTGCACCCGATGTTCGCCTCCGACCGCTGCGTGGTCTCCACCCTGTCCCAGGCCCTGGACCTCGCGGAACGCTTCCCGGCGGACCAGGTCGGGGTCGTCGTCGACACGTACCACCTCTGGTGGGACGACCAGGCGCCCGCCCAGATCGCCCGCGCGGGCGCGGGCGGCCGCATCCACTCCTTCCAGCTCGCCGACTGGATCACCCCGCTGCCGGCGGGCGTGCTGGTCGGCCGGGGCCAACTGGGCGACGGCTGCGTGGACTTCCGCGCCTTCCGGACGGTGGTCGAGGCCACCGGTTTCGACGGCCCGATCGAGGTGGAGATCTTCAACGAGGAGCTGTGGGCCCGCGACGGCTCAGAGGTCCTGGCGGAGGTCGCCGCCCGGTACCTGGAGCACGCCTGCTGACGCCGTGACCGGGCGGTATCCGCGGAGGTGACCTCTGGGGCAAAAAAGACTGCCCGACCGTGCAACCCTCCGGGGCTCTGCCGGGTCGTACCTGTAGTCGGGAGCTTCCGGGGGGTGTCCGGGGGGATGGGGAAGCCCTGACAGCGGGGGAGAGCGAGAGGGGCCCGGTCGGAAGACCGGGCCCCGTTTCGCTGTTGACCGGGCGAGCTCGGCCGGCTCGGCATGCCGTGACGACAGGCCCTAGGATCGCGCTCATGCTGCGACTAGGAATCCCCGTCATCGGTGTCACGGACGTCCCCCGCGCAGTGGCCTTCTGGACCGCGGCGTTGAACCTGGTCGCCGCCGAGGAGTGGAAGAGTGAAACGTGGCGGACGCTCACCTGCCCCGACGGCTCCGGCCGAGCCCTCGGCCTGATGCGCAGTACCTCCCCGGCCGAGCCGCACCCCCGTCTCCACCTGGACCTCTTCACGGACACGGCCGAGGAACAACAGGCGGAGGTTCAGCGACTGGTCGGTCTCGGCGCGCGAACCGTCGACTGGGACCACTACCCTCCCGCGCCTGACTTCGTTGTTGTCGCCGACCCGGACGACAACATCTTCTGTGTGGTGGATCTGAGCCATGCGCCCAGCGGTGGAGGCAAGCCGACGCCCTGACCCTTTCCTCAGGGGGCGAAGCGGCCGGCTTTGACCGCTGCGACGAAGGACGACCAGCCCCCGGCGGAGAAGACGACGGCGGGGCCGGTGGGGGTTTTGCTGTCGCGGACGGGGACGGCGGCGTAGCCGCGGGCGGCTTCAAGGCAGTCGCCGTTGGAGCCCCCGCTGTAGCTGGACTTGAACCAGCCGGTCAGGGCGCTGGCATCAGGGGTGGCGTGGTTGATGCTGTGCATGTTCGTGCTCCTCTGCGATGGCCCTGACGAGGTCCACCGAATTCCGTTGGGAGGCCGCCTCGCTCAGGGCGAGAGTGTAGGACGCCTGGCAGGCAGCCACCAATGTCGGATCATCCATCAAGTTCCCCGTGCGAAGCCCCTCAACGTACGCAAGTGGAGCGGCGTCCGCGAAGTCCAGCAGATAGAGCGCACTCTCCAGAAGGGCGTGCGCTCCTGCCGCGAAGGGCAGCACGTGCAGACGCAGGCGCCCGGATGCCGCCATGCCCGCGACCTTACGCAGCTGCTCCGCCATCACCTGCGGGCCGCCGATACGCCGTCGAAGCGACGCCTCGTCGAGAAGCGCCCAGGCGGTGGGCGTCTTTGACTCGGTGAGCACCCGGCCGCGCTCCATGCGGTTGACAACGAGTTCGTCAAGCTCATCCGGCCGGTAGTTGGGGCGGTACGCCTGGAACACCGCACGAGCGTATTCCTCGGTCTGGAGAAGGCCTGGGATGAGAGACAGGCCGTACAGGCGCACCTCCGTGGCCTCGCACTCCAACTCGGCCACCGGGGTGAAGAACTGGGCGAACTTCGAATCCAGGTCCTCCAGCCACCGGGCGAAAAAGCCGTCGGTGGCCAGTGCGACGTCAATGCGTCGAGCATCATCCGGCTTGGGCAGCCGCCGCCCGGCCTCCCAGTGACTGATCAGCGTGGGCGAGCACACCACCATCTCGCCCAGCGCCTCCTGCGTCAGCCCCGCCGCGATGCGCCGCAGCTTCAGCTCCTCGCCGTACTTCTCCCGAGGCGTACGCGGCCTTCGCTTCGTCCCCACGTGATCCAACTCCCCGTCTTGACGGACGCGCTGTCATCCCCAACCCCCTGGCAGCGTAGCGATGCGCGGCCCCACTCTGTGATGAGTTCGCTACAGAACGCAGTGAACTCCCATCGGGATCGACCGATGAAGTCCTGGCCAACCCGAGAAAGCAGGCTGAGATGAAGCACCCCATTGCCCGGCTCCTTGAGCCGCTGGTGTGGTTCCGGTACCGGCGAAGGCGCGGGCGGGACCTTTACCTGTACCCGTACTCCTGCGACTACGTGAGCGGCCCGACCGCGTACCGCACGGGGGAGCGTCCCCCGCGGGGCGAGGACAGCCCGCTCGTGCGCCCGTATCTCGTCGCGCACGAGCGGCGCGTGGCAGAGGAGCGGCGCAGGCGGGCGCGCCGTAGGGCGCTGTGGATCGCCGTGCCCGGGGCGGACGGGCCCCGGTTCGTCCGTGGAGCCGGGGCCGCGGCATGAGCGAGGGCGACGGGATCAGGCAACTGCCCTGGACGGGGCAGGACGACAAGCCGTGTTACGTCATCGGGGACGGCACCGGGTACGTGTCGCGGATGGCGGACGGCTTCGAGAACATCCAGCTCGGCATGGCGGGTGATCTGATCGGGCACGCCACCGAACTCCTGGCGGACCGGAAGGTAAGGGGAACGGAACTCCACTTTCTGGCAAGCCGGTTGACCGAGTCCCTGCGCACGGTCAAGCGGGTCGCGGAGAGCCGGGGATCACGACTGGGCGTGCCGGGGGCCGACCCCGGTATCGACGACTGGTGAGCCGGCGGGGCCGTGCGCGTCCCGCGCGTCCAGCAGCGTCGGCAGGTGCTCCGCCGCCCATGCGCAGCAGGCGGCCATGGGTGCGAGGAGGGTGCGGCCGAGCGGGGTCAGTTCGTAGCTGACCGGGGCCGGGGCCGGGGCGTCCACGTGGACGGTGCGGGTGATCAGACCGTCCCGTTGCATCGAGCGCAGGGTCTCCGTCAGCACCTTCGGTGTGATGCCGCGCAGCGGGACCTCCAGTTCAAAGAAGCGCCGCGGGCCGGACTCCAGGCACCGGATGATCTTCGGGGTCCATTTGCCGCCGATCCGGAACGGCGACGTGGTGTGGGAGCAGCCGGTGAACATTTCGGGATCAAGTGGTTGGCTCACCCTGGCGAGCGTACGTAACTATCGTTGCGGAAACCAGGGGGTGCGGGGCTAGCGTCCGCCTGTCGGCCGGCGGTCCGCGGGCCTTGGCGGGGGGAACTCCCATGAGCAGCAGGATCATTGTCTTCGGAGCCGGTGGACGGGCCGGGCGGCGGGCCGTTGCGGAGGCTCTCGCCCGTGGGCATCAGGTCACGGCCGTGGTGCGGGACGTGGCCGCGTACACGGGCCCGGCCGGTGACGGCGTCAGCGTCGTCGCCGGTGATGTCACCCGGGCGGACAGCGTCGCGGAGGCCGCGGCGGGGCACGACGCCGCGATCAGCGCGGCCGGGCGGACGGACGTGCCGTCGCGGGACTTCTACGTGAGCGCGGCACACGCCCTGCTTGACGGGCTGGCGCGGGCGGGCGTCGGCCGGCTGGTGCTCATCGGCATCGGGTCCGTCCTGGAGACCGCGCCCGGCGTGGCCGTCCACGACGCCCCCGGCTTCCCCGAGGAGGCGCGGGCCTTCTCCCTCGGGCACTCCGCCGAACTCGACGTGCTCCGCGCCGCCGAGACCGGCATCGACTGGCTCGTCATCGCCCCGCCGCCCGTGATGCTGGACGACGAGGCCCCGCGCACCGGCCGGTACCGGACGGGCGGCGAGCAGGTGATCGCCGACGGCGCCCCGTCCTTCTCCTACGCGGACCTGGCGGTCGCGCTGATCGACGAGATAGAGACCCCGAAGCACCGACGCTCCCTCACCGCGGTGGCAGGCTGACCGCCGGGCTGGGGCGCTGGTCCCGGTCCGTCGCGTTCGACCGGCGGATGAGGCGGCGAACACTTCCTGATCTGGAACGGACGCGGCGCCCCGATCAAAGTCATCGGTGGTCGGGTTCGGCCATCAACAGTGCGCGCTTATGGCCGAGTACTTTCCAAATGTTCGAGCAGCGTTCGGGCTTCGACGGAGCGGCGGTGGTCCGGGCCGAACGAGGCCAGGCAGGCATCGTGAGCGGCTGCAGCCTGACGACGGGCCTCAGGAGCGCGACACAGACCCAACAGGGCAGTAGCAAAGACCAGTTCAACGGCGCCCACATCTGGGTGGCGCTGTTGCTCGGGCAGAGAGCGGTACAGCCTGCCAGCATGGCGTGCCTGGGTGAGAGCCTCTTCGTAGCGGGCTTGACCATTGAGGCTGCGAGCCAGGCCGAGTCGCAGGACGAGAGCCCCCCGATCACGTTCGGGGTAGGCGGCCAGGGACTCGCGGGCGAGTGCCTCGGCCTCCTGGTGACGTCCCTGTGCATTGAGGGCGAAGGCCAGCCCATTGCGCGCGGCCGCTGTCAGCTGTGACCACTCCGGCCCGGTACCGGGGCCGGCGGCCTCGATGACGGCCCTGCATTCCGCCTCGCACTCGGCGTGCTGTCCGAGCGAGATCCTTTGCTGGGCGCGGTCCGAGCGCAGCTTCAGGGTCAGCCAGTGATCGGCTCCGAATGTCTGGCTGAAGGCCGTCAGCGCTTCGTCGTAGGTGGCGAGTGACTCGGCGTGGCGACCCTGGGCGCCCGTTGCGAGCGCGGCGATGTTCAGCGCCACCGCCGCGTACTCGTCGTCGGGTGGCCGCGACCGCGCTACGGCGCGGGACGCGGCCTCCGCCTCGGCGTAACGCCGCGCTTCGTAAAGGGCTTTGGCCTCGTCCACAGGCGTTCCCGTTATTCGTTCGGCGTCGTTTCGGCCGCGCGGCCGGAAGAATCTCATGGCCGGGAGCATACGGATGCCGCGCAGACTGCTCGGCGATCCTGAGGCAGGCGTCGAGGTCACCGCGGTACGGGGCGAGTAGGTCGTGGAGGGCTGCGAGCCGGGAGTCTTCGTGGGACGCGTCAGCCATTCGGCAGAAGCTGCGCGGGGCGCCGCCGCTCCGGGGGCCGTGCGGCCGAGGTCAGTTGTAGTGGTATCGGGCTTGCACGATGACGAGTTCGGACTCGGTGGCTCTGTACACCAGGCGGTGTTCGTCATCGATACGCCTCGACCAGTAGCCGCTGAGGTCGCCTCGCAGGGGTTCCGGCTTTCCGATGCCGTCGAAGGGGTCGCGCAGGGTATCGGTGATGAGCCGGTTGATGCGACGTGTCATGCGGCGGTCGCTCTCCGACCAGAAGGTGTAGTCGGCCCACCCACACAAGGTGAACGTGAGCTTCATTCGTCGTCCTCGCCATCCGGAAGGTCCACCAGCTCGTGGTGCTCCGTCCGGCCCGCTTCGACCTCTGCGATGGACTCCAGGAGCCGACGGGCGTTGGCCGGCGAGCGCATCAGGTAGATCGTCTCCTGCCAGGAGGCGAAGTCCTCCTCAGACATGAGGACCGCGTTCCCCTTGCGGGAGGTGATGTGTACGGGGGCGTGATCCTCGTTGACCTTCTCGATCAGGGGAAAGAGGTGCTTCCGGGCTTCGCTGGCCGTTATCGACATGACGAACCTCTTCCCACTGTGAGTCACTGGTACCACCCATGGTACCAGTGACTGTTCGTATGCGACCCTCGCGCTGTCGGTCCGGCCCGGTACCGTCGCACCCATGTCCACCACGTCCTCCACGACATCCCCCACGCCCAACATGGCCGTCCTGGAAGGCGTACTCGAACGCATCACGTACGCCAACGAGGAGAACGGGTACACGGTCGCCCGCGTCGACACCGGGCGCGGCGCCAACGACCTGCTCACCGTGGTCGGCTCGCTGCTTGGGGCGCAGCCGGGGGAGTCGCTGCGGATGGAGGGGCGTTGGGGCTCGCACTCGCAGTACGGCAAGCAGTTCACCGTCGAGAACTACACGACGATCCTCCCCGCCACCATCCAGGGCATCCGCCGCTACCTCGGCTCCGGTCTGATCAAGGGCATCGGCCCCGTCATGGCGGACCGGATCACCACCCACTTCGGCGTCGACACCCTCGACATCATCGAGCAGCAGCCGAAACGGCTCGTCGAGGTACCGGGGCTCGGTCCGAAGCGGACGAAGATGATCGCCGCCGCCTGGGAGGAACAGAAGGCGATCAAGGAGGTCATGGTCTTCCTCCAGGGCGTCGGCGTCTCGACGTCCATCGCCGTCCGCATCTACAAGAAGTACGAGGACGCCTCGATCTCCGTCGTGCGGAACGAGCCCTACCGGCTGGCCGCCGACGTCTGGGGCATCGGCTTCCTCACCGCCGACAAGATCGCCCAGGCGGTCGGCATTCCGCACGACAGCCCGGAGCGGGTCAAGGCCGGGCTCCAGTACGCGCTGTCGCAGTCCACCGACCAGGGCCACTGCTTCCTGCCCGAGGAGCGGCTGATCGCGGACGCGGTGAAGCTGCTTCAGGTGGACACCGGCCTTGTCATCGAGTGCCTCGCCGAACTGGCAGAGGACCCGGAGGGCGTTGTACGGGAGAAGGTGCCCTCGCCGGAGGGCGGCGAGCCGGTCACCGCCGTCTACCTGGTGCCCTTCCACCGGGCCGAGATCGCGCTCGCCGCCCAGGTGCGGCGGCTGCTGCGGACGCCGGAGGAGCGGATGCCGGCCTTCGGGGGCGTGGACTGGGACAAGGCCCTGAAGTGGCTCGCGGGCCGTACCGGCGCGACTCTGGCACCCGAGCAGGAGGCCGCCGTACGCCTCGCGCTCAGCCGGAAGGTCGCCGTGCTGACGGGCGGGCCCGGCTGCGGGAAGTCGTTCACCGTCCGGTCCATCGTGGAGCTGGCGCGCGCGAAGAAGGCCAAAGTGGTGCTGGCCGCGCCTACCGGGCGGGCGGCGAAGCGGCTCTCCGAGCTGACGGGGGCCGAGGCCTCCACCGTCCACCGGCTGCTCGAACTGAAACCGGGCGGCGACGCGGCGTACGACCGGGACCGCTCGCTGGACGCCGATCTGGTCGTCGTGGACGAGGCGTCGATGCTCGATCTGCTGCTCGCCAACAAGCTCGTCAAGGCGGTGGCACCCGGTGCCCATCTGCTGCTCGTCGGGGACGTCGACCAGTTGCCGTCGGTCGGCGCGGGGGAGGTGCTGCGGGATCTGCTGGCCGGCGGCGGACCCGTCCCGGCGGTCCGGCTGACCACCATCTTCCGCCAGGCCCAGCAGTCCGGCGTCGTCACCAACGCCCACCGGATCAACTCCGGTCTCCCGCCGCTCACCCAGGGGCTCAGCGACTTCTTCCTCTTCGTGGAGGACGAGACGGAGGACGCGGGCGTGCTCGCGGTCGATGTCGCGGCCCGCCGCATCCCCGCGAAGTTCGGCCTGAACCCCCGCCGTGACGTGCAGGTACTCGCTCCGATGCACCGCGGCCCGGCCGGCGCGGGCCATCTCAACGGTCTGCTCCAGCAGGCCATCACGCCCGCCCGCCCCGATCTGCCCGAGAAGCGGTTCGGCGGCAGGGTGTTCCGGGTGGGCGACAAGGTCACCCAGATCCGCAACAACTACGACAAGGGCGAGAACGGCGTCTTCAACGGGACCGTCGGCGTGGTCACCGCCCTCGACGCCGACGAGCAGAAGCTGACCGTCCTCACGGACGAGGACGAGGAGATCGGTTACGACTTCGACGAGCTGGACGAGCTGTCCCACGCGTACGCCATGACGATCCACCGCTCCCAGGGCAGCGAGTACCCGGCCGTCGTCATCCCCGTGACGAAGAGCGCCTGGATGATGCTCCAGCGGAACCTGCTCTACACAGCTGTGACGAGGGCGAAGAAGCTCGTCGTCCTGGTCGGCTCGCGGCAGGCGATCGGGCAGGCGGTCCGCACGGTTTCCGCAGGCAGGCGTTGCACAGCGCTGGATTACCGGCTGCGGGGAGGTGCGGAAGGAGGATCTGCCGAAAAAATGATCGATCAAATCGGTGGGAAACGTCACGGAGGTCTTCCGCAACCGCAGTCAAGGGGGCAGGATGAATAAGTTCGCGGCACTCAGTGCCGCGAGTAGGTCCAATGGACGACCCCGAGTGCACTCTCCTGCGCCAAATGGGGGAGGGTGGAGACAGTCAGGGAACCTCGAAGAAGAGGCACTACGTCGGTGAGGGATGACGTGAGCGAGCACACCAACAATGCTGTAGTACTGCGGTACGGCGATGACGAGTACACCTACCCGGTGATCGACAGCACCGTCGGCGACAAGGGCTTCGACATCGGGAAGCTCCGGGCGAACACCGGCCTGGTGACGCTGGACAGCGGATACGGCAACACCGCTGCGTATAAATCCGCCATCACCTACCTCGATGGCGAGCAGGGCATCCTGCGGTACCGCGGCTACCCGATCGAGCAGCTCGCCGAGCAATCGACGTTCCTCGAAGTCGCGTACACGCTCATCAACGGTGAGCTTCCGAAGGTCGACGAGCTGTCGACCTTCAAGAACGAGATCACCCAGCACACGCTGCTGCACGAGGACGTCAAGCGGTTCTTCGACGGCTTCCCGCGCGACGCCCACCCGATGGCCATGCTGTCCTCGGTCGTCAGCGCGCTGTCCACGTTCTACCAGGACAGCCACAACCCGTTCGACGAGGAGCAGCGTCACCTCTCGACGATCCGGCTGCTGGCCAAGCTGCCGACCATCGCGGCGTACGCGTACAAGAAGTCGATCGGTCACCCGTTCGTCTACCCGCGCAACGACCTCGGTTACGTCGAGAACTTCCTGCGCATGACCTTCTCGGTCCCCGCCCAGGAGTACGTGCCGGACCCGGTCGTCGTCTCGGCGCTGGAGAAGCTGCTCATCCTGCACGCGGACCACGAGCAGAACTGTTCGACCTCCACCGTGCGTCTGGTCGGCTCCTCGCAGGCGAACATGTTCGCCTCGATCTCCGCCGGTATCTCGGCGCTGTGGGGCCCCCTGCACGGCGGCGCCAACCAGTCGGTGCTGGAGATGCTTGAGGGCATCCAGGCCAACGGCGGCGACGTCGACTCCTTCATCAGCAAGGTGAAGAACAAGGAGGACGGCGTCCGCCTGATGGGCTTCGGCCACCGGGTGTACAAGTCCTTCGACCCGCGCGCCAAGATCATCAAGGCCGCGGCCCACGATGTGCTGTCCTCGCTCGGCAAGTCCGACGAGCTGCTCGACATCGCGCTCAAGCTGGAGGAGCACGCGCTCTCCGACGAGTACTTCGTCTCGCGCAACCTCTACCCCAACGTGGACTTCTACACCGGTCTGATCTACCGGGCCATGGGCTTCCCGAGCGAGATGTTCACCGTGCTCTTCGCGATCGGCCGGCTTCCGGGCTGGATCGCCCAGTGGCACGAGATGATCAAGGAGCCGGGTTCCCGCATCGGCCGCCCGCGCCAGATCTACACCGGCGAGGTCCTGCGCGACTTCGTCCCGGTCGAGGGCCGCTGAGCCCCGGACCACCCCTGCTTCACCCCCGGCCCTCCCGGCCGGTTGCCTTCGCCCCGACTGCCGCGCTTTCGCACAGAGCGCGGTGTCCGGGGCGATTTGCTTGTCCCGCCGGGGCCGAGCCGGACATGCGAGAAGCGCCCCGCCGTCGATCCCCCCACGGGCCGACAACGAGGCGCTTCCCATATCCCGGAGCGGATTCCCCCCACGGGATCCGGCCGGGCGTTCAGTGGGAGCCGAAGCTCCTGGGTTCCTCGGGTACTGCGGTACTGCGTCTACTGCGGTTCTGCGGGTACTGCGCCTGAACCTCGTACAGCCTGCCTTCCGGCGGTCTGCCGGGGTACGTACCGACGGGAGGGCCGCTCAAAGCTCCCCGGTGCACGTGCCCCGGCAACGCTTGCCCGGAGTGTCCCCCAAGACCCTCCGTCGGACGTCCCCCAAGACATCCTTTGGCATCGCACTCTTAGACTCGCGAACCCACCGAATGGTTACCCCCGAATCGGTGTGATCTAGATCTCTTTGTGGAAGTTACGTGAAGGACCTCAAGCGCAGGCTGTTCGTTACGACGAAGACTGAAGAGAACGCCATCGCCGCTCCCGCAATCATAGGGTTGAGCAGGCCAAATGCCGCAAGGGGTAGAGCAGCAACGTTGTAACCGAATGCCCAGAAAAGGTTGCCCCTGATGGTGGCCAGCGTACGCCGGGAGAGCCGGATGGCATCGGCGGCCACCTTCAGATCTCCACGAACGAGCGTCAGATCGCTCGCCTCGATCGCCGCGTCCGTGCCGGTGCCCATCGCCAGACCGAGATCTGCGGTGGCCAGCGCGGCTGCGTCGTTGACCCCGTCACCGACCATCGCGACCGCACGTCCCTCGGCCTGCAACCGCTCGATGACGTGCGCCTTTTCCTCGGGGAGCACCTCTGCCCGTACCTCGTCGATGCCGACCGCGCGGGCCACGGATTCCGCCACCGCGCGGTTGTCGCCGGTCAGCAGGATCGGCGTCAGGCCGAGTGCGCGGAGGTCCGCGACGGCCGCCGCGCTGGAATCCTTGACCGCGTCGGCGACTTCGAGGACGCCCCGCGCCTTGCCGTCCCAGGCGACCGCGACCGCTGTACGTCCCTGCCCGGCCGCTTCCGTCAGGGCAGCCGTGAGCACATCCGGAAGGTCGATTCCGGCTTCGGTGAGCAGCCGGGGGCGGCCGACGAGCACCTTGAACCCGTCAACGACGCCCTGGACCCCGAGGCCGGGGACGTTGGTGAAGTCCTCGGGGGTGGGGAGGGGGGTGGCGGTGCGTTCGGCGGCTCCGGTGGCGACGGCTTGGGCGATGGGGTGTTCCGAGGCGTGTTCGAGGGCGCCGGCGAGGTGCAGGACGTGGGTCTGTGTGGTGTCGGGGGTGGTGTGGACGGCCTGGAGGGTCATTTTTCCGGTGGTGACGGTGCCGGTCTTGTCGAGGACGATGGTGTCGACGCGGCGGGTGGTCTCCAGGACTTCGGGGCCCTTGATCAGGATGCCGAGCTGGGCGCCGCGTCCGGTGCCGACCATGAGGGCGGTGGGGGTGGCGAGGCCGAGGGCGCACGGGCAGGCGATGATCAGTACGGCGACGGC
>CBRG010000208.1 GCA_000470535.1 Streptomyces sp. AW19M42
CCAGCTCCCCCAGCGCCCCATGCCGTTCGGCCGGGGACCGCCCGGCCAGCCGCCGCCGCAGCGGACCACCCCCCAGCAGCCCCCGAGCACCAGCGCCGGCCCCAGCTCCGCCGGCCCCACCGGAGGCGGCGGCGGCACCACCACGGGCGGCCCGGACCAGGCCCCCGGTGCGGACGGCGCCCCGGACGCCTCCTCCGGCGGAGGCAGCAGCGGGGGAGGCGGCAAGAACCCCCTCGGCGGCCTCCTGGGCTGAGCCCGGCCCGTACCCGGGACGTAGGTACGGAACACAGCGAGGGGCGGGCACCGGAAACGATCCGGTGCCCGCCCCTCGCTGTGCCTCGTCCGTGTCCGCAGGCGAGAGCGCTCCTACTGGCCGTCCAGCTCCTTGGCCGCCTCCGTGAGGTCCTTGGCGGTGTCGATGGCCCGCCAGTAGGCGCCGTGCGGCAACGGATAGCCGGCCAGCCGACGCTCCCGCGCGAGCCGGGGAAACGTCGTCCGCTCATGATCACCACGGTCCGGCAGCATCGCCGTGAACGCCGGGGAGAACACGTACACCCCCGCATTGATCAGATACGGCGACGGCGGTGACTCGATGAAGTCGGTGATGTGCCCGAACGCGTCCGTCTCCACCGCACCCCAGGGAATCCGGGGCCGTGCCAGCGCCAGCGTCGCGGTCGCATCACGCTCCGCATGGAACGCGGCCATCTCACGCAACGAGAAACGTGTCCAGATATCACCGTTGGTCGCGTACCAGGGCTGCTCCGGATCGGGCAGCCGGGCCGCCGCGTACTTCAGCCCGCCGCCACGCCCCAGCGGTTCGGACTCCACGACCGTCGTGACCCGCAGCGGCAGCACCGCCGCGTCCAGCCACTCCTGCAGTACCTCGGCCAGGTGCCCGCAGGACACCACGGCATCGGTCACGCCCTCTGCGGCCAGCCAGGAAAGCTGATGGCCGATGATCGGGGTCCCGGTACCAGGGATCTCGACCATCGGCTTGGGGCGGTCATCGGTGTACGGGCGCAGCCGTGACCCCTGGCCACCCGCCAGGATCACGGCCTGCGTCGGAAACGTATGCATGCCAGGCACGATATGCCGTGCCCGCACGGGACCGGTCAGCTGAACTGCGCGACACCCGAGGCGAAGGACGTGTCGCAGACGGGACGCGAGAAGCGGTGCGCCCGCGTCGGGCCGTACTGCTCGACCGCTGCCCTGCCCAGCGCCTTCGCGATCGACATGCAGTGCCTCGCGAGCGACGGACGCCCCTCGACGGCACGCTGGAGATCCGTCAACGCGACGGCGGGGTCCTTCTCCTGGAGTTCCAGGAGGAGCTTGTCACGCAGGATGTCCTGCGGTGCGCGCGGCTTGGCGCGCTTCGAGACGGTCTGGGCCGACGCGGTGAGCATCGTCGAGTCGGAGTTGCTGGCTGCCCACGGCACGGCGGTGACCGCGAGGGTCCCGGAAAGAACCATGAAGACAGGCAGTACGAAAGCGAGAGTTCGGCCGATGCGGCGCGCGGTGTGGGTCACGCAGTGAGCGTAGCGGGCAGTGATGAATCGGCGACATTGCGTCACTCTCGCGAGGGATGGTTCGAGAGTGCTTTTCGAATTTCGTGTTGACGAACCGGAGCGAAATGACCGTTGTGCCGGGGAATTTGAGGCGCCCGGCCCAAACCCCGGAAACGCGCGTCGGCCCCGCACGGAGTCCGTGCGGGGCCGACGTCGTACGGCGGGCGGTGCGAGATCAGTCGGTGAGACGCTCACCGGTCGAGGTCGCGAAGACGTGCAGCTCGTCCGGGCGCGGCACGACGTGCAGCTTGGTGCCCTTCTCCGGGACGGCACGGCCGCCGACGCGGACGACGAGGTCCTTTTCCTGGGCGCCGACCTGGGCGGAGCCGTAGACGAAGCCGTCGGCGCCGAGCTCCTCGACGACGTTGACCGAGACGGCCAGACCGGCCGGGGCGTCGGCGGAGTCCTTGGTGAGGGACTTCGCAGCGGCGCCGCCGTGCTCGACGATGTCGAAGTGCTCGGGGCGGATGCCGACCGTGACGGTCGTGTCGCCGCGGTCGGCGGCGGCGGTGAGCGCGGCACGGGAGACCGGGACGACGCTGTTGCCGAACTTCACGCCACCGTCGGTGATCGGGACCTCGACCAGGTTCATGGCCGGGGAGCCGATGAAGCCGGCCACGAAGAGGTTCGACGGCCTGTCGTACATGTTGCGCGGCGAGTCGACCTGCTGGAGGAGACCGTCCTTGAGGACCGCGACGCGGTCACCCATGGTGAGGGCCTCGACCTGGTCGTGGGTGACGTACACCGTCGTGATGCCCAGGCGGCGCTGGAGCGAGGCGATCTGCGTACGGGTGGAGACACGGAGCTTGGCGTCGAGGTTCGACAGCGGCTCGTCCATGAGGAAGACCTGCGGCTCACGGACGATGGCACGGCCCATCGCGACACGCTGACGCTGACCACCGGAGAGCGCCTTCGGCTTGCGGTCGAGGTAGTCGCTGAGGTCCAGCATCTTGGCGGCCTCTTCGACCTTCGCCCGGATCTCGGTCTTGTTGATACCGGCGATCTTCAGCGCGAAGCCCATGTTGTCCGCGACGGACATGTGCGGGTACAGCGCGTAGTTCTGGAACACCATGGCGATGTCCCGGTCCTTCGGCGGCAGGTGCGTGACGTCGCGGTCACCGATGCGGATGGCGCCGCCGTTGACGTCCTCAAGACCCGCGAGCATGCGCAGGGAGGTCGACTTGCCACAACCGGAGGGACCGACGAGGACGAGGAACTCGCCGTCCTCGATGTCGATCTCAAGCTGGTCAACCGCGGGCTTCGTGGAGCCGGGGTATACGCGGGACGCCTTGTCGAACGTGACACTGGCCATGCTGAATCTTCTCCTCCACCGGCAGGAACGTGCCGGACGATCCGTTGTAAGGGAGTGGTCTGGTCCACTTGAGTGAACTTGTCTGGACGCTACCTGGCCATTTCGAATCTGTCAGTAGTTCTCTGGGGAGGAATTCTCCTGGTGGAGCGGCGGCGCGCGGACTGCGATGCGGTGCACGACCGGGATGTGTACGCGGCGCGGCGTCTACTCCCGAACGGACACATCGAGCGACGGCCCCTTGGCGTGGCAGTCGGAACATCGGCGTGTCGACGGGAAGAAGCGGTCCACGATCACCAGTGTCCGCCCGTACCAGGCGCACGTGTAGCGCAGCTGACGGAGCAGCTCGCCCCAGGCCGCGTCGATGATCGACCGGCTCAGCCGGGCCTTGCGACGACGCCCCGGTGTCGTTCCCAGGCTCCCATCCGGAGCGCCAGCCCCTCGTTATAGACCCAGCGGCATGCCCCGAAGGTCTTCTCCAGCCGCTCGGCCTGCGAGGGAGTCGGGTAGAAGCGGTACCGATACACGCGCTGCTGCGTGCCGAGCTCCTTCGTTCGGCTCTTCATGGCGGTTGGCGCGCGGCCGTGGTGCTTCTTGCGGTCGGCGATGCCCAGAGCCTCGCGCTTGATGCGCCTGGCCTCGTCGCCGGTCACCCGTGTCGGCTTGTCCGCGGTGTCCGTCATGCTTCGCCCCCCGACTGTCCGATATCCGCATCAGTACGTCAGTGTTCTTGACGCACAGGTGCTCGGACGGTTGCGGGGTGGGTGGAACTTCCTGGATCGGCGGGTGGGGTGCTGTGTAGAGTGAGGGCTCGCGCGCGTGCTTGTTCCCTCGTGTGCGATGCCGCCTTAGCTCAGTTGGCTAGAGCAATTGATTTGTAATCAATAGGTCGTCGGTTCGAATCCGACAGGCGGCTCAATTCCCAGGTCGGCATCAAGCTGACCTGGGTTTTTTATGCCGGACCGGCCTGGGTCTTTGGTGGGAAGCTCGTTGCCTGCCGGGGAAGTGAAGGTTCGCGATAGTGAACCTCGGACATCCCTGTGGATCGCGCGGAGGTTCGCGGACGGGCCCGCCGGGCCGGTCGCCGTCGCCGTGGACCGGCGGCTGGTGCGCGTCGACGTGTGGGGGCCGCACGCCTCCGCGGTACGCATCCGCGCGCCCCGCGGCTTCCAGGGCGAGCCGGTCGCCACCGACAGGGCATGGGACCGCCCCTGGTTCAGCAACCTCGGCAACGGCAGCGACGACAACGAGCCCGGCGGCGACGGCTGGGGTGCGGGCGGCGGCGACGGCGGGGACTCCGGTGGTGGCGACGGTGGTGGCGGTGAGGGCGGCGACGGTGGCGGGGGCGACTGAGGGCTCGGCGCCTTCAGGGGCCCGGCGTTCCGTTTGACGGGGCCCGCGGCCCGGGGCTGGGAGGTTGCCCGTATGCCCGACCGCGCGCCCCGGCGAGCGGCGCAGTGCGCATGCGCTTTCGGTCCCGGCGGACAAGGTGCGAGCAAATGCCCCAGTTTCGCGACTACCTGACGATTAATCAGCCAGAGGGAATCCCCTGCGTGTCCCGCATGCCCCGGGCATGATGTCTTGTCATATTTCTGCCAGATTGCCCCTGTTTGTATCGATCAATTCATCAGGGAAGGCAGAAAAATGGGCAGGTTCAGGTACGGAACCAGGGGGACGGCCATCGCGCTGGCCGCTCTGGGTTCGCTCGTAGCCGTGGAGGGGCCGGCTCACGCGGAGGCGGGCCAGGACAGCATCAGCATGCTGAAGCAGGAGAAGAGCCAGTGGTGCTGGGTCGCCTCCGGGCTGACCATCGCCAAGTTCCAGGGCTTCGGCTCCACACAGACGGACTTCTGCAGCCGGGCGCAGCCCTACTACGGGTGCAACAACCAGCCCGCCACGCTCGACGACATGGCCAGGGGCTGGAACAGCCTCGGGATGACCCATCCCGGCTCCGGTCTGAACAGCGCGGCCACGTTCGACCAGGTGTACACGGACGTCAAGGCGGCCCGGCCGCTCGCTGTCCGCATCGGGTGGACGGCCGGCGGCGGCCACATGAACGTGGTCTACGGCTTCGACACCTCGAACAACACGATCGCTGTGGCCGACCCGTGGCCGGACACCACGACCTACACGTGGTGGAAATACAACGACTACGTGAGCAACAGCTCGTCCAAGTGGACCCACTCCCGTATCGGTATCTCCCGCTAAGGCAGACGACGACATGCGCAACACCAGCAGTACCACAGTGTCCTGCAGCCGGGCGGCCCGCTCCTCCCGTCCGCTTCTCCTCATCGCGGCAACCGCATCCGCACTGCTGTCCGTCGTAGGACCGGCACACGCGGCCCCGGCCAAGGACCCTCTCCCCGCCGACATCCCCGACTACCAGGCCGCCCTCGACGCGGTGAAGTCCGCCGACGTCCGGGACACCGTCTGCCGCTTCCTGCGCACTCCGATGCCCACCGGCGGCGGCACCGATCCGGTGCAGACGATCCCCGAGACGGCCGAGCCCTGCCAGGGCCTGCCGGAGTTCACGATCAAGAATCCCGTGGCGCGGAACGAGATCACCCCCGAGTTCGCCGCGGGCACCGCTCAGCCGCTGCCCACCGAAGCGATCAAGCTGACGCAGCTGGTCTCCTCGCTGAGCGCCGCCGTCAACGGCCGCACCGCCACCGTCATGCTGGCGCCCACCCGGGGCGGCGGCTGGCACCTGGCGGCCGTACGCGACGGCGACAGCGACGCCACATACGCGTCCAAGGCCACCCTGGGCACGCTGGTCTTCACCGAGCCGCAGATCCGCGGCTGGTACCAGCTCAAGCTCTCCACTGTCGAGCCTCTCAACGACCAGGCACGCCAGGGGCTGGGCGGCCGGGCCTCGGCCTCGCTCAGCGACTACCAGAAGCTGGTGAAGTCCCGCTACGCCGACAAGCTGCCGGGCTCGGAGTACGACACGAAGGGCTACTCCAGCGGCTACAGCCTCCCGAGCACGCGGAGCGACAGCCCCTCCTCCACCCTGCTCGTTGCCGGTGGTTCCGGCACCGCACTCGCCCTCGCGGGCGGCGGCGCCGCCGTCATCCGCCGGCAGCGTCGTACGAACGGCCGCTGACCCCGGAGCCTTGGCCCTCGCGCCAGATGCAGAGCGCGCATCTGACCAGTAAGCGCCTCATCGTCCCCGCGAACCCGGCCCGGCCGGCGAGGCCGGGAGAGTGGGTGCGCCCCAGAAGGAGTGGGGCGCACCCGGCGGGGTCACCAGGCGACGACGATCAGACCGTCGCCACCGGGGCCCCCGGGAGATCCGTTGGGGCCGTTCCGTCCCCTCTCGGGCGAAGGGCTCGACCTGCCGCCGCCCTTTCCGCCGGCACCGGAGCCGTTCGACTCCGCCAGAGTCCCCGCCACACTGCGCCCCGGGCGATGGACCTACGCCAATCCCGTCACCATCCACCTCCAGGCCAACCCAGACGCCCCCTGGCCCGGGCCCAGTACACCGGCACCTACAACGTCGGCGGAGAGAGCCAGCCCTTGACCGTCACCGTCACCGAGGGCAAGCAGGGCGGACTCGGCCTCACCTCCAAGGACGCACCCGGGGGCAACGGTGCCCAGGTCACCACCACCGTCCCCGGCGGTTCCGCCGACAACGCCGGTATTCGCGTCGGCGACACCATCACCTCCCTGAACAACACCCCCACCGCCAACGCCGCCGAACTCCGCGCCGTCCGCATCGGCAAAATCCGCTCGGGCGCCACCGTCCCGCTCACCTACCGGCAGCCCAACGGCACCACCCGAACCGTGCAGGTGACCCTCACCTGAACCCGGGACTCGCACCTCTTCGCGGCGCTGGGGGCGGGGGCGGCTGAGGGCTGCCCCGCGGTCCCTGGTGGATCAGCGTGAGGCACCGTTACGCCGAGGGGCGCTTGCCGACCAGCTCCTGGTAGAGCGCGCGGCGCTTTTCCTCGTTGTCGTCTGTCCCGGCGAGGTCCCGGTCCCACTCCTGCTTGATCTCCTCCAGGTAGCCCTGCCAGCCGCCGCTCGAATCCGCGCCCATTTTCCGCAGGTCCACGTAGCGTTCGTTCTTGCTGAGGCCGCCGGAGCCGACCTTGTCCCTCTTGTGGCCGTGCAGGATGGACTCGGGGTTCGAGGTGGCCTCGGTGGAACGGAAGTCGTGTTCGTAGCCGACGGGGCTGTCGGCGTGCGGCGCGATGGTCTCGACGCCGATCTGGAGGGACCCGTCCTTCTCCATGGTCGGGCGGTGGTAGACCAGCAGGACGTGGCCGTACGAGCCGTTCGGCAGGACCATCGCGCCGTTCCAGTCCTTGGAGCCGAGTCCGCCGCCGGAGATGTCCTGGCCCCACAGCTTCGGCCGGGCGGCACCGACGGCGAGCTTGTTCGTGAGGGACGCCGCGACGCCGCCCTTCTCCTTGAACTTTCCCTGCTCGTTGCCCTTGTTGGGGCCGATGTCGGTGCGGTGGGTGGCGAAGCCCCGCTCGGACACGTGCTCCGCGGTCTCCCCCTTGGTGGCGTCCTTGGTCGCGCCCAGGAAGTGCGGCAGCCAGTAGGCGGGATCGTCCTTCGCGCTCAGCGCGGGGATACGCACGTTGACGCGCCCGCCGTGGGACAGCGCGCGGATGACGTCCTGCTCGTGGTCCTCCACGTGCCCGCCCTTCTCCGGGGCGTAGAGCTGAAGCCCGTGGCGCAGGATGAGCAGGATCTTGGTGAGCATTTCACGGCCCTGAGCGTCCTTCTCGACGTAGTCGGGCGCCTTCTTCCCGTCCTTGCCCACCGGGGTGCCCTCCGCCGGGACGGAACCGTCGTACATGCGCTCGGGCGCTATGCCCCCCGGGTGGAGTGTGTCGACGGCGGTGTCGCGGATCTGCTGGTTGCGCTCCGTTTCCAGGTTCTCCCGCCTCTGCGGGTCGGTGCCGGGTGTCTGGGTGAGCATGAACCGGCCGAGCGTGTAGGCCGGGTCCGTCGGTGCGCGGACGGCTGGGTCCGACACGATGTCGGGACGCTTCCCGATGGCCAGCGTCGCGGTGAGTACGCGCTTGCCGGGGTTGAGTTTCAACCAGTCGTCGAACGGCCCCTTGGCGTACGCCTCGGCCTCTTCGTAGGTGCCGATGCCCACATCCTTCAGCCACTTCGCATTGACCGCGGACAACTGTCTGATGTCATCCAGCTCCTCGCCGCTGAACGCCTCCCCCCGCATCCCCCGCCGTTCCAGGGTCTTCCGCAGCCGGGAGGGCCCGTCGACCATCCACTGCTCGGGCCACCAGGTGCCGGGCGCGAAGATGTTCGCCTTGGATTTCGTCTGGGTCGTGTGCTGCTCGATCGACTGGCTGAGCCGGGCGATGATCTCCTTGCCCTTCGGGTCCATCTCCTCGGCCGGTGCGGCGGCGTCGACGGCCGGCTGCTCGGTGGGACCCGCGCGCTGGACCGTGTCGGCCCCGGCGACGGAGCGCTGCACGGCCTCCCCGCGCCGGTGCCCCTCTCCCTCGTGCCCGCGGCGCATCATCTCCAGCACCACCTGGTTGCCGCTGCTGGCCTGCACCCCCATCAACCCGGTGGGCGCGGCCGTGCGTGCGGTCTTCTCCTGGCCGGCCGACGCGACGGGACGCTTCCTGTCATGGGATTTCATGGACGCCCCTCAGCCGAGACCGGTTGCCCCTGAACCGGGACCAGTGCAGTGCCACGCTAGGGCGTCGCGTGCTTCGGACGGGGGGCCCACGTCATGGTCTGCCCGGAGAGGCAGTTCGGCTGCCCCTCCGGTCCGTCGGGCGTTCGGGGGCCAACCCGGTCCCGGTGCGGTTCAGCCCCGGCCCGCCAGCCGGTCCGCGATCTTCGCGATCGGGTCGGTGCCGGTGCGGGGTGAGGCGAGTTCGCGGCGGTCGGCGGCGCGGTAGGCGGCGTACATGCTGTGGACGCCGAGCCAGCGCAGGGGTTCCGGTTCCCAGCGGCGGACCTTGTGGTTGGCCCAGGGCAGGGTGGTCAGTTCGGTGGGGCCGCCCTGGCCGGAGTCCTGCTGGATCAGGTCGCGCAGGGTGCGGGCGGCGAGGTTGGTGGTGGCGACGCCGGAGCCGACGTAGCCGCCCGCCCAGCCCAGGCCCGTGGAGCGGTCCAGGGTGACGGTGGCGCACCAGTCGCGGGGGACGCCGAGCACCCCGGACCAGGCGTGGGCGATGCGGGTGCCCGCGGTGGTGGGGAAGAGGCGGACGAGCAGGTCGCGCAGGGCCTCGATGGTGGCGGGCTGGGTGCGGCCGTCGTTGTCGGTGGCCGAGCCGTAGCGGTACGGGATGCCGCGGCCGCCCAGGGCGATGCGGTCGTCGGCGGTGCGCTGGGCGTACATGTAGGCGTGGGCCATGTCGCCGAGGGTTTCGCGGCCGTTCCAGCCGATGGTGTCCCAGAGGGATTCGGAGAGCGGCTCGGTGACGATCATGGAGGAGTTCATCGGGAGCCAGGTGCGCTTCTGGCCCTTGATGCCCGCGGTGAAGCCCTCGGTGCAGCGCAGGATGTACGGGGCGCGGACCGTGCCGTAGGGGGTGACGGCGTGTTTGGGTTTGATCTCGGTGACCGGGGTCGACTCGTGGATCGTGACGCCGAGGGCCTCCACGACGTCCGCGAGGCCCTTGACGAGTTTGGCGGGGTGCAGGCGGGCGCCGTGCGGGGTCCAGGTGGAGCCGATGGCTCCGGTGACCCGGACGCGTTCGGCGGTCTCGCGGGCGCCGTGCAGGGTGCGGTCGGTCTCACCGAAGGCGATCTCCACGGAGTGGAAGTCCTTCAGGCGGGCGAGCTGCGCCGGGGTGCAGGCCACTTCGAGGACGCCGCCCCGGTGGATGTCCGCGTCGATCTTCTCCTCGTCCGCGACGCGGATGACCTCTGCGACGGTGTCGTTCATCGACTTCTGGAGCCGGACGGCCGCTTCGTGGCCGTGCAGCTTCGCGTAGCGGTCGCGGCCGGCGATGCCGTTGTAGAGCCAGCCGCCGTTGCGGCCGGAGGCGCCGTAGCCGCAGAACTTGGCTTCCAGGACGGTGATGTTGAGGAAGGGGACGGCCTTCTTGAGGTAGTACGCCGTCCACAGGCCGGTGTATCCGCCGCCGACGATGCAGATGTCGGCGGTGACGTCGCCGGGCAGGGGTTCGCGGGGGAAGGGGGTGCCCTGGTCCGCGTACCAGAAGGATATGCCGCCGTTGACCGTACTGACGGTGCTCATGTAGCCCCTGCTGTCCGTGTGACTGGCGCCGGTGGTGTGGCCGGCTGTGGAATGCGGTGTTCTGCGTGGCTGGACGTTACTGGGCGGGGGCGGGTTTCGTCTCGTGGTGGCGGCGGGTCAGCGGGTAGCAGGCGAGGCCGATGAGCGCCGCGGTGAAGTGGCCGACGTCGGTGAAGGTGGCGCCGGTGACGAGCGGGACGCCGTAGATGACGAGGACGGCGAAGAGGTACACGTACCGCCAGGGGCGCGGGATGTAGTAGGTGAGGACGGTGACGACGCCGGCGAGCGCGTAACTGACCCCGACGTCCAAGGTGTTCGCGGCGGTCTCGGGCGCGTGGCCGTGCCGGATGGCCCAGGCCAGGACGCCTTCGCTGACGAGGGTGGCGAGGACGTGGGCGGCGGCGACGACGGTGAGCCAGCGCAACGTGCCGAGGCGGCGCTCCGCGGGGGCGTGGAAGACGGTGTAGAGCACGGCGTAGGGGAGCCATTCGCCGCCGTCGATCCAGAACGCGCTGCTGATCAGGACGCGTACGGGGTTCTGGGACAGCTCGTGGATGTTGGTGGAGGGCTGGCGGAGGAAGTCCTCCTCGAAGGCCGGTGACATCTGGTGGACGATGACGGTGGTGACGAAGAGGGCCAGCAGCCAGATGTAGGTGCCGGGGGCGCTGCGGATCCACGAGCCGGCGCCGCGGAGCCACGTGACGGGTGTGAGGCGGGGCCGCGTGGGCGGGGCGGGGTGGCTCAGGGGCATAGCCGATTGACGCACGCTCCTACGATCGGGGGCGTGATTGACATTCCGGATGCGCTGATCGCCACTCAGTCCAAGTACAACGGTGCGGCCGGGCGGGCGTTTCTCGCCGCGTTGCCGGGGCTGGCGGCGGAGTTCCTGGAGCGGTGGGGGCTGCGCCGGGACGGCGAGGCGTTGTACGGGGTGTGCGCGCTGGTGCTGCCGGTGGTGCGGGTGGCGGACGGGCGTCCGGCCGCGCTGAAGCTGCAGGCGGTGGACGCGGAGACGGCGGGGGAGCCGCTCGCGCTGCGGGTGTGGGGTGCGGCGGCGGGTGCGGTGGAGCTGCTGGACCACGACCCGGCGACGGGGACGATGCTGCTGGAGCGGCTGGAGGGGCGCTGTTCTCTGTCGGGGACGGCGGACGTACGGGAGGCGGTGCGGATCATCGCGGAGCTGCTGGCGGGGCTGACGGCGGTGCGGGCTCCGGTGGGTTGCGGTCTGCGGGGGCTGGGCGAGGTGTCGGCGCGGATGGCGGCGGCGGCGCCGGGGGCGGCGGGGCTGCTGGCGGAGGCGGAGGAGCGCCGGCTGCTGGTGGACTGCGGGGCGGCGGTGCGGGAGGTGGCGGGGGAGCCGGGGGACCGGTTGCTGCACTGGGATCTGCACTTCGGCAATGTGCTGGCCGGGCGGGGCGGTCCGGCGGGGCAGGGGGCGCGGTGGGTGGCGATCGATCCGAAGCCGCTGGTGGGTGATCCGGGGTTCGAGCTGTTTCCGGCGCTGGTCAACCAGTTCGACGCGGAGGCGGTGGGGTGGCGGTTCGATCTGATGACGGAGGTGCTCGGTCTCGACCGGGCGCGGGCTCGGGCGTGGACGCTGGGCCGGGTGCTGCAGAACGCGTGCTGGGGTGCGGAGGACGGTGCGCGGCGGCTGGCGCCGGAGCAGGCCGAGATCGCGCGGCGGCTGCTGGGCCGGTAGCGGAGGGCGGCGCGGGGCTGCTTACGCTGCCCCCATGATCCGTACCGCTACCGCTGCCGATGTCCCCGCCATTCACGCGATGGTCCGTGAGCTGGCCGACTACGAGAAGGCGCTGCACGAGGCGAACGCCACCGAGGAGCAGTTGCGCGAGGCGCTGTTCGGTGAGCGGCCCGCGGCGTTCGCGCACGTCGCCGAGTCCGACGAGGACGGTGAGGTGGTGGGCTTCGCGTTGTGGTTCCTGAACTTCTCCACCTGGCGCGGTGTGCACGGTATCTATCTGGAGGACCTGTACGTGCGTCCGGAGCGGCGGGGCGGCGGACACGGGAAGGCGTTGCTGGGTGAGCTGGCGCGGATCTGTGTGGAGCGAGGCTATGAGCGGCTGGAGTGGTCGGTGCTGAACTGGAACGCTCCGTCCATCGCGTTCTACGAGTCGCTGGGCGCGCGGCCGCAGGAGGAGTGGACGGTGTACCGGCTGACGGACGGGGCGTTGGCGGAGCTCGGTGGCGGGCGCGGGCGGGGGCGCTAGCCGAGCCGGGTGCCGGTGGGTGTGACATCGGCGGCGTGGCGTTGTCTGTGGGGTGCGTCACGATGGGGGGGCATGGTGCGCAGCAGCGGTAGTGGTCAGGGGAGCGGCAGGGGCCGGGGCGGTAAGGACGGGGTCGCTGCGGCGCGGCGCCCGGAGGTGCGGCTGCCGCCGCTCGAACCGTACGGCGGCGGGGGCCTGGAGCCGGACGGGGATTACGACGGGGTGCGCTTCGAATCCGTGGATCTGGCGGACGAGTCGGGTCCGGGGGCCCGGTTCATGGACTGTGCGCTGGAGGGCTGCGCGCTGGACCGTACGGAGCTGGGCAGGGCCCGTTTCATCGATTCGGTGCTGACGGGGGTACGGGGGGTGGGCACGGATCTCGCCGGGGCGTCGCTGCGGGACGTGGAGATCGTGGACGCGCGCCTGGGCGGGGTGCAGATGCACGGCGCGGTGCTGGAGCGGGTGCTGGTGCGGGGCGGGAAGATCGACTACCTGAATCTGCGGAAGGCCCGGCTGAAGGACGTGGTCTTCGAGGGCTGTGTGCTCTCTGAGCCGGATTTCGGGGGCGCGCAGCTGGACCGGGTGGAGTTCCGGGACTGTGTGCTGAAGCGGGCCGACTTCAGTGTGGCGCGGATGGAGTCGGTGGATCTGCGGACGGTCGCGGAGCTGGACATCGCGCGTGGGGTGGAGCGGCTGGCGGGTGCGGTGATCAGCCCGTCGCAGCTGATGGAGCTGGCTCCGGCGTTCGCGGCGCAGATCGGGGTGCGGGTGGAGGCGTGAACACGCACTGAGGGCGGAAGGGGCCCGGTCAGAGGCGGGGGAAGCGGGCCTGGAGGTCCCAGACCACGGGGTTGTCCGCGAGGCCTTCGTGCATGTCGGAGAGGTCCGCGATCAGGTCGTGCAGGAAGTCGCGGGCCTCGCGGCGCAGCAGGGCGTGGTTGAAGGTGAGTGGTGCTTCCTCCGCGGGCATCCAGTCGGCCTCGACGTCGACCCAGCCGAAGCGGCGCTCGAAGAGCATGCGGTCGGACGACTCGGTGAAGTCGAGTTCCGCGAACTGACGGCGGTGCGAGCGGTTGCCGCGGGGGTCGCGGTCGATCTGCTCGACGATGTCGCACAGGGCCCAGGCGAAGTCGAGCACCGGTACCCATCCCCAGCCTGTGGATACCTCGCGGTCCTCCTTGGTGTCCGCGAGGTAGACGTCCCCGGAGAACAGATCGTGGCGCAGGGCGTGTACGTCCGCCCGGCGGTAGTCGGTCTGCGGGGGATCGGGGAAGCGCCGGGAGAGGGAGTAGCCGATGTCGAGCACGGTTCGATGGTGTCATGCCCGGCGTGTCGCTCACGCATCAGCGGTTATGCGGGGGATGCGTCACCTCGGCCGTTCGTGGTGGCGCTGCGGACGCAGTCGCGGAGCAGGGCGCGGCGCCGTTCATGTACGTCATCGGGTTCCTGGCTGGTGGCCGCGTATACGTTGCTGACCGGTGACCAGGCCATGGACATGGCGATGACCATGGCCATGATGTCGAACGGGTCGCCCGCGCGGACCCGCCCGGCGGCCTGCGCCTCGGCGATGGCCGTGAGCTTGTGGTCGTGGTATTCCTCGCGGGTCTCGACGAGGTGCCCGTCGGGGCGGCGCTCCAGCCGTGTCCAGGTCGCCAGCCGGATGAGGTCGGGGCGGCGCAGGTATTCGTCGTAGAGCCGGACGGCCCAGTCCGCGAGATCGTCGGCGTCGATGGGTACGACGTTGGTGATGCGCTCCAGCGAGCTGAGGAAGATCGCGTCGAAGAGCCGTTCCTTGTCACCGAAGTAGGCATAGAGCTGCGCCTTGTTGGTGCGCGCCGCCGCCACGATGCGTTCGATGCGCGCCCCGGCGATGCCGTGCTCGGCGAAGTCTTCGGTGGCGGCGTCCAGGATGCGCTGGTAGGTCGCGGCGCCTCGCGAGGTCTGGGGCAGTTCCGGCATGACCGCACTCTACCAAACAGAACAGTTTGTTTGCTTTGGGATGTGATCGGGCCTACGCTGTCGACAGACAGAACAGTCTGTTTAAGGAGTCAGGTATGCGAATGACCACCGGATGGCAGGCGGCCGGTCCGGCGGCGCTGCGGCGTGTGCCGCTGGCCCGCCGCGATCTGCGCCCGGACGACATCGCGGTGCGGGTCGACTTCTGCGGCGTGTGCCACAGCGACCTGCACGCCCTGAACGCCTACGACCAGGACGCGAAAGCGCCCCTGGTGCCCGGTCACGAGTTCACCGGCGTGGTGAGCGGGACCGGCCCCGAGGTGACCGCCTTCTCGGCCGGCGACCGTGTCGCGGTGGGCAACATCGTCGACTCCTGCGGCGTGTGCGCCATGTGTGAGGCCGGACAGGAGAATTTCTGCCATTCCTTCCCGACCCTGACCTACGGCGGCACCGACCGGCAGGACGGGGCGACCACCCTGGGCGGCTACTCCCGCGAGTACGTCGTGCGCGACGCCTTCGCCTACCCGCTCCCCTCCGGCCTGGACGCGGCCGCGGCCGCCCCGCTGATGTGCGCAGGCGTCACCGTCTGGGAGCCCCTGCGCTCCCTGGGCGTCGGCCCCGGCAGTCGCGTCGCCGTGGCCGGGCTGGGCGGCCTGGGCCACCTCGCGGTCAAGATGGCCGTGGCACTCGGCGCCACCGCGACCGTCATCAGTCGCACCCAGGACAAGCGCGACGACGCCCGCGAGCTCGGCGCCCACGACCTCATCGCGTCCACGGACACCCAGCGGATGGCCGAGGCGCGCGACACCTTCGACGTCGTCCTCGACACCATCTCCGCCCCGCACGACCTCGCCCCGTATCTGAAGCTGGTGGCGACGGACGGCACCCTCAGCCTCCTCGGGTACCTGGGCCCCGTCACCGTCGAGGCCATGGACCTGCTCATCGGCCGCAAGAAGCTCAGTTCGGCGGGCAGCGGGGGCAGCCCCGCGACAGCCGAGATGCTTCAGTTCTGCGCCGACAACGGCATCTCCGCCGACGTCGAAGTGCTCCCGTCGTCACAGGTGGACACGGCCCTCGACCGCCTCCGGCGGAACGACGTCCGCTACCGCTTCGTCCTCGACATGTCCGACCTGGACTGAAGGGAATCGGAGTGCGCGCCGAACGCCTGACCGCAGCTCACGCTCGGGGCTCAAGCGTCGAGTTCCGAGCGCTCTTTCAGCGGAATGGGTGGCGGGATCGAATGCCCACCCACCCTCCCTGCCTTGAGGGTTGACTTTTCGCGATCGACTTGCCACGGAGGGTAGTCGCGCTCTAGCGTCAGCCGGGACACGACGGCCCCCGTCGGTGCTGAAACACCTAACGGGGGCCTGACCACTTCGATCGTCAGGACCGATCTGATGGCTGTCGGCCAGCTTAGTGCCGCCCCCTCCTCTGTGGCCGTACCCCGGCCCACGCTTGATCACCCGATGGCCAGTCCCGGGTACGGCAAGCGCTCGGCGCCCGGCCAACGTCCGTGCACCGACCACGATCTCGCGCACCTCCTGCCCCGTGACGCCGCCGTCGCCGCGTACATCGACGGACTGTGCGACGGCGCCGACATCTCCGTGAAGACCCTCGCCAAGACCCTCCCGTACGGGCAGTGCGCCCTGCGGACCACGCTCAACCGGCTCCAGGAAGCAGGCCACCTGCGCCGGGGCAGCGAATGCGTCGCCACCGAGGAAGCACTGCTCTGGGTCACCCGGACGTTCTTCTCCCGCACCTGGCACGACGACGACCGGTGGGACACCTTCACCCGAGGCGACGTACCCCAGGACCAGAACCAGGACCAGGACCAGGACCAGGGACAGGCGCGGGCAGCCCAACGCCCCACCCGCTCACGCTCGTTCATCCTGCTCGCCGCCCTCGGACGCCACACACCCGCGCTCACGCTCTCGCAGAAGGACTGCGTGACACTGGAACCGCAGGTCACCGAGTGGTTCGAGCGCGGCGCCACCGAACCGGAGCTCCTCCACGCCCTGACCGAGGGCCTGCCCTCACCCATCCACCACCCCGCCGCACTCCTCCGCAGGCGCCTCCTGGACAAACTCCCACCCGTACGCCAGGCCTCACCCACCCCCCGAGTCGTCCTGCGCACCCTGGAATGCCGCGAATGCCGCGCACCCGGCAACGCCCAAGCCATGCCCGGCGGACTCTGCACCACCTGCCGAGGCAACACCCCCGAAACCCCCAACCGCCCCAACCGCCCCAACGGCGCCGTACCCGACCACGGCGTACGAGCCAGGATGAGCGCGGTACGCGCCGGACTGGCACCCCGCGCCGAGCGGGCCGGGCGGACCGGAAGGGACTGACCGGCGGGGGCGCGACCGGGCGGCAAACAAGTGGCGGTCATGGGTCCTCGCGGACGACCATGGCACGCATGAGCGACCAACCCGCACGATGGAGCCAGGCCACCGTCTACCCCGACATGTGGGCCGACCCCGACGACGACCCTCGCAACAGCGAAGGAGTCAGCCCGGACGGTGAACTGCCCACCCTCCAGGACTTCCTCAAGGACTACCGCCTCACCCTGCGGATGAAGTGCGAGGGGCTGGACGCCGAGGAGTTGGCCAGCAGGCCCGTTCCGCCGTCGACCATGTCGCTCCTCGGCCTGGTGCGGCACCTCGCCGAGGTCGAGCGGGACTGGCTCAACTGGATCAGCGACGGCGAACCGAGGCCGAAGCTCTACGGCAAGCGGGACGCGGACTTCGACGGAGCCGTCGCGGACCCGGCCGTGGTCGACGCCGCCTGGGCCGACCTGGCACGTGAACAGGCCGCGACCGACGCCGCCCTGGACCGGCACCCGGACCTGAGCACCCGCCTGGGCAGGGACGGCATCGCGGTACGGGAGTTGCTGGTGCACCGGATCGAGGAGTACGCCCGCCACTGCGGCCACGCCGACCTGCTGCGCGAGTGCGTCGACGGGCGGGTGGGGCAGTGACCTGCTGAGCCGCCCGGAGGGGGCGGCCCAGCAGGTGATCAGCTGTTCCGCTGTGCGGCGCCCGGAGTCACCACGCTCCCGGCGCCGGCGGCGGGACGACGGCCGGCCGGTCGTCGCAGGTGATCGTGTTGGGGAGCAGCCAGGGGGCCAGCCAGTCGCCGTCGTTGCCGCCCAGGTCCGTCAGGGCGAACTCCGAGCCCGTGGACGGGAAGTTGAACGATCCGCAGTTGTTGACGCCGACCGCGCCGACGTTGCGCGCGTCCACGTTCTCGAACGTGGCGCCGCCCGCCGCGCGGGCGCTCAGCACCGAGGTGCCGGTGCCGTCCACCTTGATGTCCTTGAAGTGGACGCCCTTGATGACGTACTGGTCCTTCACGGCCCAGTCGGAGACCAGCATGATCGCGTTGTAGGTGCTGTCGAGGAAGTTGTTGCCGGTGACCCGGATATCCGCGTCGATGCTCCTGTCGAGGGCGAAGATCCAGAGGGCGCCGAGGCCGATGTTCCAGTTGAGTTCGTACGTACCGGCACGGACCGTCGTGTTGGCCGTCAGGTTCAGCTTCCCGGCGAAGGGCTCGGCGCCGAAGCGGGAGCCGACGTGCAGCGCGCTGCCCTCCCTGATCGGGTCGGCCACCAGGTTGTTCGAGACGGTGTTGTCGGTGCCGCCGTAGATCGCGATGCCGTTGGCGAGGACCGGGGTCTGGACGGTGTTGTGGTCGAAGGTGTTGCGGGCGTTCGCGGTCTTCTCCGACCACATGGCGAGGCCGTCGTCACCGGAGTTGCGTACGAAGGTGTGGGCGACGCGTGAATCGGTGACGCCCGTATGGAAGTTGATGGCGTCCGCGATCTGGTCGACGATGGTGTTGCCGGTGATCCGCAGGTTCTTCATCGGACCGTCGAACCACATGCCGACCTTGGTGTGGCTGATGTGCAGGCCCTCGATGGTCGAGTCACCGAGCGCGCCGCCGATGCCGTTGACCTGGTCGGTGTCGATGCGCTCGCGTACGTCGCCCTCGATGGCGAAGCCGGACAGGTGGACGTTGCGGCTGCCGCCGTCCGCCGCGTCCCTGCCGTAGAAGCCGACTCCGGTGTGGACCGAGCCGTCGGCGGCCGGGGTGTCGAGTGCGACCTCATGGCCCTTGATCTTCGTGTACCAGTTGCCCGCGCCGACGATCGTGACGTTGTCCACGACGATGTGCCGGTTCACCTGGTACGTGCCCGGCGGGATGTACACCTTGAGCCGGGTCCGCTTCGCGAAGGCGATGGCCTTGTCGATCGCGGCCGCCGAATCGCGGCGGCCGGTGGGATCGGCCCCGAAGGCAAGGACGTTGGCGGCGAGCAGCTCGACGCGCGGGGGGCCGACCAGCTCCGAGTCCAGCAGGTCGATCGTCGTCGCCGCGGCCCGGCTGCCCGCCGGGACGGCCAGCCGTACGGTGTCGCCCGCGCGGTAGGTGCGGTCGAGCAGGAGGCGC
>CBRG010000209.1 GCA_000470535.1 Streptomyces sp. AW19M42
GGCGTTCCGGCGACCGGGTCAGCGCGTCACCGCGTCAGGCTGTTGTCGCCGTTCGGCAGGTCGCCCCCGGGGTCCACCGGCACTTCCGCCGAGTCGCTGGGGCCCGGTTCGGTCGACGGATCGGTGGGCGGGCCGCTCGTCGGGTCGCCCGACGGGCTGGACGGCGGCGGAGTCGACGGGGACCCGGACTCCTTCGGCGGATCGGACGACGCGGGCGGGCTGGACGGCTCGTTCGAGGGCGAGGCCTCCTCGGAGTGCGAGGTGGACGGGCTCGGGGGCGCGGTCGGGCTCGGCGGGGTGACCGCGGCGCCCATGTCGGTGTCCAGGTCGAACTCGCCCGGGTCACCCATCGCCTTCGCGGTGAAGCTCGCCCAGATGTCGGCGGGGAAGCCACCGCCGTTGACCCGGCCGCCGCCGCCGGCGCCCTTCAGGGGCACCTGGGCGCCCTTGCCGGCCTTCTTGCCGTCGTCGTCGGTACGGGCGTAGGCGGCCTCACCGAAGAGGCCCACCGAGGTGACCAGACGGGGGGTGTAGCCGGTGAACCAGGCCGACTTGTTGTCGTCCGACGTACCGGTCTTGCCCGCGATCTGCTGGTCGGACAGTCCTTCGGCGTTCCGCACGGCCTCGTGGGCCGTACCGTCGTCGACCACACCGGTCAGCACGGAGGTCACGGAGTCCGCGGCCTGGCGCTTGATGACCTGGCCTCCGATCGCGTCGGGCAGCTCGATCGGTGGCTCGCCCTGCTTCTGGGCCGACTTCACGATCTGCGGCGTGACCTTCTTGCCGTGGTTGTCGAGGGTCGCGTAGGCCCCGGCCATCTCCATCGGGCTCGCGCCCATGGAGCCGAGGGTCTGGGCCGGCACGGCCTGGAGCCCCTTCACATCCATGCCGAGTTCGCCCGCGGTCTGCATCACGCGGTCCATGCCGACGTCCACGCCCATCTGCGCGAAGACGGAGTTGATGGACTTGTTCATCGCGGTCTGGACGGTGACCTGGCCGTAGTCCCTGTCGTCCTCGTTCTCCGGCGCGAACGCGACGTCGCTGCCCTTGACCGGGCGCTTGCTGGTGCCGTCGTAGCGGGTGTCGGCGGTGATCTGCTGGTCGTCCTGGGTCTGCGACTCCTGGTCGAGCGCCGCCGCGAGGATGACCGGCTTGAAGGTGGAGGCCGGCTGGTAGTCGCGCCGGGTGGCGTTGGAGATGTAGTGCTCGGTCAGCCCGCGTCCGCCGTACATGGCGAGCACCCCGCCCGTCTTCGGGTCGACCGAGACGGCACCGGCCTGGACGTCCTGGTCGAGCTTGCGCCCCTTGGTGTCCAGCTTGTCGGTGAGCTTGGCCTTGACCGACTTCTCCAGCTGCTGCTGCTTCTTCCGGTCGATGTTGACGGTGATCGTCCAGCCGCCGGCGTCGAACTGCGCGTCGGTGACGTTCTCCTGCTTCTGCACCGCCGCACGCGCCGCGGCGACGATGTAGCCCTTCTGACCGGAGAGCCCCTCCGCCGGCTTCGGGGTCTGCGGGATCTTGAACTTCATCCCCTGGCGCTCGCCGGCGTCCAGCCAGTGCTCGTCGACCATGTTGTCCAGGACGTAGTTCCAGCGCTCCTTGACGAGCGCCTTCCCGTTGTCGCTGGCGACGGCCCAGTCGTACTGGCTCGGCGCCTGGAGCAGCGCGGCGAGGTAGGCGCCCTCCGCCACGTCGAGGTCCTTGGCGTCCTTGTTGTAGTACGCCTGTGCCGCGGCCTGGATGCCGTAGGCGCCGCGGCCGTAGTAACTGGTGTTGATGTACCCGGCGAGGATCTCGCTCTTGCTTCGCTTCTGGTCGACCTTCAGCGAGATGACCAGCTCTTTGAGCTTCCGGGTGACCGTCTGGTCGGCGTCGAGGTAGTAGTTCTTGACGTACTGCTGGGTGATGGTCGAACCACCCTGCTTGCCCTTGCCGGAAACGGTGTTGACCAGACCGCGGGCGGTGCCCTTGAAGTCGACGCCGTGATCGTCGTAGAAGGACTTGTTCTCCGCGGCCACGAAGGTCCGCTGGACGCCCTTGGGAACCTCTGCGAGGCTGACGATCTCCCGGTTGACCTGGCCCGTGCGGGCCAGCAGTGTGCCGTCGGAGTACTTGTAGACGTTGGACTGGAGCTTGGCCTGTGCGTTGCCTTCCGGCACCTGCACGACCATGTAGAGCACGGCGAACGCGCCCATGCCCAGCAGGCAGATGCCCAGAGCAGCGCCCAGTAGTTTTCGCCAGGTGAAGAGTCTGCGTATGCCGCCGCTCTTCACGGCCCGCCGCGACCCGCGCCGCTGGGCTCGTCGCGCATCCGCTCGACCCATTGCTGTGATGCTCCCGTTCCTCTGCTCGACCGGATCAGCCCGGACCAGCCAGCTAACACCGTTGGCTAGGGCAGAAAGCCAACGTTCCACCCTTTTCCGGACGTGACAATCAGCACCCGCTTTCAAGGGAACCGACTCACGAGAGGTGCGCAGGGTTGCCGCATCGGTTAATGTGTAATCACATTGCTAGCACTGAGCCAGCCCACACAAACGGGGGATTCCATGACTGATCCACACGTCCCGGCCACACCCACCGCACCGTCGGCCGACCTCACTCCGGACGCGCCGCAGATGCCGGAACCGCAGGTCCGGGAGACGACGGCGCACAGCATCACGGGCGGCATCGGCCTGCTGCTGACGGTGATCGGCGTGATCGTCGGCGTCGGTCTCGCCATCGTCGGCGGCGTCGTCGGGGCGAACGGGAACAACGGCGTCGGCATCCCGGTCTGCATCCTCGGGGTACTGCTCGCGATCGCCTCGTTCTTCTGCATGGGCGGTGTGAAGATGGTCGCACCGGGCGAGGCACGGGTCATCCAGCTCTTCGGCCGGTACGTGGGCACGATCCGCGCCGACGGTCTGCGCTGGATCAACCCGCTGACCTCCAGCCGCAAGATCTCCACCCGGGTCCGCAACCACGAGACCGCGGTTCTCAAGGTCAACGACGCCTACGGCAACCCGATCGAGCTCGCCGCGATCGTCGTCTGGAAGGTCGAGGACACCGCACAGGCGCTCTTCGAGGTCGACGACTTCCTGGAGTTCGTCGCCACCCAGACCGAGTCGGCGGTCCGGCACATCGCGATCGAGTACCCGTACGACGCCCACGACGAGGGCGGCCTCTCCCTGCGTGGCAACGCGGAGGAGATCACCGAGAAGCTGGCCGTGGAGCTGACGGCGCGGGTGCAGGCGGCGGGCGTCCGGATCATCGAGTCCCGCTTCAGCCACCTCGCGTACGCCCCCGAGATCGCCTCCGCGATGCTCCAGCGCCAGCAGGCCGGTGCGGTCGTCGCGGCTCGGCAGCAGATCGTCGAAGGCGCCGTCGGCATGGTCGAGATGGCACTCACCCGGATCGCGGAGCAGGACATCGTGGAGCTCGACCCGGAGCGGAAGGCGACCATGGTGAGCAACCTGATGGTGGTGCTGTGCGGTGACCGGGCGGTGCAGCCGGTCCTCAATACGGGCACGCTCTACCAGTGACCGAGCAATCGCCGCGGCGCAGGCCGCAGCAGCGCAAGCAGATGCTGCTGCGGCTGGACCCAGCGGTACACGACGCGCTGGCGCGCTGGGCGTCGGACGAACTGCGCAGCGCCAACGCGCAGATCGAGTTCCTGCTGCGGCGGGCCCTCGCGGAGGCGGGGCGACTGCCGGGCGGGGCGGCGCCGATCCCGCGCCGGGGGCGGCCGCCGAAGGACCCAGGACCGCAGTGACTCCCCCGGGGGCCCGGATGTCCGGGCCCCCGGTTCCATGGCGCGGCACGGGGTTGGCGGTGACGGAACAGCCGGTATACACGGCAGGTATACACACCATGTACAGTGCTCCGCATGTCTATCGGCCACACCCTGCTCGGGCTCCTTGAGTCCGGCCCCCGCCACGGTTACGACCTCAAGCGGACGTTCGACGAGAAGTTCGGCCACGACCGCCCGCTGCACTACGGACAGGTCTACTCGACCATGTCCCGGCTCCTCAAGAACGGCCTCGTGGAGGTCGACGGCGTGGAGACCGGCGGCGGTCCCGAGCGCAAGCGCTACGCCATCACCGACGCCGGCATCACCGATGTCACCGCCTGGCTGGCGCAGCCGGAGAAGCCGGAGCCGTACCTCCAGTCGACCCTGTACACCAAGGTCGTGCTGGCCATGCTCACCGGCCGCAGCGCCGCCGACGTGCTGGACGCCCAGCGCTCCGAGCACCTGCGCCTGATGCGGATCCTCACCGACCGCAAACGCCGCGGCGACCTCGCCGACCAGCTGATCTGCGACCACGCCCTGTTCCACCTCGAAGCGGATCTGCGCTGGCTGGAACTGACCGCCGCGCGGCTCGACAAGCTCGCCGAGGTGGTGGCCCCGTGATCCCCGCCGGCTCCCTGCTCACCGCGCACGACCTGCACAAGACCTACGGGTCGACCCCGGCGCTCGACGGCGCCTCCTTCTCCGTCCACCCCGGCGAGGTCGTCGCCGTCATGGGCCCCTCCGGTTCCGGCAAGTCCACCCTGCTGCACTGCCTCGCCGGAATCATCACCCCCGACTCCGGCACCATCACCTACGCCGGCCGCGAGCTGTCCGCGATGTCCGACGCCGAGCGCAGCGCCCTGCGCCGCAGCGAGTTCGGCTTCGTGTTCCAGTTCGGCCAGCTCGTCCCCGAGCTGACCTGCGTGGAGAACGTCGCCCTGCCGCTCCGGCTGAACGGCACCCGGCGCAGGACCGCGGAGCGCACCGCCCTGGAGTGGATGGAGCGCCTGGAGGTCGACGACCTCGGCGCCAAGCGCCCCGGCGAGGTGTCCGGCGGCCAGGGCCAGCGCGTCGCCGTGGCCCGTGCGCTGGCCGCCTCCCCGAAAGTGATCTTCGCGGACGAGCCGACCGGCGCCCTGGACTCCCTCAACGGTGAGCGCGTCATGCAGCTGCTCACCGAGGCGGCCAGGTCCGCCGGTGTCGCCGTGGTCCTGGTGACCCACGAGGCCCGCGTCGCCGCCTACTCCGACCGCGATGTCACCGTGCGCGACGGCCGGGCCCGCGACATGGAGCACGCCGTATGACGCTGCTCGACGAGAAGAGGACCCCGGCCGGCCCGGTGCCCCCTCCCGAACCCCCCTCCCGCACCGCTCCCTGGCTGCGCGATCTCGCGCTCGGCATCAGGTTCGCCGCCGGCGGCGGCCGCGAGGGCTGGGTCCGCACCCTGCTCACCGCGGTCGGCGTGGGAATCGGCGTGGCCCTGCTGCTCACCGCGGCCTCCGTGCCGCACATGCTCGACGGACGGTCCGCCCGTGACCAGGCACGCTCCGAGACCAGGATCTCCGGGTCCCCCGACGCCTCGGCGAAGAAGTCGGACAGCTCCGTCCTGCGGATCGAGGCGAGCACCGAGTTCCGCGACCGCTCCATCACGGGCTTCCTGATGCGCGCCGACGGCGCCCACCCGGTCGTCCCGCCGGGCATCACCGCCTTCCCCGCCCCGGGCGAGATGGTGGTCTCCCCCGCCCTCGAAGAACTCCTCGCCTCCCCGCACAGCGCTCTGCTCAGGGAACGGCTGCCGTACAAGGTGACCGGCACGATCGCGGAGGCGGGGCTGCGCTCGCCCAACGAACTGTGGTTCTACGCCGGCAGCTCCACCCTGACCAGTGCGTCGGGCGGCCACCGGATCGCCGGGTACGGCGACCCAGGGCCGTCCGATCCGCTGCCCCCGATGCTCATCGTGCTGGTCATCATGATCTGCGTGGTGCTGCTGGCCCCCGTAGCCGTCTTCATCGCCACCGCCGTGCGCTTCGGCGGCGACCGCCGCGACCGTCGGCTCGCCGCCCTGCGCCTGGTCGGTACGGACATCCGGATGACCCGCCGGATCGCGGCCGGTGAGGCGTTGTTCGGCTCGGTGCTCGGCCTCCTCATCGGGCTGGCCGTGTTCCTGGCGGGGCGCCAGTTCGTCGGCCACATCGAGGTCTGGGACGCCAGCGCCTTCCCCTCCGACCTGGCCCCCGACGCCCGGCTGTGTGTGGTGATCGCCCTCGCGGTGCCGCTGACCGCGGTGCTGGTCACCCTGGGAGCCATGCGCTCCGTGGTCATCGAGCCGCTCGGCGTCGTACGCAACAGCCGAGGCGGTAGGCGCCGCCTCTGGTGGCGGCTGCTGCTGCCGGTCGCCGGACTCTCGGTCTTCGCGTTCTCCGGCAAGATCGACGAGTACAGCCCCGTCAACCCGTATCCGGTCGCCGGAGGCGCGGTGCTGGTCCTGGTCGGCCTTGCCCTGCTCCTGCCCTGGCTGGTCGAGGCCTGCGTCAAGCGGCTGCGCGGCGGCCCGATTCCCTGGCAGCTGGCCACCCGGCGGCTCCAGCTGAGCAGCGGGGCGGCCTCCCGTGCGGTCAGCGGCGTCACCGTCGCCGTGGCCGGTGCGGTGGCCCTGCAGATGCTGTTCGCCGCGATGAACGACGACTTCAACAGGATCACCGGACAGGACCCGTCCCGCGCCCAGTTCTACAGCCAGTCCCAGATCGTCAGAGGCGACGCCGCCCTGCGCAGCATCAAGGAGTTCCGCGCCACCAGGGGTGTCGTCCAGGTCATCGGCACGGTCGAGGCGTACGCGACCAAGCCGGGGACGTACAAGCCCGACGACATCCAGCCCACCACCTCGTTCACCGTCGGGGATTGCGCGACCCTGCGCGAGCTCGCCCGGATCACGTCCTGCCGGAACGGCGACACCTTCGTCTCCCACCCCAAGGACAAGGGACAGGCGGGCTGGGTCGACAAGACCGCCCGCAAGGGCAAGGTGATCGAGTTCGACTCCTACAGCAGTAGCAAGACGCTGCGCTGGACGCTGCCGGCCGACTCCCGGACCGTCGCGGCCCGGACCGACCCGATGGGCGAGGAACACTCGGGCATCCTGGTCACTCCGGGGGCGGTCGACGCACGGACCCTGCCGGGAGCCTCGACCGTCTCGCAGATCCGCATCGACGAAGACGTCCCGGACGCCGCCGAGTACGTACGCAACACAGCGGCGCGGCTCGACCCCGGCATGCGTCTGGCCACCCTGAACTCGGTCGAGCGCGACCGGCAGTACGCGAGCATCCAGACCGGTCTCCAGCTCGGCGCGACCGCCACGCTGCTGCTGATCGCCGCGTCCATGCTGGTCTCCCAGCTGGAGCAGCTGCGTGAGCGCAAGCGGCTGCTGTCGGTCCTGGTCGCCTTCGGTACCCGCCGGACCACGCTGGGCTGGTCGATGCTGTGGCAGACCGCGATCCCGGTGGTCATCGGGCTCGCGGTGGCGGTGGCGGGCGGCCTCGCCCTCGGCGCCACCCTGTGCTGGATGGTCGGCAAGGAGGTGACCGGCTGGTGGCTGTTCCTGCCGTTGGCGGGCGCGGGCGCGGCCCTCATCCTCCTGGTCACCCTGCTCTCCCTGCCGGCGCTGTGGCGCATGATGCGCCCGGAGGGGCTGCGCAGCGAGTAGCGGCCCTTCGGCCCGACCCCGCGGCCGGCCGGACCCCTGACTCAGGTCCGGCCGGCCGTCGCCACGCGTACCGGCAGCGCCGCCATCGCCCCGCGCAGGGCCGCCGCGAACTCCTCGAACTCCTCGTGCCGGGCCGCCCCCGTCCGCATCCCGAGCGCCACCCGCCGGGCGGGCGCCGGGTCCGCGAAGTACCCGGTGGTGAGCGCCTCGTTGCGGGCGGTCTCGACCGTCACCGCGGTGCGCGGCAGCAGCGTCACCCCGAGCCCGCCGGCCACGAGCTGCACCAGGGTGGAGAGGCCGGCGGCGGTCGTGGTGACCGGGGCGCCCTCGGTACGGCCCGCCTCCCGGCAGATGTCGAGCGCCTGGTCGCGCAGGCAGTGCCCCTCGTCGAGCAGCAGCAGCGGCAGCTCCCTGAGCGCCTCGCGCGGGATGTCGGCCCGCCCGCCGAGCCAGTGGCTGCGCTCCATGACCAGGACGAAGTCCTCCTCGAAGAGCGGGAGTTCGCTCACCCCTGGCACCCCGAGCGGCACCGCGAGCAACAGCAGGTCCAGCCGTCCCGCCGCCAGCCCCTCCAGCAGCGAGGAGGTCTGCTCCTCGTGCACCTGGAGGTCGAGGTCCGGATAGCGGTCGTGGACCAGCCGCAGCACGGTCGGCAGCAGGTACGGGGCGACGGTCGGGATCACGCCGAGCCTGAGCACCCCGGTGAAGGGCGCCCGCACCGCCTCGGCCTCCTCCATCAGCTCACCGACGGCCTCCAGCACGGCGCGGGCCCGCACCGCGAGCCGCTCCCCGGCGGGCGAGAGCAGTACCTTGCGCGTCGTACGCTCGATGAGCTGGACACCCAGTGCCTCCTCCAGCGCGGACACGGCCCCGGAGAGCGCTGGCTGACTCATCCCGATTGCTGCCGCGGCGTCCCGGAAGTGCAGATGTTCCGCCACGGCGGTGAAGGCGCGCAGCTGCGAGAGGCTGGGCTGTTTGGGCCGGTTGCCCTGGTTCATCTGTGCCACTGATAGGTACCTCCGATCATCACGACCGAGTGTAGCTATTTCCGTGATCAATGCACTCTGTGCCAAGGTGAGAACCGTCCAACCCTCAGGAACACCCCCAAAAAGGGTTTTCCTACGCTGCAAGGAGAGCGCGTGCTCACTGTCGGTGACAAGTTCCCCGAGTTCGACCTGACCGCTTGTGTTTCGCTGGAGAGCGGCAAGGAGTTCGAGCAGATCAACCACAAGACCTACGAGGGTCAGTGGAAGATCGTCTTCGCGTGGCCGAAGGACTTCACGTTCGTCTGCCCCACGGAGATCGCCGCGTTCGGCAAGCTGAACGAGGAGTTCGCCGACCGCGACGCCCAGATCCTCGGCTTCTCCGGTGACTCCGAGTTCGTGCACCACGCCTGGCGCAAGGACCACCCGGACCTGACCGACCTGCCCTTCCCGATGCTGGCCGACTCCAGGCACGAGCTCATGCGTGACCTCGGCATCGAGGGCGAGGACGGCTTCGCGCAGCGCGCCGTCTTCATCGTCGACCAGAACAACGAGATCCAGTTCACGATGGTGACCGCCGGTTCCGTGGGCCGTAACCCCAAGGAGGTCCTGCGGGTCCTCGACGCCCTGCAGACCGACGAGCTGTGCCCCTGCAACTGGACCAAGGGCGAGACCACCCTGGACCCGGTCGCGCTCCTCTCGGGCGAGTGAGCTGACACCGATATGGCACTCGACGAACTGAAGGCCGCCGTTCCGGACTTCGCCAAGGACCTGAAGCTGAACCTCGGTTCGGTCATCGGGAACAGCGAACTGCCGCAGCAGCAGCTCTGGGGCACCGTCCTCGCCTGCGCGATCGCCTCGCGCTCGCCGAAGGTGCTGCGCGAGCTGGAGCCGGAGGCGAAGGCCAACCTCTCCGCGGAGGCGTACACCGCCGCGAAGTCGGCCGCCGCCATCATGGGGATGAACAACGTCTTCTACCGGACCCGGCACCTGCTGTCGGACCCCGAGTACGGGAACCTCCGGGCCGGCCTGCGGATGAACGTGATCGGCAAGCCGGGCGTGGAGAAGGTCGACTTCGAGCTGTGGTCGCTCGCCGTCTCCGCGATCAACGGCTGCGGCCAGTGCCTGGACTCCCACGAGCAGGTACTGCGCAAGGCCGGCGTGGACCGTGAGACCATTCAGGAAGCCGTCAAGATCGCCTCGGTGATCCAGGCGGTCGGTGTGACGCTCGACGCCGAGGCCGTCCTCGCGGAGTAACACCAGCAGTACCCATGTACGAGAAGGGCCCCGAGGACGACCGACCGTCCCCGGGGCCCTTCTTCTGTGCCGGCTCTCACGTGCCGGCTCAGAGTTCCTTCTGCGCGTCCGCCACCGGCTCCTCGTCGTTGCCGTCGTCGGTCTCTTCCGGCGGCGATCCGGGGGCCGGGGTCGGCGCCGTGTCCAGGGCGGTCGCGCCGTGCGGCGGCGGCGAGTGGCGCTGGGCCTCCTTCTGCCCGTACGCCCGCAGATAGCCGACCACCGTATTGGTCACCGCGACCAGCGGCACCGCGACGACCGCACCTCCGATGCCCGCGATCATGCCGCCCGCGGCGACCGAGAGCACCACCGCCAGCGGGTGCACGCGCACCGCGCGGCCCAGGATGAACGGCTGCAGGATGTGGCCCTCGATCTGCTGCACCGCGAGGACCACGGCCAGCACCAGCAGTGCCGTGAACACGCCTTGGGTGACGAGGGCGACGACCACCGCCAGCGCCCCGGAGACCACCGCCCCGACGAGCGGGATGAAGGCGAACAGGAAGATGAAGACGGCCAGCGGCACGGCCAGCGGCACATTGAGGAAGTAGATCCCGAGGCCGATGAAGATCGCGTCGATCAGCGCGACGATGACCGTGCCCCGCACGTAGGCGGTGAGCGTGCGCCAGGCGCGCGGACCCGCTCCGGCGACACCCGGCCGCGCCTGCGCGGGCACGAGCTTCAGCACCCAGAGCCAGATGCGCTTGCCGTCGTACAGCAGGAAGAGCGTGGAGAACATCGCCAGCAGCATCCCGGTGAGGAACTCCACCATCACGGTGACGCCCTGGAGTCCGGCCGAGGTGATCGCCTCGGTGTTGGTGCCGACGGTGTCACTGAGGTTCTTCGCGACGTCGTTGATCTGCTTGTCGGTGACGTGGAACGGGCTGTCCAGCAGCCAGTTCTTCAGGTCCGCGATACCGGCCTGAACCTGGTCGGACAGCGAGTCCAGGTTGTCCATCCCCTGCCACACCACGAACCAGCCGACCAGGCCCATGATCACGAAACCCAGGATCGCGGTGCCGGCCGTGGCCAGCCCGTGTGGCAGCCCGGCCCGCCTCAGCCGCTCGACCGTCGGCTGGAGCATCGCGGTGACGAGCAGTGCGGCGGCGAAGGCCAGGACCACCAGCTGCACCGCGCTGATGACCCGCATGAGCACCCACAGGGTGCCCGCGAGGACGAGCAGCCGCCAGCCCGCCTCGGCTGCGACCCGCATCCCCCAGGGGATCGCCGCGACCGGATCGGGGCGCGCGGCAACCGCGGGGGCGTACGCGGGCGGCGGCGGCACATGGTCCGCCGCGCCCGTCTCGGCCCCGCTGCCCGGCTCCGCGCCGGTCGTCGCCGACGAGGCCTGCGCGGCCTTGTCGTCCTCGTCGTCGGCCTCGACGCGACGTTCCTCCAGGCGCTCACCAATTTTGGTGAGTTCAGCCCCCAGCTGTCCGAGCCATCCCGGCAGTTTCGACATAACGGTTCCTCTACCCCCGTCCGCTCTCCCCACCGTTCCCCCCGGGAACGGTCCCGCACGACCGTACATGCGCGAAGCCCCTCACCGTAGACGGTGAGGGGCTTCGCGAAGTTGCGACAGAACCGACCCAGGCTTCAGGTCGGACACTCCCTAGTACGAGTGGTGCTGCAGCCAGAAGGACCAGGCACCGCACGGGCTGCCGTAGCGGCCGTTCATGTAGCTGAGGCCCCACTTGATCTGCGTGGCCGGGTTGGTCTGCCAGTCGGCACCGGCGGAAGCCATCTTCGAGCCGGGGTACGCCTGGACGAGGCCGTAGGCGCCGGAGGACGGGTTGGTCGCCCGGTAGTTCCAGGTCGACTCGTGGTTCACGATGTTGCTGAAGCACTGGAACTGGTCGGCGGGCACGATCTGGCGCGCCATCGCCTGGATCTCGGCCACGCTGTAAGAGCCCTGGACAGCGAACGTGCTGGCGCTGCGGACCTCGGACCGGCTGGCGCGGTCCTCCTTGTCCTGGCGCTCCTTCTCCTGGCGCTCCTTCTCCAGCTTGTCCTCGGCCGCCTGCTTCTTGGTCTTGGCGTCCTTGGCGGCCTGGATACGAGCCGATTCCTCCGCGGACTTCTTCGCCGTCGCGTCGGCTGCGGACGCCTGGGCGTCGGCCTGCTGCGTCAGGGAAGCGGTCTGCACCTGGGCCTGCTGGCCCGCGGGGATGTCGGCGAGCAGCGTGGTGTCGGCTGCGGTGGCCTCGAAGTTGTTGTCGTCGACAGCAGGGGTACTGCCCGCTGCAACTCCCACGACGGCGCCTACGGTGGTTACCGCTGTGGCAGATGCCACGGCGAACCCCCGGACCGAGATCCGGCTCACACGGTGTCCTTCCAGCATCGCCCGCTTAGGTGACCTCGCGGGCGCAATCGTGCCCCTGACACTGGCCTCCCTACTGCTTGGGTCACGGGAGGCACGGGCCCGGTGGGCGACTCCCCGGAGGGAGTGCCGCGTGGTACTCGCGGGCGGCATACGGACGGCGATTGTTGAGTTGTGCGGTGCGTTGCACCTCTGGTGATGCGGGTGTGCCGTATGCGGGGCCTGACGGAAGCAAGACTCTGCCGGAACGGGATGCCACGAAGCAATTCTCTGTTGCGTGTGAAAGCTCACACCCCGTTTGGAGCACGTGAATTGCGGAAATGACACCGCAACACGGTGCCGCCCGGCTAAGCTCTTTCGCTCGCCGGGCGGCACCAACTGTCGTATCCCGTGTCAGATCTGGCCTTCCTCCAGCATTTCGGTCACCAGCGCGGCGATCGGCGAGCGCTCGGACCGGGTGAGCGTGGTGTGCGCGAAGAGCGGATGCCCCTTCAGCTTCTCGACCACGGCGACCACGCCGTCGTACCGGCCGACCCGGAGGTTGTCCCGCTGGGCCACGTCATGCGTGAGCACCACCCGCGAATTCGCCCCGATCCGGGACAACACGGTCAGCAGGACGTTCCGTTCGAGCGACTGGGCCTCGTCGACGATCACGAAGGCGTCGTGGAGGGACCGGCCGCGGATGTGGGTGAGCGGCAGCACCTCCAGCATCCCGCGCCCCAGGACCTCCTCGATGACCTCGCGCCCGGCGACCGCAGAGAGCGTGTCGAAGACGGCCTGTGCCCAGGGACCCATCTTCTCGGCCTCGGATCCGGGCAGATAGCCGAGATCCTGCCCGCCGACCGCGTACAGCGGACGGAAGACCATCACCTTCTTGTGCTGCCCACGCTCCAGCACGGCCTCCAGACCGGCGCAGAGCGCCAGTGCGGACTTGCCGGTGCCGGCCCGGCCGCCGAGCGAGACGATGCCGACGTCCTGGTCCAGCAGCAGATCCAGCGCGATGCGCTGCTCGGCGCTGCGGCCGTGGATGCCGAAGGCCTCCCGGTCGCCCCGGACGAGCCGGACGTTGCCCTCCGGTGTGACCCGGCCGAGCGCCTTGCCGCGCTCGGACTGGAGGACCAGACCGGTGTGCACCGGCAGGTCGGCGGCCTCGGGGACGTACAGCGTCTCCTCGGAGAAGAGGAGGTCGACCTGCTCGGCGGAGAGGGACAGCTCGCCCATCCCCGTCCAGCCCGCGTCGGTGATGGCGAGTTCGGCGCGGTACTCCTCGGCGAGGAGGCCGACCGACGACGCCTTGATCCGGAGTGGCAGGTCCTTGGAGACGACCGTGACGTCGTACCCCTCGGCCTGCAGATTGCGCGCTACCGCGAGAATCCGTGAGTCGTTGTCCCCCAACCGGTAGCCGGCGGGCAGTACACCGGGATCGGAATGGTTGAGTTCGACGCGCAGCGTCCCGCCCAGATCCCCGAGGGGGATCGGGGCATCCAGCCGGCCGTACCGGACCCGGAAGTCGTCCAGCAGGCGCAGGGCCTGCCGGGCGAAGTACCCCAGCTCCGGATGGTGCCGTTTGGCCTCCAGTTCCGTGACCACGACGATCGGGAGCACGACTTCGTGCTCGTCGAACCGGGACATGGCGTTCGGATCGGCCAGCAGGACGCTGGTGTCGAGAACATAGGTGCGCCTGTCGGGCATGCGGCGCTTTGTGCTGGTCACCACGGAAGGACGTACCCCCTCGGACGAGGTTGGGGTGCGACGGCGTCGCGGAGCATCCCAAAGGGAGAGGACGGACCGGGCTTCGGCCACCTTGCGCGGGCCGAGCGCCGGCCCTCGACGTCAGCCGCACTGTGTGTACGGTCCTTCGTGTGCAAAGGGCCTCCCGGGCGAGCGGACTCCATGCCGCTCACTTGGTGACGACATCCGCCTGGTTCCTGACCGGACGTCGACCTGTCAGGGGTATGCCCTCGAACACGCGAAGCCATGCAGCCCGAGCCGCCCAAGCCCGTCCGTCCTCGCGCACGTCACGGGTACGGAGGGGCGCGGCGAACCGGGTGGAACGCGGTGTCAGCCCCCGTAGCGGCGGTGCCGGGCCGCGTAGTCACGCAGGGCCCGCAGGAAGTCGACCCGGCGGAACGCCGGCCAGAAGACCTCGCAGAAGTAGTACTCCGAATGGGCGCTCTGCCAGAGCATGAAGCCCGACAGACGCTGTTCGCCGCTGGTCCGGATCACCAGATCCGGGTCGGGCTGGCCCCGGGTGTAGAGGTGCTCGGAGATCAGGTCGGTGGAGACGATCTCGGCCAGGTCCTCGAAGGAGGTGCCCTTGGCGGAGTGGTCGAGGAGCAGCGAGCGCACCGCGTCCGCGATCTCCTGCCGGCCCCCGTAGCCGACGGCGACGTTGACCAGTATTCCGTCGACCCCGATCGTGGCCTGTTCGGCCTCCTTGAGGACCGTCTGGGTGTGTGCCGGCAGCAGGTCGAGCGTGCCGACATGGTGGACCCGCCAGCGGCCGTCCGCGACGAGGTCGCGCACGGTGTTCTCGATGATGCCGAGGAGCGGGATGAGCTCCGACTCGGGCCGGTCGAAGTTGTCCGTGGACAGCATCCAGAGCGTGACGACCTCGACGTCGGTCTCGCTGCACCAGCCGAGAAGCTCCTTGATCTTGTCCGCACCCGCCTGGTGGCCCTCGGCGGCCGTGCCGCCGGAGGCCTTCGCCCAGCGCCGGTTCCCGTCGAGGATGACCCCGATGTGCTTGGGCACCTGGGCGTGATCGAGGCGGGCCTCCACCCGGCGGGCGTAGAGCCCGTACACCAGGTCGCGCAAGTTCACTGAGTCCACCTCTCGGTTCCGTGCGGGCCCGCCCGCCGCCTCGCCCGGGGCTGTCCCCCTGGGGATCGTCGCACCGGTAGGGGGCCGATCGCCCCGCCGTGCCGTGGCAGTCCCGAAGCGGCCACATTACTGCGCGGGCACCGCACGGGCCCAACCCGGCCTGTCACAAGTCCGTGATAAAGAAGGAAACGTGACTGAATCCTCTTCCTATTACCGGGCCGTCGGCACGCGCTACGACTCCATGGAGTACCGGCGCACCGGCCGCAGCGGCCTCAAGCTCCCGGCCGTCTCACTCGGCCTCTGGCACAACTTCGGCGACGACCGCGCGCTCGACTCGCAGCGCGACATCCTGCGCCGCGCCTTCGACCTCGGGGTGACCCACTTCGACCTGGCCAACAACTACGGCCCGCCGCCCGGCTCCGCCGAGCTCAACTTCGGGAAGCTCTTCCGGCAGGACTTCGCCCCCTACCGCGACGAGCTGGTGATCTCCACCAAGGCCGGGTACGACATGCACCCCGGCCCCTACGGCGAGTGGGGCTCACGCAAGTACCTGCTGTCCTCGCTCGACGCCTCACTGAAGCGGATGGGCCTCGACTACGTCGACATCTTCTACTCGCACCGCTTCGACCCGGACACCCCGCTGGAGGAGACGATGGGGGCCCTGGCCTCCGCCGTGCGGCAGGGCAAGGCGCTGTACGTCGGGGTGTCCTCGTACAACTCCGAGCAGACCGCGGAGGCGGCCCGGCTGCTCAAGGAGATGGGCGTACCGGCCCTGATCCACCAGCCGTCCTACTCGATGATCAACCGCTGGACGGAGGAGGACGGGCTGCTGGACACGCTGGAGGCGGCCGGCATGGGCTGCATCTCCTTCGTGCCGCTGGCCCAGGGGCTGCTGACCAACAAGTACCTGAAGGGCATCCCGGAGGGTTCGCGCGCCACCCAGGGCAAGTCCCTCAACCCGGACCTGCTCTCCGACGAGGTGGTGCGCCGGCTCAACGGGCTGAACGACATCGCGCGGGGCCGCGGCCAGTCACTGGCCCAGCTGGCCCTCAACTGGGTGCTGCGCGACAGCCGTATGACGTCGGCCCTGATCGGCGCGTCGAGCGTGCGGCAGCTGGAGGAGAACGTCGCGACGCTGGCCGGTCCGGCTCTGACCGCGGCGGAGCTGAAGGAGATCGACACCTTCGCCGTGGACACCGCCGGCACGAACATCTGGGCCGGACGGGCCTGACTGCCGGGCCTCGGTTGCGCCGGGGCACAAAAAAACGGGCCGGTCCGTGGGGGGGGGGGTTACGGACCGGCCCGAGGGGGGGTTTCCACCATAACCCTTCGTAAGTGCTGCTGCGTGCACCGCCGCCAAATAATTACTCTCCGGATGTGCGGGGCTCCGTTGTGAGCACGGAATACGAGCCTCCGGCCCCTCCGGACCTGCACGGACGCCCGGCGGCGTCACCTTGACACCCGAGGCACCCACGAGACACACACAGGACGTGCACATTCCGGCCGCCGCCTGCCGTCAGGTCGCCGACGCCGCGCCCCGGTGGCCCCGGGTGAACCTGATGCCCACGGTGTCCCCGCCGATGACCACGAAGCGGCCGCCCTCGCAGCGGATGACGGCCTCGTGGACCTCGCCCCGGTCGTCCCGGCGCTCCTCCGTACGCAGCACCGTCCAGCCGCCGTCGGGCGGCTGCGGCAGATTCGCCATCGTGGCGAACTCCCACTGGGCAGCCGGTACGCACCAGTCGGGAAGGTGCGGCCAGGTGCCGGAGCCGACGTGCAGGGTGCCGTCCGAGGCGCAGGTCAGAAGCACCGACTGGCTGTCGGACAGCAGGAACTCAACGGCCTCCGGCTCCCCCATCCGGCCCTCGGGGCGGTAGAACACACCGAGGACGCCGACGATCCGGGCGCCTCTGAGCCATTCGGCGTTCCCCTGCCTCGGGCCGCTTGTGGCTTCCTCGTCGCTGCCGACCCTCATGGCCTGGCTCCTTCCCCATGCGCTCAGCGACCAGAGTGCCATCCTTCGGGGGCGGGAAGGGCTACGCGAGTGAGACCGGCCGCCCGGGTTTGCGGGCCTCGACCAGAAAGCGGGTCGTGTGGGCGACGAACGGCCCCTCGTCCTCGATCCGGCGGTGCAGCGCGGCGAGTTGCGGCCGGTACTGCTCGACGGTGAAGCCCGGCACCATCCAGATCACCTTGCGCAGGAAGTAGACGACTGCGCCGATGTCGAGGAACTCGGTGCGCAGACGCTCAAGCCGCAGGTCGACGACTTCGAGACCGGCCGCCTGAGCGGCGGCGCGCGCCTGTTCCGGGTCGCGGCTGCCCCGTACCTCCGGCGGCTGCGGGCCGAGGAAGTACTCGACGAGCTCGAAGACGCTGGCGGGGCCCACCTGTTGGGAGAAGTACGTGCCGCCGGGGGCCAGCACCCGGGCGATCTCGTCCCACCAGGTGGTCACCGGATGCCGGCTGACGACCAGGTCGAACGCCTCGTCGCCGAACGGCAGCGGCGGCTCGTCCGCGTCCGCCACCACGGCCGCGCCGAGCGGGTGCAGCAGGGCGGTGGCACGGGCGATGTTCGGCGGCCAGGACTCGGTGGCGACGGTCAGCGGCGGCAGCTTCGGCGCGGAGGCGAGGACCTCGCCGCCGCCGGTCTGGATGTCGAGCGCGGCGCTCGCCCGGCCCAGCCGCTCCCCCATGGCACGGGCGTAGCCCCAGGAGGGCCGCTGCTCCGTGGCCCGGCCGTCGAGCCAGGAGAAGTCCCAGCCCGCGACGGAGACGGTGTCCGCCTCCGCGACCAGGGCGTCGAACCGGGCCGCCGACTGTGCGGCCTGTGCCGACCACGGGTCTTCAGATGTTCCGGACATCCGGACATGGTCTCAGCCGAAGCCCGCCGCACGCCACCGGATAACGGCCGCCCGGCAGCCGCTCAGGCGGCCAGCCCGCCGAGGAGGACGCCCAGCAGCGCCCCGGCGATCATGAACGGGCCGAACGGGATGCCCGTCCTGCGCCCGGCGCGCCGCACGATCATCAGCGCCAGACCGTACACCGCGCCGAACAGGAACCCCGCGAAGCCTCCGGCGAACACGACCGCCCAGCCGTACCAGCCGAGTACCACGCCCAGCGCGAGCGCGAGCTTCACGTCGCCGAAGCCCATTCCGTTCGGGTTGACGAGGAAGAGCAGCAGGTAGAAGGCGCCGAGGCCGACGCCGCCGAGCAGCGCGGACAGCCAGGAGCCGGCGTGTTCCGGCAGCAGTGCGGCGACGCCCAAAAGGGCGGCGGCCGCCCCGGCGGCCGGCAGCGTCAGCTCGTCCGGCAGCCGGTGGACGCGGCGGTCGATGGCCGCGAGGAGCACGGCGACGGGGGCGAGCAGCAGCCATACGGCGAGCTCGGGACGGGCCCCGGTGGTCGCGGCGACGGCGGCGCAGCCGAGGGCGGAGACGACGGGTGCGAGGAGGGCGGGCGCGTAGCGCGGTCCGCCCCGGCTCCACGGCCTGGCGCGCGAGGCGTCCGGTCGGGTGTCCGGGTCCGTGCCGGTGGGCGTGGCGGTCTCCGTCTGTACGGCGACCGTTGCCCCCGCCGCCGCGCAGGCGGTGCAGCGCGCGGAGCCGAGCCAGCCGCGGCCCGGCCCGGTGAGGGCGTGGCCGGCCGGGCAGGCGTCCCGCCACGCGTCCTCGGGTTCGACGGAGAACCGGTAGGCGGCGCGCGGGACCAGCAGTCCGGTCGCGGCACCCCAGAGGGCGGCGACCGCTATCAGCATGGCGTACACCTCACCGACCCTAAGGGCTGGGCCCACGGCACGCGATTGAGGCCCGGGAGGCGGCAGTTGGCGCTACCGTCATGGACATGGCCCGATGGCGCAATGGCAGTGGAACGCTCACGTTCGCGGACTCGGAGGGGGAACGGGAGACGGAGATACCGCTGCGGATCGCGGCCTCGTACCGGCACCGGAGCCGTGGGCTGCTCGGGCAGGACGGCATCGAGGGCGCGCTGCTGATCACGCCGTGCGGGAGCGTGCACTCCTTCCGCATGCGGTTCACGATCGATGTGGCCTATCTGGACCGGAAGCTGAACGTGGTGGCGGTGCACACGATGAAGCCGGGACGGCTGGGCCTCCCCCGGCTCCGCGCCCGGCACGTGATCGAGGCCGAGGCCGGCGCGATGGCGAGGTGGGGGCTGCGGCCGGGCGTGCGGGTCGGGATCGCGCAGGGCGACGGCCCCTCGGCGACGCGGCCGTCGCCCGACGGGGAGCCGTGAACCGGCCGTCCGTCGAACGGGGCGCGGACCGCTGGGTGCTGCGCGGGCTGAGGTCCACGCGGGTGCTGGACGTGTCCGGCGCACCGGACGGCTCACGCTTCGGGCTCACCCTGGCCGGTGGCGCCCGGCTCGCGGTCGTCGGGCCGGTGCGGATCGCGCACGGCCCGGCCACCGCACCCGGGCCGGTC
>CBRG010000210.1 GCA_000470535.1 Streptomyces sp. AW19M42
CCGCCGGCTCGCGGACTGCGGCGTCAACCTCAACTGGGCGCCGTCCGCGGACGTCAACTCCAACCCCGGCAACCCGGTCATCGGCGTACGGTCCTTCGGCGCCGACCCCCACCTGGTCGCCCGGCACACCGCCGCGTACGTCGAGGGCCTCCAGGCCGCCGGAGTCGCCGCCTGCACCAAGCACTTCCCGGGGCACGGCGACACCGCGGTCGACTCGCACCACGCGCTGCCGCGCATCGACGTGGACCTGGAAACCCTGCACGCCCGCGAACTGGTGCCTTTCCGGGCGGCCATCGCGGCGGGTTCCAAATCGGTGATGAGCGCGCATATCCTGCTTCCCGCGCTCGACCCGCACCGCCCGGCGACGCTGAGCCCGCAGATCCTCACCGGTCTGCTGCGGGGAGAGCTGGGCTACGACGGCCTGATCGTCACCGACGCCGTGGAGATGCAGGCCATCGCCTCGACGTACGGGATCGAGCGCGGCTCGGTCCTCGCGATCGCGGCGGGCGCCGACGCGCTCTGTGTCGGCGGCGGCCTCGACGACGACAGCACGGTGCTCCGGCTGCGCGACGCGCTGGTCGCGGCGGTCCGTTCCGGTGAACTGCCCGAGGAGCGGCTGGCCGACGCCGCCGCCCGAGTACGGGCCCTCGCGTCCTGGACGCAGCGGGCCAGGGGGGCTGTCCCGGAGCCGGGCGCGGCAGTGCAGGAGGGGATCGCGCCCGGCACCGGGGCCAGCACGGGCATCAGCTCCGACATCGGCCTGACCGCGGCCCGCCGCGCGCTCGTGGTGACCGGCCCGGCCGAACCGCTCGCCGGCCCGGCGTACGTCGCCGCGCTCACCCCGGTCGCGAACATCGCGGTGGGGGACGAGACGCCCTGGGGCGTCGCCGCCGAACTGGCCCGGCTGGTGCCGGGCACCGGTACGGACACCTACGGCAGCGGGCACGAGACACTCGCCGCGGATGTGCTGCGGGCCGCGGGGAACCGGCGCATCGTCGCGGTCGTCCGCGACGCGCACCGCCACCCGTGGATGACGGAGGCCCTGGACGCCCTCCTGGCGGCGCGTGCGGACACCATCGTGGTCGAGATGGGCGTCCCCCAGGCGGAACCCCGGGGAGCCTTCCACATCGCCACCCACGGCGCCGCCCGAGTCTGCGGCCTGGCAGCGGCAGAGGCAATCACCTCGCCACACCCCAGCCCGTCCAACCCGAGCCCGTCCGGCGATTGAGGACAAGGCGTCCACCACGACGCACCCGCACACACGCGAGAGGGGCCGGACACCACCAGGTGCCCGGCCCCTCTCGCGTACCGCCGAAGACTAGATACCCTGCCACAGCGGCTTCGCCGCATACGTGGCGCGGAAGTAGTCCGCCAGCTTCAGCTTCGACGCCGCCGCCTCGTCGACCACTATCGTCGCGTGCGGGTGCATCTGGAGCGCCGACGCGGGAACCACAGAGGCCACCGGCCCCTCGACCGTCGCCGCCACGGCGTCGGCCTTGCCCTCGCCCGTCGCGAGCAGGATCGGGTGGCGGGACTCCAGGATCGTGCCGATGCCCTGGGTGATCACGTGGTGCGGAACCTGAGTGATGTCGTTGTCGAAGAAGCGCGCGTTGTCGACCCGGGTCTGCTCGGTCAGCGTCTTGATCCGGGTACGGGAGGCGAGCGAGGAACACGGCTCGTTGAAGCCGATGTGCCCGTCGGTGCCGATGCCCAGCAGCTGGAGGTCCACCCCGCCGGCCTCGGCGAGCGCCCTGTCGTACGCCTCGCAGGCGGCCTGGACGTCCTTCGCGGAGCCGTCGGGGCCCATGAACGAGGCCTCGGAGAGACCGAGCGGCTCGACGACCTCGCGCAGGACCACGGAGCGGTACGACTCCGGGTGGCCCGCCGGCAGCCCGACGTACTCGTCGAGCTGGCAGATGCGGGCGCGCGAGGCGTCCACGGCACCGGAGCGGACCTTGTCCGCCAGTGCCTGGTAGATGGGCAGCGGGGTCGAGCCGGTGGCAACGCCGAGAACGGCGTCGGGCTTACGGCTCAGCAGGGCGCCGATGGCCCCCGCGATCAGTTCGCCGCCTGCCTTGGCGTCCGGGACGATGACAACTTCCACGCGGGGCCTGCCGATCTGGAGTGAATCATGTGGTATAGACCAATCAAAGCCCTAATCTAGCAGACCCCGCCCACGCGGACGAAGACCCCGGGCACCCGTCGGGCGAACGGCGGGCGACGCGTCCGCAATCCCGCCGGGTGCCGTCCGCTGGCGGCCTCTCGGTGCCCCGTGTTCGACTTGGGTCGGCCCCAGCCGAGGCATCGGTACACCACCGGGAGGCACCAGACATGTCCGCCACGTACCCGGCAGACGAGGGCGAGCTGCCCGGCCGGATCATGTCCGGCGAGATGGCCGAGCAGCCCGCGATGCTCCGCCGCATCCTCGACGACGGAGCCCCCGCCATCCGCGCGGTGGCGGCCGAGATCGCGGCGCGCGCGCCGCGCTTCGTCCTGCTCACCGCCCGCGGTACGTCGGACAACGCCGCGCTCTACGCGAAGTACCTGATCGAGATCACGCTCGGGCTGCCCTGCGGTCTGGCCTCGATGTCCACCACCACCGCGTACGGCGCGAAGCCGGACCTCAGGGACGTCCTGGTCATCACCGTCAGCCAGTCCGGCGGCTCGCCCGACCTGGTGGCGTCGACCAAGGCCGCGCGGGAGGCCGGCGCGGTGACGCTGGCCGTGACCAACAACCCGGACTCGCCGCTCGCCGCGGTCTCCGAGTACCACATCGACATCCTGGCGGGCCCGGAGAAGGCGTTGCCGGCCACCAAGACGTACACCGCCTCGCTGCTGTCGCTGTACCTGTTCGTGGAGGGGCTGCGCGGCGGCGACGGTGCGGCGGCCGCGGTCCTGCCGGAGCTGGCCGAGGCGGTCCTGGCCCGCAAGGGCGAGGTCAAGGCCCTGGCATCGCGCTACCGCTTCGCCGAGCGCATGGTCATCACCTCGCGCGGCTACGGCTATCCCACGGCCAAGGAAGCCGCCCTGAAGCTGATGGAGACGAGCTACATCCCCGCTCTCTCCTACTCCGGCGCCGATCTGCTGCACGGCCCCCTCGCCATGGTCGACAACATCTCCCCGGTGATCGCCGTGGTCACCGACGGCCGGGGCGGCGAGGCCCTCCAGCCGGTGCTCGACCGGCTGCGCGGGCGGGGCGCCGACCTCTTCGTGGTCGGCCCGAAGGCCCAGGTGCAAGCGGCCTCCGCGGGCTTCGTGCTGCCGACCGCCGGGGTCGCGGAGGAGGTCCAGCCGATCCTGGAGATCCTGCCGCTGCAGATGCTGGCGTACGAGGTGACGATCGCCCGGGGCCAGGACCCGGACGCCCCGCGCGCGCTGGCGAAGGTCACAGAAACGCGCTGAGAGCACCCCCGGAAACACCCGCGGGCCACGGCGCCGGGCCGGGACCCTCAGCCCGACCAGCACCGCAGCCCGGAGTAAGACCGCCCGGAGGCGGTCGGCCCGGCCGGCGGTGTGCGGTGCCCCCGGCCTGGGAGAGGTACCGGCGCAGTCAGGGCAGAGAGCGCGGGTACCTCGTTCCGCTCTCCTGTGCGGGGAGAGCGGAGGCTCTGTCTTCTGCATTGTGGACTAGACCATTCATGCCTGTCCATCCATGCGGCACGGTATTTTCCGGTCCTTCCTCCCACACGGAGTGCCGGGCCGTCCGGTTCGGTACCTGTCCGCATCCACGGGTACGCTCGCACGCGTGCCCTCCATGAACGACCTCGTCCGCCAGCACACCGCCCTGAGTGACACCGACCTCGAGTGGCTCCATCTGCTGGTCTCGGAGTGGCAGCTGCTCTCCGACCTCTCCTTCGCCGACCTGGTCCTCTGGGTCCCCACCCGCGACGGCACCCGCTACGTGTCCGTCGCCCAGATGCGGCCCAACACCGGCCCCACCTCCTACCAGGACGACATGGTCGGCCATCTGGTGCCGCGCGGCCGCCGCCCGCTGCTGGACGCGGCACTGGACGAGGGCCGGATCGTGCGCGAGGGCGACCCGGAGTGGCGCGAGGAGGTTCCGGTACGGGTCGAGTCGATCCCCGTACGGCGGGAGGGCCGGGTGCTCGGCGTGATCGCCCGCAACACCAACCTGCTCACCGTCCGCACCCCGTCCCGGCTGGAGCTCACCTATCTCCAGTCCGCCTCCGACCTGGCCCAGATGATCGCCGCCGGGTCCTTCCCGTTCCCCGGCCAGCAGGTCGACATGGACGCCTCGCCGCGGGTCGGGGACGGGCTGGTCCGGCTCGACGCGGACGGCGTCGTCCAGTACGCCAGCCCCAACGGCCTCTCCGCCTACCACCGCCTCGGCCTCGCCTCCGACCTGGTCGGACAGCACCTCGGCGGGATCACCGCCGAACTCGCGCCCTCCCGGGGTCCGGTGGACGAGGCACTGGTCAAACTGGCCAGCGGTTACGCGCCCCGTGAGTTCGAGGTCGAGTGCACGGGCGGGGTGATCCAGCTCCGGGCGATCCCGCTCAAGCCCAAGGGGGTCCGGATCGGCTCCCTGGTCCTGCTCCGCGACGTCACGGAACTGCGCCGCCGCGAGCGCGAGTTGATCACCAAGGACGCCACCATCCGGGAGATCCACCACCGGGTGAAGAACAACCTCCAGACGGTGGCGGCCTTGTTGCGGCTGCAGGCGCGCCGGATGGACTCGGAACAGGGCCGCGAGGCGCTCAACGAGGCGGTACGGCGCGTCGGTTCGATCGCCATCGTGCATGAGACGCTGTCCCAGAATCTGGACGAGCGGGTGGAGTTCGACGAGATCGCGGACCGGGTCATCGCCATGGTCGCGGAGATCTCGCCGGGCAAGGTGACCTGCCGCCGGACGGGACGCTTCGGCGTCCTGGACGCGGAAGTGGCCACTCCGCTGGCGATGGTCCTCACCGAGGTGCTGCAGAACGCCCTGGAGCACGCCTTCGGTGTCGCCGAGTCGGGGACGGTCGACGTCTCCGCGGTCCGGGGTGGTTCGCCCACGGAGGCGCGGCTGCTGATCACCGTCCAGGACGACGGCTGCGGTCTGCCCGAGGGGTTCGACCCGCAGCGCACCGGCAATCTGGGGCTCCAGATCGTGCGGACACTGGTGGAGGGCGAGTTGAGCGGGACGTTCGGCATGGTGCCGGCGCCGGAACGCGGCACCCAGGTCATCCTCGACATCCCGGTCCGCGCCGACAAGTAGTCGTCAGGTAGCCGTCAAGCAGCCGAGAAACAGCAGCCGCCGCCGCTCGGGGCGGCTGGCACAGCAGAGAACCCGGACCGTTGGTGAACGGTCCGGGCTCTCTGGTCAAGCATGCGCTTCGGGGGTACTGCGCGCTGCGACTCGGGGGAGGGCGGGGTGATGCGTACGCTCTGTACGCGCCGCCGGGCTCAGGTTCGTAGCGGTGGCGTCGGTCAGGCGCTGGCGTTGCGCGCCCGGTTGCGAGCGGCGCGGCGCTTCATTGCGCGGCGCTCGTCCTCGCTGAGGCCACCCCAGACGCCCGAGTCCTGGCCGGACTCAAGCGCCCACTGCAGGCACTGCTCCATGACGGGGCAGCGACGGCAGACGGCCTTGGCTTCCTCGATCTGCAGCAGCGCAGGACCGGTGTTGCCGATGGGGAAGAACAGCTCCGGGTCTTCCTCACGACAAACGGCGTTGTGACGCCAGTCCATGGCTGCTACCTCTCCTTGGTATACGTACTGTGGCTTGTGAATGTGAACGCTTTCACGAATCCCCCCGCAGGTGTCGGGCCGACGCCCAGATGAACTGGTTGTGGTCCTGAAGTGAGGAGGGGTTCTGGCTCTCAGTGGAGGCCGTTGTTGCGGGCCGTCCCGATCGCCATGTAGAGATTCGCAAACCTCGGCGGCGGATACAACCCCTACAGGAAAGTTTTTTTTGATTCCTCGGTGTCGGCTAGGTCACAGCCGTACTTCTAGAGGGTGGAAGCCAGTCCAAACGTTCGAGTTAAAGGACTTTGGTCCCTTCCACTCACACAATCACACGCAGTGCACGGCGTACGCCTGTGAACGTCACACTTGTACGCACCCCCAGGTGGTCACCGTCCATCTGGAAGGGTAGTGGAGCCTTTGAATGCAAGGTGAAGTCTGTGAGGTCATGCAGTGAAACCGCGTGCTTACCGCGCGGCCCCTTCTCGGGGCTGGAAGTGAGCAGCTGGGTCGCGTAGCGGGTGACCGCGGCCGTCGACAGTCGCTGCAGGCCGAGGACGTCCAGGGCGGTGTCGAACGAGGCCTTCGGGGAGGCGTACATCGGGCGATTCCCCAGGTAGGTCCAGGGTGCCGTATTGCAGATTATGGAGAGCGCGAGATCGGTGACCGGTTCCTGTCCGGGCACTTCGAGCGTGATCATTCCCTGCCGCCGGTGCGGTTCCTCAAGGAATTGGCGCAGTACCTGGCGGACGTACAGCGCATGGGTCGACCGCTTTCCCTGTTCCCGTCGCTGTTCGACCCGGCCGATGACACCCGCGTCGAATCCGAGACCGGCGCAGAAGGTGAACCAGCGTTCCGGCACGGATTCGTCCTCCGTGCCCGGGGTGCCGGCCGCCAGACCGAGTCCGACGGTGCGTTCCGTTCGGTTGGCCAGTGCGTCCAGGATGGCGCCGGTCGCCTCCACCGCGTCGTTGGGCAGCCCGAGGGCGCGCGCGAAGACATTGGTGGAGCCGCCGGGGACGACGGCGAGCTTCGGCAGGTTGTCGATGTCGGGGCCGTTGTGCAGCAGGCCGTTCACGACCTCGTTGACCGTGCCGTCACCGCCGAGCGCCACCACGAGGTCGATGTCGTCGCTGTCGGCGGCCCGGCGCCCCAGGTCGCGGGCGTGCCCGCGGTACTCGGTGGTCACGGCCTCCAGCTTCATCTCGCTGGCCAGCGCGTGGATGAGCACATCACGGGTGCGGGCACTGGTGGTGGTGGCAGCTGGATTGACCACAAGAAGTGCGCGCATGACCGCCAGACTACCTACCGCGGGGTATCGGCCTGAAGTCCTGCCCGAAGTCCTGCCCGAAGTCCTGCCCGAAGGCCTTCACGCAGGGTGACGGCGCGGGTGCGGTGGGCCGATCGAACCCGCCGCGTTCCGGTGGATCCGTGACCCCGGCTTCGCAATCGCGGCTCCGGGGTGCCAACCTGCATGGGTGAGTACTCAGGAGAACGCGCCCTCGTCGATGCCTCTGGCCGAACCGCCGAAGCCGGCCAGGATCACGCTCGTGGCCGGACTCAACGCCCTGGAGGGTGCGGCACTCGTCATCGGCGGAATTTACATGCTGGTCATGGGGCTGCTCGGCCGCCCCGAAAGCCCGCAGCAGGCCGAAATGGGCGGTCTGACGCTGATCGCGCTCGGGTTGATCCCGCTGTTCGCCGCCCGTGGACTGCTGCTGCGGCGCAGCTGGAGCCGAGGGCCCGCCCTCATCACCCAGATCATCGCGCTGCCGGTGGCGTGGACGCTGCTGCGGTCCCAGGGCATGTTGATCCCGGCAGGGATCGTCCTGGCGGCGGTGTCGCTGACGGCGCTGTACCAGCTGGCCAGGCCGACGACGATCGGCGCCCTGGGGATCCGCCGGCCGGGCGCGGAGCCCGACGCGGAGCCCGGCAGGGACACCGCCGCCTGACGCGTACGCATGAACCGGGGTGCAGGCGGCCACCGGTCTCCCTGGGCCGCCTGCACCGTCCGGCTACTCCTCGACGAGCAGCCGCTCGCGCAGTTGGGCCAGCGTGCGGGCCAGTAGCCGCGAGACGTGCATCTGTGAGATGCCGACCTCCTGCGCGATCTGCGACTGGGTCATGTTGCCGAAGAACCGGAGGAGCAGAATCCGCTTCTCTCGTGGCGGCAGGTCCTCCAGCAGCGGCTTGAGCGACTCCCGGTACTCGACGCCCTCCAGCGCCTCGTCCTCGGAGCCGAGCGTGTCCGCGACCGCGGGGGACTCGTCGTCCGTGTCCGGCACATCCAGGGAGAGCGTGCTGTAGGCATTGGCCGATTCCAGCCCCTCCAGCACCTCCTCCTCCGAGATGCCGAGCCGCTCCGCCAGCTCGTGCACCGTGGGCGAACGGCCGTGCTGCTGGGACAGCTCCGCAGTCGCCGTGGTCAGCGACAGCCGCAGCTCCTGGAGGCGGCGCGGCACCCGCACCGCCCAGCCCTTGTCGCGGAAATGGCGCTTGATCTCACCGACGACCGTGGGCGTGGCGTACGTCGAGAACTCGACACCCCGCTCCGGATCGAACCGGTCCACCGACTTGATCAGACCGATCGTCGCGACCTGGGTCAGATCGTCCAGCGGCTCGCCCCGGTTGCGGAACCGCCGGGCCAGGTGCTCCACGAGCGGCAGATGCATCCGGACCAGCCGATTGCGCAGTTCGGCCTTCTCGGGCGAGCCCTCGGGGAGCTTGCCCAGCTCGATGAACAAAGCCCGCGCTCCGCTGCGGTCGTGTGGATCGTGGTGCCTGTGCTCGCTCATCTGGCCTGCCCGCTCCGCCTGCGACTGCTCCACCGCGACCGTACGGCCGGCAGGCCCGTCCGCCCCGTCCACCGCACGGGGCAGGTCCGCCTCATCCACCGGATGAGTCAGGGCCTGCTGGTCCGGGATGCCTGCCGCGTGCACCACCCCTGGTCGGATCGTCTCGTCCCGCACAGGACCGTCCCCGTTCCCGTTGCTCACGCCGGCCCGGGTCCCGCGCCGCGCTGTTTGTACAGGCTGATGCTGACCGTCCGGTCATCGGCGACCGTGGACTCGACCTTCCCCGCCAGTGCCGAGAGCACCGTCCAGGCGAAGGTGTCACGCTCCGGGGCCCGCCCGTCCGTGGTGGGTGCCGATACCGTCACCTCAAGTGAGTCGTCGATGAGACGGAAGACGCAGCTGAGGACGGAGCCGGGCACGGCCTGCTGAAGCAGGATCGCGCAGGCCTCGTCGACCGCGATGCGAAGATCCTCGATCTCGTCGAGGGTGAAGTCCAAGCGCGCTGCGAGGCCGGCCGTGGCCGTACGCAGCACCGACAGGTAGGCACCCGCAGCGGGCAGCCGGACCTCTACGAAGTCCTGATTCCCGGGCTCGCCTGCGATCTGGGACACCCTCACCTCCAAGGTGGCACAAACTCATTCGAGGATCCGGGAAGAGTGCCCCGGAGCCATGCGGTACGTCTTCGGTTCTTGGTCCGGCGACGCTATCGCGATCCATGATGCCGTGTCGCCAAGACCCCGTCCCATAACTGTCACTCATGGTAAGCCCATGAGTACAGACAGTGGCTAGAGGTCTGCGGCGGTCAATTACGAACAACAGGCGCCGGTTTGACGTACCCAGACGTCAGACGATCGAACCGTGCTCGAAGCACCAACGCCAGCTTTCGCCGGGTTCGAAGCTCCGCATCACCGGATGACCGGTCTCCTTGAAGTGCGTCGTGGCGTGCTGCATCGGTGACGAATCGCAGCAGCCGACGTGGCCGCAGACCAGGCAGAGCCGCAGCTGCACGGGGTGGGTGCCCGCTGCCCGGCATTCGAGACAGAACTCGCTGAGGGGTGCGGGCTCGGGGCGCGGCAGATCTGATACGTGCGGGCACTCACTCATGATTGCCAGGTTACGACGGATGCGAGGACCGTGAGATGGACGCGTTGCCACTGGTGGCACTGGTCGCGGCGAGCGCGGCGGTGGCGGGGCTGGCCCGCCGCACCCCGGTGCCGGCCCCGCTGCTGCTGGTGGCCATGGGGCTGATCGGCAGTTACGTGCCGGGGGTGCCGACGTACACCCTGAACGCGCACATCGTGCTGCCGCTCCTGCTGCCACCGCTGCTCTACACCGCCGCCGTCGACAGTTCCTACCTCGACCTGCGGGCCAACCTCCGCCCCGTCGCGCTGCTCTCCGTCGGCTACGTGCTGTTCGCGACCGTCGCGGTCGGCTGGCTGGCATACCGGCTGGTGCCCGATCTGCCGCTCACCGCCGCGCTGGTGCTGGGCGCCGTGATCGCCCCGCCGGACGCGGTGACGGCCGCGGCCATCGCCCGCCGGGTCGGCCTGCCCGCCAGGGTCACGACGATCCTCCAGGGCGAGTCCCTGGTGAACGACGCGACCGCGATCACCGCGTACAAGGTGGCCCTCGCGGCGGCCGTGGGCGAGGGAATGAGCTGGGGCGCCGGGATCGGGGAGTTCTTCCTCGCGTCGGTCGGCGGCGTCGCCGTCGGCCTGGTGCTCATGGTGCCGCTGCACTGGCTCCGTACGCACCTCAAGGAGGCGCTGCTCCAGAACACCCTGTCGCTCCTGATCCCTTTCGTGGCGTACGCGGCCGCGGAGCGGGTGCACGCCTCCGGAGTGCTCGCGGTGGTCGTCGTCGCGCTCTACCTGGGCCACCGGTCCTGGCAGGTCGACTTCGCGACCAGGCTCCAGGAGGCGGCCGTCTGGAAGATGGTCGCCTTCGTCCTGGAGTCCGCGGTCTTCGCGCTGATCGGTCTCCAGCTGCCCTTCGTACTGAAGGGGCTCGGTACGTACGCCGTCGCGGACGCCCTCTGGTACGCCGTGGCGGTGTTCCTGGCGGTCGTCGTGGTCCGGTTCATCTGGGTCTATCCGGCGACCTATCTGCCCCGGTGGCTGTCGAAACGCATCAGGGACCGCGAACCCGAGACCGACTGGACCGCGCCGCTCATCGTCGGATGGGCCGGGATGCGAGGCGTCGTCTCGCTGGCCATCGCGTTCTCCATCCCGATGGTCACGGCCGACGGCGCGGACTTCCCGGCCCGCAACCTGGTGCTCTTCCTGACGTTCACCACGGTCATCGGCACCCTGGTCATCCAGGGGCTCACCCTGCCGCTCCTGGTGCGCGTCCTGAGGCTCCCGGGGCGCGACCGGAAGGCGGAGACCCTCGCGGAGGCGCAGGCGCAGAGCGAGGCGTCCGTGGCCGCGGAGGCGCGGCTGGAGGAGCTGCTCGACGACGAGCGCAACCGGCTGCCGCAGCCGCTCACCGACCGGCTGCGCACCGTTCTGGAGCGGCGCCGCAACGCCGTGTGGGAGCGGCTGGGGGCGTCGAACCCGGTGACGGGGGAGTCGGCGGACGACACCTACCGGCGCCTCGCCCGCGAGATGATCGAGGCGGAGCGCGAGGTCTTCGTGCGGCTGCGGGACGAGCGCGGCATCGACGACGAGATGATGCGGACCCTGCTCAGGCGCCTCGACCTGGAGGAGGCGGCGGCCTACCGGGAGGAGTCGGACTGAGGGGCGCCGGGCGGTTCCGCCGGCTCCGGGCGACCGGTGATCACGGCGGCGACCGAGCTTCCGGCGGGGAACGCGCCCTCCCCGGCCAGCGTCGTGAGCGCGTAGAGGAGTTTGGCCACATAGAGCCGCTCCACCGGCAGCCCGTGCCGGTCCTCGAAGTCGTCCGCGAAGGCGTGCAGGGCGTCGGTGGTACGGGCGTAGCCGCCGAAGTGGAACCGCTCGTCCAGGGACCAGCCGCCGGCCGGCCCGCCGAACGCCTCCCGCTGGAGGTCGCGTACCGCGTCGCCCAGGAAGCCGCCGCGCAGGACCGGGACGCCGAGCGCGCGCTGCCCCGGCGCGAGCCCGGCGGCGAGGCCCGCGAGGGTGCCGCCAGTGCCGCAGGCCACAGCGGCCACGTCGGCCCGCCCCCGCAGCTCGCGCCCGAGCTCTGTGCAGCCCTGTGCGGCCAGGGCGTTGCTGCCACCCTCCGGGATGACCTCGCACGCCCCGTGGGCGCTCAGCAGCCCGGCCAGGACCTCTGGATCGGCCTTGGCGCGGTAGGTCGCACGGTCCACGAAGTGCAGCCGCATCCCGTCGGCGGCGCACTTCGCCAGCGAGGGGTTGAGCGGCCGGTGGGCCAGCTCGTCACCGCGGACGACGCCGACGGTACGGAAGCCGAGCAGCCGGCCCGCGGCGGCGGTGGCCCGCAGGTGGTTGGAGTACGCCCCGCCGAACGTCAGCACGGGACGTCCGGCGGCGGCGAGCAGGTTGGGGGCGAGCTTGCGCCATTTGTTGCCCGGCAGATCCGGGTGGATCAGGTCGTCGCGCTTGAGCAGCAGCCGTACGCCGTACCGGCCGAAGCGGTCGTCCTCGGCCGGCTCCAGGGGTGACGGAAGCACCGGCCGCAGCCGGGAGAGGCCGGGCGGTCCGGGCGGTGTGGCGGGCATGTCCCCATTGTGGACGCGCCCGCCTGTGGACGTGCCCCGGATCGTGGACGCGCCCGACTGGGGACGTGCCCCGGGCGGCTACTTCATGCGGTCGTGGATCCGGGCCCGCATGTCGGCCATGGTGAAGCCACGCGGGTCGACCTTGCCCGGTTGCCACTCCAGGTGCCCGATGACGGACTTGGAGGTCCACCCGTGATGGCGGCAGACCGCGGCCGCGGCCTTCTCGATGGCTTCGAGCTGGACGTCGGGCCAGGGGTCCTGTCCGTCACCGAGGTTCTCGCACTCGAAGCCGTAGAAGTGCCGGTTCCCGTCGGTGTTGGCCTCGTTGTCCGGCGGCAGGCTCTTCTCCGCGACGACGGCGCGCAGCACGTCGTCGTCGCCGAGGCCGGCGTGGTTGGCCCGGCCGTAGCCGACCAGGTGGACCCGGCCGTCCTTGGCGATGACGCCGTGGCACAGCGGCCCCGGCAGGTCGCTGTGGCCGTCGCGGCAGATCTGGACGGTGGCTGCGGTGCCCTTGGTGACGGTGTGATGGATCATCACGCCGTTGACCGGGCCCCAGTCGCCCTGCTGGTTGCGATTGTGGGTTCGCCAGTCGCCTACCTGCACGACGGTGAGCCCCTCGTCCTTCAGGGCGGCGAGGAAGGTGCTCGCGGACATGGGTGACGACATGGCCGACTCCTTTGCGCGTGGGGGAGATATGCCCGTAGAGCGCTTGTACCCGGCGAACAGGGCCCCGAGCCAGTCTTGGGCTGTTGACGGGACTGTGTTCGGGCGGTGTGCGAGCCGATCCGGTCAATTCCGCGAGCGAGGAGCCCGGGTCAGCCCTGGCGAGCCACAGGTCGGGGCCGAACACCTCGTAGTGGATGTCGGCGGCGACTCCCTTGGTGAGCAGCTGGGTGCGTACGGACCGCACGAAGGGCAGTGGGCCGCACAGGGAGGCGTGGGTGCCGGACGGAACGGCCGGGCCGTCAGGTCGACCAGCCCCGTGCGGCTCTCGGGGCGGCCCGGTTCGGGGGTCTCTGACCAGAAGTGCGCCGCGGCGTCGGGGAGTCTGCCGGTGAGCGTGGTGTGGTCGGCGGGGAGCGGTCGCCGTGCAACCGCTTGACGGTGATCGAGCGGATCGGGGAGCCCGGGGCGCAGGAGAGGCTGTACTGGCGTATCTGGCGTGCACCGTCCGGGAGTTCGCACCGCACCGAGACGTACTGGCCGGGGCGGAAGCCCGGGCGGGCGAACCGTCCGCGGGGCGGAGCCGGAAGGTGGCTGCAAGTTAACCGCTCCGCGGGCATCGCGCAGCGTTGTGCCCAGCCCAAAGCCCGATTAGTCACACTCTTTTGTGTAATGGCGCGCCGAGGCACGTGCTGAAAGGCTTCTTCAGCAGGTCAGCCGATGATCGAGAGGACGTCAGATGTCCGTTGGTGAAGAGGTTCAGAACGCGCAGGTGCCGCCGCAGCAGAGTCTTGGCACGGCAGCCGCGCGGAACCTCGCGACGACCACCAAGTCCGCCCCGCAGATGCAGGAGATCACCTCACGGTGGCTGCTGAAGATGCTTCCGTGGGTCCAGGTGCAGGGCGGCACATACCGGGTGAACCGCAGGCTGAGCTACTCGGTCGGCGACGGCCGGGTGGCCTTCGTGCAGACCGGTGACCGGGTGGCGGTCATCCCCGCCGAGCTCGGTGAACTCCCGGCCCTGCGGGACTTCGGGGACGAGGAGGCGCTCGCCGAGCTGGCCCGGAGGTGCGAGCAGCGTGACGTTCCCGCCGGGCAGCTCCTGGCCACGGCCGGTGACGCGGCGGACCGGGTCTTCCTGCTGGCACACGGCAAGGTGGAGAAGATCGGCACCGGCCCCTACGGGGACGAGACGGTGCTCGGGGTGCATGCCGACGGGGCCTACTTCGGCGACCACGCCCTCATCGAGGGGGACGCCCTCTGGGAGTACACGGCCCGCGCCGTCACGAACTGCACCGTACTGACGCTGCGGCGAGCCGATGTGCTCAACCTCGCGGAGCGGTCCGACTCGCTGCGCGAGCATCTCGCCGGACTGCTGGCCATCCCGCAGCAGCGCACCAACAACTACGGCGAGGCGGCGATCGACCTGTCCGCGGGACATGTCGGGGAGGCAGTCGTCCCGCACACGTACGTCGACTACGACGCCGCGCCCCGCGAGTACGAACTGAGCGTCGCGCAGACCGTGCTGAAGGTCCACAGCCGGGTCGCCGACCTGTACAACCAGCCGATGAACCAGACCGAGCAGCAGTTGCGGCTGACGGTCGAGGCGCTGCGCGAGCGCCAGGAGCACGAGCTGATCAACAACCGCGAGTTCGGCCTGCTCAACAACTGCGACTACGGCCAGCGGCTCCAGCCCCACGACGGCGTGCCCGGCCCGGACGACATGGACGAACTGCTCTCACGCCGCCGCGGATCGAAGCTCTTCCTGGCCCACCCCCGGGCCATCGCCGCCTTCGGCCGGGAGTGCAGCAAGCGCGGCCTGGTCCCGGAGAGCGTGGACGTCGGCGGTCACCGCGTCGCGTCCTGGCGCGGGGTTCCGATCTTCCCGTCCAACAAGATCCCGGTCAGCGACGCCCGCACCACCTCGATCATCTGCATGAGGACCGGTGAGGCCGAGCAGGGCGTCGTCGGACTCCAGCAGACGGGCATCCCCGACGAGATCGAGCCCAGCCTGTCGGTCCGCTTCATGGGGATCGACGAGCAGGCGATCATCTCCTACCTCGTGACGGCCTACTACTCGGCGGCCGTACTGGTACCGGACGCCCTCGGTGTCCTGGAGAACGTCGAGGTAAGCCGCTGGCGTTAGGCCGTGCCGGGAGCGGGTCCAGGCCGCCACGGGCGGACCCCGCTTCCCGGCACGCGCCGCGCTTCCCAGTAGCCACAGCAACCACCCACGTCCCGGCCCGGAGCGACAGCGTCCGGGCCGGGACGGCAACGACCGGGGTGACCGATTGACCATGACCCGTACCGACGCCGCGACCGAGGGCAACGAGGCCGCGGCTCTTCTGGAGTACACCCGATCCCTCGTCGACCCCCACCTGCGGGCGGCGGTCGCCTCGCTGCCCGGATCGATCCGGCGCGTCGCCATGTACCACTTCGGCTGGCAGCACGCCGACGGAAGCCCGGCCGACGGCGGTGCGGGCAAGGCGATCAGGCCGGCCCTCGTGCTGGCCGCCACCCGGGCGCTCGGGGGCGACCCCAGGGACGCCGTGCGGGCGGCCGTCGCCGTGGAGCTGGCCCACAACTTCACCCTGCTGCACGACGACGTCATCGACGAGGACCGGACCCGCCGTCACCGCGCCACCGCCTGGACGGTGTTCGGCATTCCGGACGCCGTCATCGCGGGCGACGCGATGCTGGCCCTCGCCCAGCGGCTGCTGGCCGAGGACGCCCGAGCGGTGTCGCCGCGCGCCTCGGCCCGGCTGTCGACCTGCGTCATCGAGCTGTGCGCCGGCCAGCAGGCCGACTGTGCCTTCGAGGAACGGGGCCCGGAGGAGGTCACGCTGGACGAGTGCCTCACCATGGCCACGGCCAAGACGGGTGCTCTGCTCGGCTGCGCCTGCGCACTGGGTGCGCTCTACGCGGGCGCCGACGAGCGTGCCGTCGGGGCCATGGACGGTTTCGGCCGGGAGGCCGGGCTGGCCTTCCAGCTCATCGACGACCTCATCGGCATCTGGGGCGACCCGGCCCAGACCGGGAAGCCGGTCGGGGCCGATCTCGCCGCCCACAAGAAGTCGCTGCCCGTGGTCGCCGCGCTCACCTCCGGCACCCCGGCGGCCGCGGAACTGGCCGCGCTCTACCGCGGCGCGATGAACGCCGTCGGTGAGGTGAGTCGCGCGTCCGACGCCGTCGACCGGGCGGGCGGCCGCGACTGGGCGCAGGTCTGCGCCGCGGACCGGATGGCGCGGGCCGTGCACCACCTGTCCCGCGCGGTGCCCGACCTGTCCGCGGCGGGCGACCTCCTGGCCCTGGCGGAGTTCGTCACCCGCCGGACCCACTGAGCGAGGGAGTGAAGGAGTGAAGGAGCGAGGGAGTGAAGGGCGTGACGCGATAGGCCGTTGATCAGCCGAGGTCACAGGCGTCGCGCGGGGAAGTGGAGGGCGGCAGGAGGAGTGTCCGAGGCACGGGCTACAGTCCCTGCCCATGACAGATGAGTCGTGGGCAGGGTGGTACCGGGACCGGCAGGGATCCGATGCCGTCATCCTCACCACCGACGGACAGCAACTCCGCCTCCGTATCCGGGGAGTCGACTTCGAGGGCGAGAGCTTCGATGACCTCCGCCCCGCGGCGGGCACGCCGGACCAGGGTGAGACGTTCACCCTGGCGGACGGGGTGCTCAACGACTGCGTCCTGGAATGGGACCTGCCGTTCCCGGTCGTCGCGGACGGGGTGCCCGAGCAGGCGCGGCTCAGCTGCCTGCTGTCCCTGCGCCGGCCGGACCCGTACCTCTACCTGGAGCTGCAGTTCGGCGGAGCGGGCTTCCGGTCCCACCGGGCCGAGAGCGACTTCGGCTCCGCGCTCGCCACCATCCAGCGGGTCCTCCCGCCCGGGGTCCGGCTCCAGACCTGTATCGCCTGTGCCTTCTCGGACTACTTCCCGGCGCCCGGCCGTGGGCTCTCCGGCGGCCTCGCCTGCTTCCGGGGTGCCAAGGAGGCCTACCGGGGGGCGGACGGGCAGGGCGATGTCCTCGATCTCTGGGACCGGCGCAGCGGATTCGTCCAGGAGACCTGGAGCTGCCCGGAGTTCGAGCCCAGGCCGACGGCCGGTGCGGGCACCGGACACCGCGGAGCGTTCCCCCTCGAACTGGCCTGACCGCCTGACCGCCTGAGGCCCGAACGGCCGACCGGCCTGACGGACTCACCCCCCCGTACCGGACCATCACCGAGCCCGCCTGACAGTGCGTCACCGTCAGGCGGGCTCCGCATTGCGCTTGTTGACCCGACGTCATTGCCGCACCTCCATTGTTCTATTAACATGCAAACAATGGAGGTTTCTATGAACCGTGGAAGTGTCGGCCGTGTGGGCTTTGCCGCGCTGCCGTTCGTGCTCGCCCTCGCTGCCGACCTCATCCTGTTCGCAACCTGGCGTGACCGCCTGCCCGCGCAGATAGCCAGCCACTTCGTCGGCAACGGACAGGTGGACGACCATGCGAGCCGTGGTTCGTACATCGCCGTCGTCGTAGTGCTGTTCGCCGGGATCGGCGCCCTGGGGGTCCTGATGGCGGTCGCGGGGAAGTACACCGGCCGCTCGTACGGGAGGGTCGTCGCCAGTGGCTATGCCGTCGCCGGAGGCCTCGGCTACCTGATGGCGGCCGTCCTGTTCGTCAACGTCGATGCCGCCCAGGACGCGCAGGGCCGGGCGCTGGGCGTCTCGTTCCCGCTGTGGCACCTGGCCGTGGGCCTGGGAGCCGCCGTGCTCGCCTTCGGCCTCGGTCTGCTGCTCGCCGCGCTCTTTCCCCGGGAAGCGGCCCCCGCCGTCCGCCGCCCGGCCGGTGGCGTCGAACGGATCGAACTGGCCGACGGGGAGATCGCGGGGTGGGCGCGCAATGCCGGGACCTGGTGGCTGCCGTTGGTCCCGCTCGTCGCGCTCGGAGTCGGGATCGTCCTGCTGTTCACCGCCGACTGGATCGCGGCGATTCCGGCTTTCGTGATCGGCGTGCTCCTCGCGGTCTTCGCCCGTCCGTACGTAACGGTGGACCGGCGCGGCCTCACGGTCTCCGGGGTGCTGCCGTGGCCGCGGATAAGAATCCCGCTCGACCGGATCGAGGCGGCGGGCAGCCGTAAGATCAACCCCCTGGCCGAGTACGGCGGCTGGGGCTACCGGATCCAGCCCGGCCGTACCGGAGTCATGATCCGGTCCGGTGAGGGAATCGTGGCGGACCTGGCCGGTGGACGGCAGTTCGCGGTGACCGTCGAGGACTCGGAGACCGCCGCAGCACTTCTCAACACCCTGGTCGATCAGCGTCGAACGGAAAAATGACCATGCTTTTCCGGGTCGATCCCACCTCCACCGTGCCGCTCGGCGACCAGATCGCGGCCTGTGTACGCCGTGCCGTAGCCGACGGGACGGTCGGCCCGGGTGAGCGGCTGCCCGCCGCCCGGGTCCTCGCGGATTCACTGGGCGTCAATGTGCACACGGCGCTGCGCGGCTACCAGCGGCTGCGCGAGGAGGGGCTGATCGAACTGCGCCGGGGGCGCGGCGCGATGGTCGCCGCGGGCGTCTCCCCGCACCGTGCCAGGCTGCTGGACCGGGTACGCGAGATGGTCGGTGGCGCCCGTGAGCTCGGGATGACGGATGACGAACTGCTGGCCCTCGTCCGTACCGAACTGAGCCGCTGACAGCGCCGGGCGAACGCGCGAAGCCCTGAGCTCAGTCAGGCCTTCGCGCGCACAGACAGGGGCCACCCCGTCCTGCGGGGTGGCCCCTGTCCATGGCTTGTGGTCAGGAACCGCTGCGGGCGAGCACGGCTGCGAAGCCGTTCTGCCAGAGGTAGTTCACCTGGTTGCGCTCATTGGTGTCCGGATACGGGTTGGTGCAGGACGGGCCGGGGCCGCCGCCCGACATCAGCTCGCTGCACGGACCCGAGTAGTCGTCCGGCAGGCCGAGCACGTGCCCGGTCTCGTGAGTCGTGACGCGGGTCGAGTCGTACTGCTGGTTCTGCGCGTAGTCGAGGAAGATGTAGCCGTTGCCGTGTCCGTCGGTGCTGGCGTACGAGCCGGCCGGGTCGTTGCCCTCGTAGTAGGTGAAGTCGGCGTTGGACCCCTCCTGCAAGTGGACGTTCGAGACCGAGCTGTTCCAGATCTGCGCGCTGTTGGCTATCTGGGTGCGGAAGCTGGGGGCGTTGGTGGTGCTGTAGACGATGGTGACCGACTGGACGCCCGGGTGGGCGGCCCGCTTCTCGGCCACCGACTTCGCGACCGCCTCGAAGAACGCCTTGTTGGCGGCGGCGCTCTCGTGTGATCCGGAGTGGGGGGTGTACGCGACGGGGGGGGCCGGAGCGGAAGAGGCAGGGC